>NZ_JBWKNQ010000011.1:0-163670 GCF_059415645.1 Variovorax sp. GW821-FHT10B04
GAAGGCCTGCGCTTCGCCATTCGCGAAGGCGGCAAGACCGTCGGCTCGGGCGTCGTGGCCAAGGTCCTCGCTTAATTCATACGGCAAAGGACACACCATGGCAACCAAGCAAAAGATCCGCATCCGCCTGAAGGCGTTCGACTACAAGCTGATCGACCAGTCGGCCGCTGAAATCGTGGATACCGCCAAGCGCACTGGCGCGATCGTCAAGGGCCCCGTGCCTCTGCCGACCCGCATGAAGCGTTTCGACATCCTGCGTTCGCCGCACGTCAACAAGACGTCGCGCGACCAGTTCGAGATCCGCACTCACCAGCGCCTGATGGACATCGTCGATCCGACCGACAAGACCGTGGACGCGCTGATGAAGCTCGATCTGCCGGCTGGCGTGGACGTCGAGATCAAGCTGCAGTAAGTACGCGTCATTGCGCACTGTGCGAAAGCCCGTCGGCTATCAGCCGGCGGGCTTTTTTGTTGCGGTGCAGCGACTTGCATGCTTCGGTGTGCGCGGGCTATAATCGCCGGCTCTGCCCGTTTTGCGCGTTCGCACGCAAATGGGTTGAGTTTTATCAACCCTCTTTCGTAGGCCGGTCTCCGGTCAAACGCTGTCGCCAATTGAAGTGGCAGCGGCGCAAGAGGACTTCCATTTTTGGAGAAAACAAATGAGTCTGAGCAACTCCCTCGGGTTGCTGGGCCGCAAGGTGGGGATGATGCGTCTCTTCACCGATGATGGGGACGCAGTTCCTGTCACGGTGGTGGATGTGTCCAACAACCGTGTGACCCAGATCAAGTCGCAAGAAACCGACGGCTACGTCGCGCTTCAAGTGACATTCGGCTCGCGCAAGGCATCGCGCGTGACCAAGCCTGCAGCCGGACATCTCGCCAAGGCGGGTGTCGAAGCGGGTGAAATCATCCAGGAATTCCGTGTGACCGCCGATACGGCCGGTCAGCACAAGGCCGGTGGCGTGATTTCCGCTGGCAGCGTGTTTGCGGTTGGCCAGAAGGTGGATGTGCAAGGCACCTCTATCGGCAAGGGCTTCGCAGGCACCATCAAGCGTCACAACATGAGCTCGCAGCGCGCGTCGCACGGTAACAGCCGTTCGCACAACGTGCCGGGTTCCATTGGTATGGCGCAGGATCCAGGTCGTGTGTTCCCAGGCAAGCGCATGACGGGCCACCTTGGCGACGTCACCGTGACCACGCAAAACCTCGACGTGATCCGCATCGACGAAGCACGTCAACTGCTGTTGATCAAGGGCGCGATTCCGGGTTCGAAGGGTGGCTTCGTCACCGTTCGTCCGGCGATCAAGGCCAAGCCGCAAGCGGCTGAAGGAGCGAAGTAATGGAACTCGAACTCCTGAATGACCAAGGCCAGGCTGCGTCGAAGTACGACGCACCTGAGACCGTGTTCGGCCGTGCTTACAACGAAGATCTGGTCCATCAGATCGTCGTGGCATTCCAGGCCAACGCCCGTCAAGGCACGCGCGCCCAGAAGGACCGCGAACAGGTCCATCACTCGACCAAGAAGCCTTTCAAGCAAAAGGGAACGGGCCGCGCCCGTGCCGGTATGACGTCCTCGCCACTGTGGCGTGGGGGCGGCCGGATTTTCCCGAACATGCCCGACGAAAACTTCTCGCAGAAGATCAACAAGAAGATGTACCGCGCCGGCATGGCCGCCATCTTCTCGCAGCTCGCTCGCGAAGGCCGTCTGGCAGTGGTCGATTCGATCAAGGTCGATTCGCCCAAGACCAAGCCGCTGGCAGCCAAGTTCAAGGCGATGAACCTTGAATCGGTGCTCGTGATCGCCGAAGAAGTCGACGAGAACCTGTATCTCGCCTCGCGCAACCTGGTGAACGTGCTCGTCGTCGAGCCGCGTTATGCCGATCCGGTGTCGCTGGTGCACTACAAGAAGGTGATCGTCACCAAGGGTGCCGTCGACAAGCTCAAGGAGATGTTCGCATGAGCCGCATGAATCCTACGCCTGCCGAACGCGAGTTCGAAGAAGGCCGTCTGATGGCCGTGCTGGTCGCGCCAATCGTGTCCGAAAAGGCAACGATGGTCGGCGAGAAGTCGAATGCCGTCACTTTCAAGGTGCTGCAAGACGCCACCAAGCCCGAGATCAAGGCCGCTGTTGAACTGATGTTCAAGGTCGAAGTCAAGGGCGTGTCGGTGCTCAACACCAAGGGCAAGACCAAGCGCTTTGGCAAGTCCATGGGCCGTCGCGACAACGTTCGCAAGGCTTATGTGACGCTGAAGGAAGGTCAAGAGCTCAACCTCGTCGGGGAAGGCGCTTAATCATGGCCGTCATCAAGATGAAACCCACTTCGCCGGGCCAACGCGGCGCGGTGAAGATTTCGCGGGACCACCTCTTCAAGGGTGCTCCTCACGCTGCGCTGCTGGAACCGCAATTCCAGAAGGCCGGTCGCAATAACAACGGTCACATCACGACCCGTCACAAGGGTGGTGGCCACAAGCACCACTACCGTGTGGTGGACTTCGTGCGCAACAAGGACGGCATCCCGGCCAAGGTCGAACGCATCGAGTACGACCCGAACCGCACCGCCCACATCGCGCTGGTGTGCTACGCCGATGGCGAGCGCCGTTACATCATCGCTCCGCGCGGTCTTGAAGCCGGTGCAACGCTGCTGAGCGGTTCGGAAGCTCCGATCCGCGCTGGCAACACGCTGCCGATCCGCAATATCCCCGTGGGTTCGACCATCCATTGCATCGAACTGCAACCCGGCAAGGGCGCGCAGATCGCTCGCTCGGCAGGCACCTCGGCGACGTTGCTGGCACGCGAAGGCGTCTATGCACAGGTTCGCATGCGCTCCGGCGAAGTGCGCCGCATTCACGTCGAATGCCGCGCAACGATCGGCGAAGTGGCCAACGAAGAACACAGCCTGCGCCAATTGGGCAAGGCCGGTGTGAAGCGTCACATGGGTATTCGCCCGACCGTTCGCGGTGTGGTGATGAACCCGGTCGACCACCCGCACGGTGGTGGCGAGGGCAAGACTGGCGAAGGCCGTCATCCGGTCGACCCGTGGGGCAATCTCACCAAGGGCTATCGCACCCGTAACAACAAGCGCACGCAGGTCTTCATCGTGTCGCGTCGCAAGAAATAAGGGGATAGCAAATGACACGCTCTCTCAAGAAGGGTCCTTTCGTCGACCACCATCTGGTGGCCAAGGCCGACAAGGCTGTGACGACCAAGGACAAGAAGCCGATCAAGACCTGGTCGCGTCGTTCGATGGTTCTGCCCGAGTTCATCGGTCTGACCATTGCCGTGCACAACGGCAAGCAACACGTGCCTGTGTACATCACCGACCAGATGGTCGGCCACAAGCTCGGCGAATTTGCGCTCACGCGTACGTTCAAGGGGCACCCCGCGGACAAGAAAGTCCAGAAGAAGTAAGGAACGACCATGTCTGAAACACGTGCAGTCCTCCGCGGTGTCCGCCTCTCGGTCGACAAGGGCCGTCTGGTCGCTGACCTGATCCGCGGCAAGAAGGTCGATCAAGCGCTCAACGTTCTGCAGTTCACGCAGAAAAAGGCCGCTGTGATCATCAAGAAGGTGCTCGAGTCGGCGATTGCCAATGCCGAGCACAACGACGGTGCCGACATCGACGAGCTGAAGGTCAAGACCATCTACGTCGAGCAAGGTGCCACGCTCAAGCGCTTCACCGCTCGCGCCAAGGGTCGCGGCAACCGCATCAGCAAGCCCACGTGCCATGTGTACGTGACGGTTGGCAACTAAAAGGCCGGAAGACTATGGGACAGAAAATCCACCCCACCGGCTTCCGCCTTGCGGTCAGCCGTAACTGGTCCAGCCGCTGGTACGCCAGCAACCGCGACTTCGCGGGCATGCTGGCCGAAGACATCAAGGTGCGCGAGTACCTGAAGAAGAAGCTCAAGAACGCGTCGGTGTCGCGCGTGCTGATCGAGCGTCCCGCCAAGAACGCACGCATCACGATCTACTCGGCACGTCCGGGCGTCGTGATCGGCAAGAAGGGCGAAGACATCGAAAACCTCAAGCGCGAACTCGGCAAGCAGCTGGGTGTGCCGGTCGCAGTGAACATCGAAGAAGTGCGCAAGCCTGAAATCGATGCGCAGCTGATTGCCGACAGCATCACGCAGCAGCTCGAGAAGCGGATCATGTTCCGCCGCGCCATGAAGCGTGCGATGCAGAACGCCATGCGTCTGGGTGCCCTGGGCATCAAGATCATGTCGGCCGGTCGCCTGAACGGCATCGAAATCGCACGTACCGAGTGGTATCGCGAAGGTCGCGTGCCCCTTCACACGCTGCGCGCCGACATCGACTACGGCACCTCGGAAGCTAAGACCACGTACGGCGTCATCGGCGTCAAGGTCTGGGTCTACAAGGGTGACACGCTGGGTCGCAACGACCTCCCCGCTGTCGAAACGCCGCGTCCTGACGACGAGCGTCGTCCGCGTGGTCCGCGCCGCGATGGCCGCCCGGGTGGCGATCGTCCGGGTTCGGACCGCCGCGGCCCTGGCCCGCGTGCCGGTGCCCGTGGTCCGATCGGTGGCAACACCGCACCGGCCGATGGCAGCGACAAGCCCGCAGAAGCCACCGCAGGTGGTGACTCGAAACCCGCCGTTAAGCGCGTCCGCAAAGCCGCGCCAGCTGCAGCAGCTGACGGTGCCAAGACCGAGTAATCGGTTCGACGAAACCGGTCCGCCGGTTTCTTCATCACGGAGTAAACAAACATGCTGCAACCTGCTCGCAGAAAGTTCCGCAAGGAACAAAAGGGCCGCAACACCGGCGTCGCAACCACGGGCAACTCTGTTGCCTTCGGCGACTTCGGTCTGAAGTGCACCGACCGCGGCCGCCTCACGGCGCGTCAACTCGAAGCTGCACGTCGCGCGATTTCGCGTCACGTGAAGCGCGGTGGTCGTATCTGGATTCGTGTGTTCCCCGACAAGCCGATTTCGACCAAGCCCGCAGAAGTGCGGATGGGTAACGGCAAGGGCAACCCCGAGTACTACGTCGCTGAAATTCAGCCCGGCAAGATCGTGTTCGAAATCGTCGGTGTTCCCGAAGAACTCGCTCGCGAAGCGTTCCGCCTGGCTGCCGCCAAGCTGCCGCTGCGCACGACGTTCGTTGCTCGCCAGCTCGGCGCCTAAAGGAGAACATCCATGGCAACACGCAAGAAGAAAGAAACTGCAGCTCCGGCCAAGGTGTCGAAGGCTGCAACGCTGCGCGACAAGGACGTCGCCGGCCTGCAAACCGAAATCAAGGACCTGCAGAAGGCCCACTTCGGTCTGCGCATGCAAAAAGCCACGCAACAGCTGTCGAACACCTCGACGCTGCGCGTGACGCGCCGCGATATCGCGCGCGCCAAGACCATTCTTGCTCAGAAGCAGCAAGAAACCCAAGCCGCCAAGTAAGGAGTGAACATGACGGAAGCTAAAAAATCCCTCAAGCGCACCTTGATCGGCAAGGTGGTCAGCGACAAGCGTGAAAAGACCGTGACCGTGCTGGTCGAGCGTCGTGTGAAGCACGAGCTCTACGGCAAGATCGTGGCCAAGACGAGCAAATACCACGCCCATGACGAAAAGGGCGAGTACCACCTCGGCGATACCATCGAGATCACGGAAAGCCGTCCGATCTCGAAGACCAAGAACTGGGTCGTGACCCGTCTGGTCGAGAAGGCCGTTCTGGTCTGACCCCAGGCACACGCCTCCCCTGAAAACGGCCCACAATGTGGGCCGTTTTCTTTTTTGCCTGGAGCAATTTCATCATGATCAAAGTCGGCGATTCCCTCCCTTCCACCACCCTGCAGGAATACTCCGAAGTCGAGGGAGAGGGCTGCAGCATTGGCCCGAATCCAGTGGACGTTGCCAAGGCCACGGCGGGCAAGACGATTGCGTTGTTCGCTTTGCCGGGTGCTTTCACGCCGACGTGCTCGGCCAAGCATGTGCCTGGCTATGTTCAGCATTTCGACGACTTCAAGGCCGCGGGTGTCGACGAGATCTGGTGCGTGAGCGTCAACGATGCCTTCGTGATGGGCGCCTGGGCGCGCGACCAGAAGACGGGCGCCAAGGTCCGCATGTTGGCCGATGGCAGCGCTGACTTTGCGAAAGCAACCGGGCTGACGCTCGACCTGACCGGGCGCGGCATGGGCGTGCGCAGCAACCGTTATTCGATGCTCGTGAAGGACGGCAAGGTTGCGTCACTCAACGTCGAAGCGCCCGGCAAGTTCGAAGTCAGCGACGCCGACACCCTGCTGACTCAGGCACGCGGCTGATTCGTGCCCGCTGGAAGGTCGGTCTGGCTAGAGATCGACCTTCAGATAGTGCGATCCGGCAATCGGATTGTGATAGTACGGTGGCACTTCGGCGAAGCCGAGATCCTCATACAGCGCCCGTGCCGACTCCATGTCGCTCAGCGTATCGAGCAGCACGCATGAATAGCCGGCGCTGCGTCCCGCGTCGAGGATCGCTTCGGCCAGAAGCCGGCCCAGGCCGAGGCCGCGGAACGATGGCCTCACATACAGACGCTTCATCTCGGCCGCATTGGGGTAGTCCGCGGCGTCGAGCGGCCGCAGCGCGCAGCAGCCTGCGACACGCATCTGCTGGCCAGACGCCAGCTGCAGCACAACTTCATCCTTCGGCGGCGGCGTCAAGTCTTGCGCATCGATGAGTGCCAGCAACAGCGTGCCACGCGGGGCAGCGTAATCGCCGGGCAAACTCGAGAGTTCCTCGTCGAAACCCTGAAACGTCAGGTCGATGCCCAGCGTCTGCGCATATTCGCTGAAGATCGCGCGAACATGGGTCAGTTCCTCGGGCGACCGAGCCGTGACCAACAGAGGTCTGGTCGAGTTCATGAGGCGCGCTTCTCTATGGCGGCTCGATGAAGGCGGTGCGCCAGGGCACCCATGACGACCTGCATGTTGTGGAAACGCTCAGGCTTCGGCCAGCAACTTCTCGATGAGCCTGTGCAGTTCCGCGAAGTCCGGCTCGCCGACGTAACGCTTGACGATCTGACCGCGCTTGTTGACGACGTAGGTGGTCGGCGTGAGCTCGACGCCTCCCCATGCCTTCGCGACGGCACCGGTATTGTCGATCGCGACCTTGAACGGCAACTTGCGCGTCTCGGCGAAGTTCACCACGTAGCTCGGCGGGTCGTAGCTCATGGCGACGGCCAGCGTGTCGTAGCCTTGCGACTTGTACTTGTCGTAGGTGGCGATCACCTTGGGCATCTCGCCAACGCAGGTCACGCAGCTGGTCGCCCAGAAGTTGACGAGCGTGACCTTGCCTTTCAGGTCTTCCGTGCTCTTGCGGCTGCCGTCCAGCAACACAAAGGTGGACGCAGGTGCTGCAGCCACGCCGGTGTTGAGATAAACGCCGGCACCAATGGCCATGGCCAAGGCGATTGCGGCAACATACAAGGGTTTTTTCATGGGAGACCGTTCAATGGACCGCAGAAATTTTAGTGCCGCCAGTGTTTTCGTGCCGGCCTCCTTGCTGGGCTTGGCTGTCCAGCGGGCTTATGCACTGTCGCTGGCCGATCTGAGTGCTGGTGATGCATCCAGTGGCGTGAAGGCGGCGCTCGAAAAAGGCGCGAACGTGGCCGTGTCGTTGCTCGGTCGCACCGACGGTTTCCTGGGCAATCCGAAGGTGCGCATTCCCTTGCCGGGCTTTTTGGAGAGCGGTGCCAAGATGCTGCGCATGATGGGGCAGGGCAGTCGCATCGATGAACTGGTTGTCGCCATGAACCGTGCGGCGGAGCAGGCGGTTCCCGCTGCGAAGGATCTGCTGCTCAACGCGGTCCGCAGCATGAGCGTGTCGGACGCCAAGGGTATCCTGACCGGCGGCGACACTTCGGTCACCCAGTTCTTCGTCGGCAAGACGCGCGCGCCGCTGACCGAGCGCTTTCTGCCAGTGGTCACGACGGCCACCGAGAAGGTCCAGCTGGCCGACAAATACAACAGGCTGGCGGGCAAGGCGTCGGACATGGGCTTGGTCAAGAAGGACGATGCCAACATCCAGCGCTATGTGACGTCCAAGTCGCTCGATGGGCTCTACCTCGTGATCGGCGAGGAAGAACGCAAGATCCGCCAGGATCCAGTGGGCAGCGGCAGCGCCATTCTGCAAAAGGTGTTCGGCGCCGTCCGCTGAATTCGTCCAATCGATCTTTCGAATGCCCAACCGGCCCTTGCGCACCACGTTCGACTGCCGAACGCATCGCATTCGATCAAAGGCCGCCAGCATCGCGTTCATGTTGGGCGCGATCCTCCTTGCCGCCTGCAGCCCGACGTTCAACTGGCGTGACGCTCCCGTTGGTGACGACGGCTTGATCGCGTTGCTACCGTGCAAGCCGGACCGTGCCGTGCGCGAGATGCCGCTGGGTGCAGGCGGTGCCGCCGTCAAGGTCGACATGGCGGGCTGTGAGGCGGGCGGTGCGACATTTGCCGTGGCGCACGTGGTTGCTGGCAACGCCGACCAGGCCGCCGCCTGGTTGGGCGCTTGGCAGGGTGCCTTGCGCACGCAAGCGGCAGGGGCGGGCGCAACCGAAGCCGCCGTTCAGGTCGTTCGTGCCGCTGGCACGCCGTCGCCGCTTCGCATCGACGTTTCCGCGGCGGAACCGGGCGCGCCTGGCCATGCCATGCGCGTCCTCTGGTTTGCGCAGCTCCGCGGCGACAGCGTCGCGCTCTATCAGGCGACGGTGCTCGGCCAGCCGGCCGCCGCCGATGCCGTCACGACCTTCTTCGACGGCTTGCGACTGCCGTGAACCTGCACGCCCCCAAGACCGCGCTGCATAATCGGCGACCCGCCTTCCCTACTGAATGAACAGCCTCTTCATCATTGCCCACGCGCCCCTTGCACAAGCGCTCCGGCAGTGCGCGCTGCATGTGTTTCCGGACAGCGAACACCATATCGCCGCACTCGACGTGTTGCCCAACGTCTCACCCGAGGAAACGCTCGCGGCAGCGCGCATCACGCTCGAACAGCGTCTGCGGCTGCCGCGCTCGCAGGTGCTGGTGCTGGCGGACGTGTTCGGCGCCACACCGTGCAACGTCGCCCAGAAACTGGTCGATGGCGTGCGTTCACGGCTGGTGGCGGGCGTCAATCTCCCCATGCTGCTGCGTGCCGTGAGCTACCGCAACGAGCCGCTCGACGCGCTGGTCCAGCGCGCGATGACCGGCGGTACCGCGGGCGTGATGCAGGTGGCCGTCTCGGCTCCCCAGAACCAGGCTAGAAGAAAGCACAGTGACCAAGACATCCGTGATCATCAGCAATAAGCTGGGCCTGCACGCTCGCGCGTCGGCCAAGCTCACCAAGCTCGCGGGCAGCTTCCCCTGCGAGGTATGGATCGCGCGCGGCGATCGCCGCGTCAATGCCAAGAGCATCATGGGCGTGATGATGCTGGCCGCCGGCATCGGCGTCACCGTGGAGCTGGAAACCATCGGCGAGCAGGAACAGCAAGCGATGGACGCGCTCGTCGCCCTGATGAACGACAAGTTCGGCGAAGGCGAGTAGCCCATGACCTTCGCGGTGCACGGCCTTCCGGTTGCGCGCGGCATCGCCATCGGGCGCGCCGTGCTGGTCGTGTCGAGCCGCATCGACGTCGCGCACTACTTCATCAAGCCGGAAGAAATCGATACCGAGATCGGTCGCGTGCGCGTGGCGCGCAATGCGGTCGTCGAGGAGTTGATCCGGCTGCAGGCCAGCGTCGCGCAGATGGGGCCGAAGGACGCGCCACACGAGCTGGCCGCGCTGCTCGAAGTGCATCAGATGCTGCTGCAGGACGAGGCGCTGATCAGCGGCGTCAAGCACTGGATCACCGATCGCCTCTACAACGCCGAATGGGCGCTGACCACGCAGCTGGAAATCATCGCGCGGCAGTTCGACGAGATGGAGGACGACTACCTGCGCGAGCGCAAGGCCGACCTCGAGCAGGTCGTCGAACGCATCCTGCACCGCATGAAGGGCACCGCGGCCGTGCTCGCGCCTTCGCCGCCGCGCCGCAAGCGGGCCGCAGCGCGCGACGACGACGACCATGGCGATCCAACGGCAGGTGACGGTGTCGATGTGCCGCTGGTGCTGATCGCGCACGACCTGTCGCCGGCCGACATGCTGCAGTTCAAGAAGAGCGTGTTCGCCGGCTTCGTGACCGACGTCGGCGGGCGCACGTCGCACACCGCGATCGTCGCGCGCAGCATGGACATCCCCGCAGTGGTCGGTGCGCGCACCGCGAGCCAGCTGGTGCGGCAGGACGATTGGGTCATCATCGATGGCGATGCGGGCGTGGTGATCGTCGATCCGTCACCGATCATCCTGGCCGAATACGGCTTCAAGCAACGCCAGGGCGACCTCGAACGTGGCCGGCTGGCCCGGCTGCGGCACAAATCGGCCGTCACGCTCGATGGCCAGCGCGTCGAGCTGCTGGCCAACATCGAGATGCCCGAGGACACCGTGGGTGCGGTGAAGGCCGGCGCGGTCGGCGTCGGGCTGTTCCGCAGCGAATTCCTTTTCATGGGCCGCGAGGCGCAGCACCTGACGCGTCTGCCCGACGAGGAAGAGCAGTACCTCGCCTACCGCCGCGCGGTCGAGGGCATGCAGGGCATGCCCGTCACGATCCGGACCATCGACATCGGTGCCGACAAGCCGCTCGACGGCAAGTCGGCGCGCCAGGAACTCCTGAATCCGGCGCTGGGCCTGCGCGCAATCCGCTGGAGCCTCGCGGACCCGGCGATGTTCCTCACCCAGTTGCGCGCCATCCTCCGGGCGGCGGCGCACGGCGAGATCCATCTGCTGATCCCGATGCTGGCGCATGCGAGCGAGATCCGGCAGACGCTGGCCCTGATCGAGGCCGCACGCGCCGAACTCGACCAGCGCGCCATGGTCTACGGCGCGGTGAAGCTCGGCGCCATGATCGAGATTCCGGCTGCCGCGCTCATGCTCCGGTTGTTCCTGAAGCACTTCGACTTCCTGTCGATCGGCACCAACGACCTGATCCAGTACACGCTCGCGATCGACCGCGCCGACGAGGCGGTCGCGCATCTGTACGACCCTGCGCACCCCGCCGTGCTGCGGCTGGTCGCCGACACCATCGTCGAGTGCAGGCGCCAGGGCAAGGGCGTGAGCGTCTGCGGCGAGATGGCCGGCGACGTGACGTTCACGCGGCTGCTGCTCGGGCTGGGGCTGCGCAGCTTCTCGATGCACCCGTCGCAGATCCTGGCGGTGAAGCAGGAGGTGCTGCGCGCCGATGCGGGCAAGCTCGCGCCATGGGCGCAGTCGGTGCTCGAGTCCGACGATCCGGCGGCCGAGCTGGTGCGCTGATCGACATAAAACGAAACACGCCGATACCGCCGCGAAAGGACTTCACGGGCGGCAAATCGCACCATCAGGCTTCACTTTTCAACAAGGAAGTCTCATGAAATCCTGGATCAAACGCAGCCTGTTCGGCCTGTTCGGCGGTGCACTCGTCGTCGGAAGTCTCGGTGCCTGTTCGTCGTACCGCCATGGATGGGGTTCGGGCGACGCCACCGAATTCCGCACCAAGATGGTCGAACGCGTCGGCAGCAAGCTCGACCTCGACGCATCGCAGAAACAGAAGCTCACCGCGCTGGCCGACACATTGCAGAAGCAACGCCTGGCCATGCGCGGCGCCGGTGGCGCCGGCGAGCCACGCTCGCAGTTCCTGGCGTTGTTCGCCGGCAGCACGCTCGACCAGGCCGGTGCCGGGCGACTGATCGAAGAGAAGACGGCGGCGCTGCGCAGCGGCAGTCCTGAAGTCATCGCCGCGGCGGCCGACTTCTTCGATCACCTGAACGCAGCACAGCAGCAGAAGGTCCGTGACTTCATGGATCGCGGAGGCCGCCGGTGGAGGTCCTGAGCCGCCAGCAACTTCATGCGCCACGCGCCGCCTTGCCAACCACGGGGCCTGATTTCGCCATGCCCGTCACGACAGGCGCGGCGTCCGGCCCGGCGTGGACACTGCTGCGTCTCGAAGGCGTTGCCGTGCTGGCGCTGTCCGTCGTCGCGTATGCCAACTGGGGCGCCGGCTGGATGGCTTTCGCCGGCTTCTTCCTCGTTCCCGACCTGTCGATGCTCGGTTACTCGTGGGGGCCGCGTGTGGGCGCCGCGGTCTACAACGCGGGCCATTCGTACGTCGGACCGGTGGCGCTGCTGGCTGTCGGGCTGTTCGCTTCCATGCCGCTGGCAACGGCCCTGGCGATCATCTGGACGGCGCACATCGGCCTCGATCGCGCGCTGGGCTTCGGGCTGAAGTCGCCGCGCGGCTTCCGCTACACCCATCTGGGCACGCTCGGCCGGCCCGATGCCTGGTGAACGCGCGTCGCTGACAATCCGCCGATGTCCCGCATCCTGCTGATCGACGATGACGAACACCTGGCCGCGCCGCTCGCGACCTACTTCGCCCGTTTCGACATGACGCTCGACAGCGCCTTGCGGCCGAGCGCGGGCCTGGCGCAGTTGCGCGCAGGCCGCTACGACGCCGCCATCCTCGACGTGATGCTGCCCGAGATGGACGGCTTCGCGCTGTGCCGCGAAATCCGCAAGGAGAGCGACATTCCGATCGTCATGCTCACCGCGCGCGGCGAGGTGATGGACCGTGTGGTCGGGCTCGAACTCGGTGCCGACGACTACCTGCCCAAGCCCTTCGAGCCGCGTGAACTGGTGGCGCGCGTGCAGACCATCCTGCGGCGCCAGCGCGTGCTGCCTGTTGCGGCCGTCGCCGTGCAGCGCCGCGTGTTCGACGGCCTCGAGATCGACCTCGACAAGCGCGCCGTGCTGCGGCATGGCGAGGCCGTCGACCTCACCGGCACCGAGTTCGATCTGCTGGCCCTGCTCGCGAACGAGCCTGGCAAGGTATTCAGCCGCGACGACATCCTGAACCGGCTGCGCGGGCATGAGGCCGAGCTGTACACGCGCGCGGTCGACATCGTCGTGAGCCGCCTGCGCAAGAAGCTCGAACCGCTCGACTGCATCAAGACGCTGCGCAACGCCGGCTACGCGCTGGCGGTGGGCAAGGCCTGAGCATGCGGAAATCTCCGCGTCGCGAATTCAAGAAGCGGTCGTGGCGCCGCGGCCGTTGGCATCGCCGCTGGCGCCATTCGCTGCGGCTGCAACTCATCACCGTATTCCTGCTGCTCGCCTTCGCGATGACCGTCGTCTTCCTCGGTGGCATGCAGCGCGCCCTTTCCACCGGCTGGCGCGACGTCGCACGGCCCCTGGTCGACGATTACGTGAACCGGCTGGCCGCCGACATCGGGTCGCCGCCCGAGGTGGCGCGCGCCCAGGCCCTGGTGGCGCGGTTGCCGATCTCGGTCCGCATCGAAGGCCCGCGCGTCAACTGGAACTCGCATCCCGATCGCGATCGCCGCGGCTGGCTGCAGGACCGCGGCGACGCGGATGGTCCGGATCGCCGCGAATGGCTCAGCCGCAACACGGCCGATGGCCACCGCATCGTGTTCGGCGTGGGCACGCTGCCGTGGCAGCGCGAGCCGCACGGCATCGGCTGGGTCACGCTCGCGGCGCTGCTGGTGCTGATCGGGCTCGCCTATGCCTACGTTCGGCGTCTGCTGCGGCCGCTCGACGACATCCGGGCGGGCGCCGATCGCTTCGGGCAAGGCACTTTCGACACGCCGATCCCGCAGCGCCGCTGCGACGAACTCGGCGACCTGGCGCAGCGCATCAACACGATGGCGCAGGACATCCGCGGCATGCTCGATGCCAAGCGTGCGCTGCTGCTGGCGCTGAGCCACGAACTGCGCTCGCCGCTCACGCGTGCGCGGCTGAACGCCGAACTGCTGCCGGCCACGGCCGAAGGCGAAGTCGAACGCGCCGCCTTGCTGCGCGACCTGAACGAGATGCGCGACCTGATCAGCGACCTGCTCGAGAGCGAACGGCTGGCCAGCCCGCATGCCGCGCTGCATCGCGAGCCGGTCGATCTGGTGGCGCTGGTGCGCGAGACGGTGGCCGAACTGCGGGGTGGGGAGCGCATCACGCTCGACCTCGCGGCTCAGGCGCCCGTGCTGTCGCTCGACCGCATGCGCATCCGGCTGCTGCTGCGCAACCTGCTGGACAACGCGCTGCGGCATGGTGGCAGCGCCGCGCTGCCGCCGACGGTATCGTTGGCGCACACGGCGCAGGGCATCGAACTGACCGTGCGCGATTTCGGCCCCGGCGTCGACGCCGATCAGCTCGCCCACCTGACCGAGCCTTTCTATCGGGCCGACGGCGCGCGCCAGCGGTCCACGGGCGGTGTCGGCCTGGGGATGTATCTGTGCCGGCTTGTGGCCGAGGCGCATGGTGGCCGCCTCGAGGTGCGCAACGCCGACCCTGGATTGGCCGTGGTCGTGCGGATCTTGCGACTGGCCTGAGGCCGGCCTGCTTCAGCGACGGCGTCGCGGTGTCAGTGCGCGTACCAGAGCGCCGCAAAGAAGTGGCAGGTGCTGCCGCCGAGCACAAACAGGTGCCAGACGAAGTGTGCATAGCGCAGCCTGGAATCGAGCAGGAACACCACCGCGCCCGCCGTGTACGCCAGACCGCCCGCCACCAGCCAGCCAAGCCCGGCCGGCGACATGCGTTCGTACAACGGGACGGCGGCGACCAGCGCCACCCAGCCCATCGCCACGTACAGGCCGGTCGACCACAGCGGATGGCGCAGGCGATCGAGCAGCTTCGCGCCGACGCCCAGCACCGCCGCGCTCGTGACGACCGCGAACAGCGCCCAGCCCCAGGGGCCGCGCAGCACGCCGAGCAGGAAGGGCATGTAGCTGCCAGCGATGAACAGGTAGATCGCTGCATGGTCGAGCCGATTCAGCAGCAGCTTGGCACGGCCGGCCGGCAGCGCGTGGTAGAGCGTCGAGATCAGGTACAGCACGATGGCCGTGCCCGCGAACAGGCAGGCACCGACGACATTGACCGCCTGGCCGTGCACGGCGGCGCTGTAGACCAGGATCGGCAGCGACGCGATGGCCAGCGCCAGGCCGAGGCCGTGGCTGATCGCGTTGGCGATTTCCTCGCCGAGTGTCTGGATACGGGGTGGAACGGGTTCACGCATGCGATCCATTCTGCCCAAGGCCGCTGTCGCGCGCGCTACGTGGGGTCAGGCTTTGCGCGACTAGCATGCGCCTGGATTTCACAGACCATCACCCCTCCGGAGACACACCATGACCGCAGCACTCGACAACCACCAGGTCCGCCTCGCCAAGCGGCCCGAAGGCACGGCCACGCGCGAGCATTGGCGCTTCACCACCGAGCCGGTCGGCGAACCGGCCGAGGGCGGCGTGCTGGTCAAGACGCTGTCGCTGTCGCTCGACCCGGCCATGCGCGGCTGGCTCAACGACGCGAAGAGCTACATACCGCCCGTGGCCATCGACGAGGTGATGCGCGCGGGCGGCGTCGGCCGCGTCGTGGCGTCGAAGAACCCGGCCTTTGCCGTCGGCGACACGGTGTACGGCACGCTGGGCGTGCAGGAATACATGCTCATCCCGCAGGAGCAGATCAAGCGCAACGGCCTGGTGAAGATCGACCTGAGCGTCGGCACCATCGGCCAATGGCTCAACGTGCTCGGCATGCCGGGCATGACCGGCTACTTCGGCCTGATGGACGTCGGCCAGCCGAAGCCCGGCGAGACCGTGGTGGTCTCCGGCGCAGCCGGTGCCGTCGGCCAGACCGTGGGCCAGCTCGCGAAGATCAAGGGCTGCCGCGTGGTCGGTATCGCGGGTGGAGCGGCCAAGTGCGACTGGGTGGTGAAGGAGCTGGGCTTCGACGCCTGCATCGACTACAAGGCCGGCGACGGTGCGGTGCGCGCCGGCCTGAAGGAACATTGCCCGAAGGGCGTCGACGTCTACTTCGACAACGTCGGCGGCGAGATCCTCGACCACGTGCTCGCAAAGATCGCGCGCAAGGCGCGAATCATCATCTGCGGCGCGATCAGCCAGTACAACAACGCCAACAGCATGCCGTCCGCCGGACCGCGCAATTACCTGAGCCTGCTGGTGAACCGCGCGCGCATGGAGGGCATCGTGGTGTTCGACTATGCCGACCGCTACCCGGTCGCCATCGCCGAACTGTCGGGCTACCTGAAGGACGGCCGGATGAAGAGCAAGGAAGACGTCGTGAAGGGCCTCGACACCTTCCCCGAGACGCTGAACAAGCTGTTCAAGGGCGAGAACTTCGGCAAGCTGGTGCTGGAGGTCGCGCCGGCCTGACGCATCGGTCGACGCTTCAGCTCCCGACCTTGTTCGGGTCGCGCCAGGCCCGCTCGAACGGCAGCCGCCACGCATGCGGCGCGATCAGCTGGTGCACCGGCTTGGGTCCCCAGGACCCGGGCTCGTACAGGCGCACCGGCGGCGGCGATTCGAGCAGGTGGGTCGACACTTCCCACAACCGTTCGATGCCCTCGGCGGTCGTGAACAGCGTCCGGTCGCCGCGCATCGCATCCAGGATCAACCGCTCGTAGGCTTCCAGCACCTCGCCGGCCAGGCCGGTGTCGCGCATCGCGAACTGCAGGCTCAGCTTGTCCAGCCGCATGCCGGGGCCGGGGCGCTTGCCGTAGAAGCTCAGCGACATCTTCGACGCGTCCGCCAGGTCGAAGGTCAGGTGGTCCGGCCCCTGGGCGCCGACGCCGGAACCGGGCGGAAACATGCTCTTGGGCGGCTCGCGAAAAGCGATCGAGATGATCCGCTGGCCTTCGGCCATGCGCTTGCCGGTGCGCAGGTAGAAAGGCACGCCGGCCCAGCGCCAGTTGTCGATGTGGCACTTCAGCGCAATGAAGGTCTCGGTGTCCGAGTCGGGGTCCACGCCTTCCTCGCTGCGGTAGCCGCTGTACTGGCCGCGCACGACGTCCTGCGGCTGGATCGGCTCCATGCTGCGGAACACCTTGTTCTTCTCCTCGCTGATCGGCGCGGGCTCGAGCGCCGTGGGCGGCTCCATCGCCATGAAGGCCAGGATCTGGAACAGGTGCGTGACCACCATGTCGCGGTAGGCGCCGGTCTGTTCGTAGAAGCCAGAGCGTTTGCCCAGTCCCAGCGTCTCGGGCACGTCGATCTGCACGTGGTCGATGAAGTTGCGGTTCCAGATCGGCTCGAACAGCCCGTTGGCGAAACGGAACGCCAGGATGTTCTGCGCCGGCTCCTTGCCCAGGAAGTGGTCGATGCGGAAGATCTGTTCTTCCTGGAACACCTCGTGCAGCTTGCTGTTGAGCGACACCGCACTCGCCAGATCGGTGCCGAAGGGCTTTTCCATGACGATGCGCGAACGCTCGACCAAGCCGGCCTCGCCGAGCGTGCGCACCACGGTGAGCGCCGCGCTCGGCGGCACACTGAGATAGTGCAGGCGCCGGCATTCGGTGCCGAGCGACTCTTCGGCCCGATCGACCGCGGCGCGCAGCGCACCTGCGCCAGCCGACAGCGGCACGTAGTCGAGCGTGGCGGAGAAGGCGTCCCAATCGGCGGCCGTGGTCTGGCGGCTGCCGAATTCGTCGAGCGCCGCGCGGGCGATGCCGCGAAAGCCGTCGACGTCGATCTCGTCGAGCGACACGCCGATGATCCGGCAACCCGGGATGAAGCCCGCGGTGCACAGATGGAACAGCCCGGGCAGCAGCTTGCGCCGAGAGAGGTCGCCGGTCGCGCCGACCAGAACCACCACCTGCGGAAAGCGCGGGCCGACGCCGGGAGGGATCTTCGCCATCTGGGTCTCCTTGGAGTTGTGGCGTACCCCAAGCGATTTCGATGCCAGCTGCCGTCGTGCAGGCTGCGGAGGTCCGATCAGGCGTGCAGGTCAGTCCTCGTCGGGCCGGCGGGGCACGTCGCCCATCGCTTCGTCCTCACGCACCGCACGGGCCGCCTTCAGCAGCTCGATCGACAGTCCCTTGCCCTGACCGGCAAAACCCTTGGCGATGCTTTCGAGCGCGGCCGACAGGCCGGCTTCGCCATCGTCGCGCGCGTCCATGCCGATGTTCAGGACGCGTGCCGCCATCTGCCGGTACGTCACCACGCCCGCACCCTCGAGCACTGCCACCAGATCCAGGTACAGCGCCAGATGCAGGTCGAGCACCAGCTTGGGGGTGATTTCGAGATCCTTGGCGTTGTCTTCCATATGTGTTTTCACTCCTTTGCCTGGAGTATCGCCCCTGCAAATGACCGGGCCTCGTAGGCGGCGGCGCAGTTCAGCGGGCACGCGTGCCCATGACCGCAGCCGAGATGATCAGCACGGCCGCAAGCACGATGCTCCAGCTCATCGGCCGGCCCGTGACGACCAGCAACAGGGCGGTCGACGCCAGCGGCGTGAGGTAGCTCAGGATGCCGATCTGCTGCGCGTCGCCGCGCTTGAGCGCCACATCCCAGGCGAAGAAGGCGGCACCCAGCGGGCCCAGGCCGCACAGCGCGATCAGCCATCCATCGCGTGCGGACAGCGCGATCGATGGTTCGAGCAGGGCGTGGCAGACGAGCGACAGCACGCCCGACACCAGGCCGAACAGTCCGACTGCGGCCGTGCGGAATGGTGGCACGCGCCGTGTCCACAGCGAGTAGCTGGCCCAGATGAAGGCCGAGCCCAGCGCCGGTGCGAAGCCCCAGTTGCTGGCGGTCGCTGCAGCCGCTGCGTTGCCGCGCGCTCCCAGGATCGCGATGGCGGCGCCCGCAAAGCCCAGCAGCGCGGCCAGCACGTGCAGCGGCTTCAGCGACACGCCTGGCAGCAGCAATGGCGCCAGCACCACGATGAACAGCGGCCACAGATAGTTGACGAGATTGGCTTCGACCGGTGGCGCATGGCGCAGCGCGATGAACAGCAGGAAGTGGAAGCCGAACAATCCATAGACGCCCAGCGCCAGCGTGCGGGGCGGCACACGCCAGGCGCTGCGGTCGCGCCAGGCCAGGGGCCAGCTCGGCAGGCTGCCGATGATCAGCGCCAGCCCGGTCAACAGGAAGGGCGGGACGTGCGCCAGGGCGGTGCCGAGCGAAGCGAGGGTTGCCCACAGCGCGATCGCGGCGAGGGCATACAGGGTGGACGACATGAGGCGAGCGTAATCGCACCGATCGTCGCGTCGTGACGGCACTTCGTCGCGCGATCACGGTCTGCGGTTCAGTGCCGACCGTCGAGTCGTCGCATCGCGGCCGTCAGCGCCGAAGGCGAGCGGTAGCCGGTGCGCCGCGCCGTCTCGGCCACCGGCATGCCGTCGTCGCGCCAGGCCCGCGCTTGCGCCAGGCGTTGCGCGCGCAGCCATTGCATCGGCGCCATCCGCTGCTCTTCGTGGCAGCGCTGAGCGAACTGGCTGGGGCTCAGACAGGCCACGGCCGCGAGGTCCGCAACACCGATCGGGTCTTGCCAATGCGCTTCGGCCCAGGCCGTGAGTGCCGGCCAGTCGATGCGGCGACGTGGGCGCTGAGGTGCGGCCGGACGTGGCGCCCAAGCCTCGAGCAGCAATTGCGGGCCGTGGTGCAACGCCAGTGTGTGAGCGTCTGCATGCACCAGGCACTGCGCAAGGTAGTTCGCGAGCATCAGCGCCGGCGGTGCCGCAGGCGCGAGATCTTGGCAGGCGGCCCACGCCGCTTGCCGCGTATCGAGCACCAGGCAACGGCTGCCGCCCGCCGCCTCGAAATCGTGCCGGTCGCCCGGTGCGACCACGCAGCCATCGCCCGGTGCGATGCGTCGGCCTCGGCCTTCCACCTCGAGTTCCAGCACGCCACCGATCCCGACCAGTACCTGGAAATGATCGTGCGCGTGGCTGCCGTGCGAGGCGTCGTAGCTGCGCAGCGACAGGCTGCCGGTCATCGGCATGGCGTCACAGCCGGAGCAGGCCGGCGCTCAGTGCGCAGGCGAGCAGGAAGGGAATGCTGATGCGATGGAATTCGCGCAACCCGTTCGGCAACTGCGCGAGCCGCAACGCGATCAGGTTGGCGAGCGATCCCAGCACACAGCCGAAGCCGCCCACGCTCACGCCGGCCGCGAGCGCCGGCAGATCGCGCACGTACGGGTCGAGCAGGATGGCCGCCGGCACGTTGCTGATGAACTGCGACGCGACGATGGCGGCGACGTAGGCGCGCCAGCCTTCGGCGATGGGCCATTGGTGCAGCAGCGATGCGATGACCGGCAACTCGGCGAGCTGTCGCAGGTCGACGAACATCAGCGAAATGATCGCCAGCAGCGCCCAGTCGACGCCCCGCAGCACGCGCGGATACAGCAGCAGGAAAGCCGCACACACCACGCCCAGGCCGGCCAGCAACCAGTGGCGGTCGAGCGCCACCACGAAGCCGACGAACAGCACGCCCGACAACGCGAGCAACTTCGGCTGAACCGGCGCCTCCGTGCTGCCCGGCCGAAGCTGCAGCGTCTCGCGTGGCACCAGCAACCAGACGGCCACGAACAGCCAGCACAGCATCACGGCCACGGTCGGCGCCATCATCCCCATGAAGCCGGCGAAGCTTTCGCCCGAACGGTGCCACAGGTAGAGATTCTGCGGATTGCCGATCGGCGTCAGGGCCGAGCCTGCATTGACGGCGAGCGCTTCCAGCACGACGAGGCGTGCCAGGGGCAGGTGTGCCTGCGTTGCGAGCACCCGCGTCAGCGGCACGAGCAGGAACAGGCTCACGTCGTTGGTGACCAGCGCCGACAGCAAGGCGGCGCCGGCGGTCAGCAGCAACGCGAGCTGGCGCGTGTTCGTGGTGCGGGCCAGCAGGCGCTGCGCAGTCGCCTGCAACATGCCGCTGCGCTCGACGCCCTGGGTGATCGCGAGCAGCCCGGCGAGCGCGCCGACGGTTTGCCAGTCGACCAGCTTCAGGTAGTCGGCAGGTGCGCGGGGATGGAAGACGGCAAAGCCGATGGCGACGACCACCAGCACCCAGAGCAGCCCGTTGCCGCCGGCGGGCTGCGCCGCCTCGTCGGCGCCAGGATGGACCATCGTGTCTTCAGCGCGCCAATGAGCGGTGGAGCAACGAATGCCTTCGACTTACACGCCGGCGGCGTGCGCTTGCTGGTCGGCGTGGTAGCTGGAGCGCACCATGGCGCCGACCGCTGCGTGGCTGAAGCCCATCTTGTAGGCCTCTTCCTCGAACATCTTGAAAGTGTCCGGATGCACGTAGCGGCGCACCGGCAGGTGCGAGCCCGACGGCGACAGGTACTGGCCGATGGTGAGCATGTCGATGTCGTGCGCACGCATGTCGCGCATCACCTGGAGGATTTCCTCGTCGGTCTCGCCCAGCCCGACCATGATGCCGCTCTTGGTCGGCACGTTCGGATGCAGCGCCTTGAACTTCTTCAGCAGGTTCAGGCTGAACTGGTAGTCGCTGCCCGGGCGCGCTTCCTTGTAGAGGCGCGGTGCGGTTTCCAGGTTGTGGTTCATCACGTCGGGCGGCGCGGCTTTCAGGATCTCGAGTGCGCGGTCATCGCGACCGCGGAAGTCGGGCACCAGGATCTCGATCTGCGTTGCGGGCGACAGCTCTCGGATGTTGCGGATGCATTCGACGAAATGGCCGCTGCCGCCGTCTCGCAGATCGTCGCGATCGACGCTGGTGATCACCACGTACTTGAGCCGCAGCTTGGCGATGGTCCTGGCCAGGTTCAGCGGCTCGTCCTTGTCGAGCGGGTCGGGGCGCCCGTGGCCCACGTCGCAGAACGGGCAGCGGCGGGTGCACTTGTCACCCATGATCATGAAGGTCGCGGTGCCCTTGCCGAAGCATTCGCCGATGTTCGGGCACGAGGCTTCCTCGCACACCGTGTGCAGGTTGTTCTCGCGCAGGATCTGCTTGATCTCGTAGAAGCGCGTGGTGGGCGAGCCGGCCTTGACGCGGATCCACTCGGGCTTCTTGAGCATCTCGCCCTGCACCACTTTCACCGGAATGCGCGAGAGCTTCGCGCCCGCCTTCTGCTTGGCCAGCGGGTTGTAGGTTTCTGCGCTTTGGTGGTCGCGGACGACTTCGGTGGTGCTCATACAGGTCACGGCGCAAGAAACGTGGCGAGCTTGCGGCTCAGCACTTGCGCGGCTTCTTCCCAGGTGGTTTGGACGCCAATTGTAGAAAGGTCGACGGTTTGCAGCCCTGCGTAGCCGCAAGGGTTGATGCGCGAGAAGGGTTCCAGGTCCATCGCCACGTTGAGCGACACGCCGTGGTAGGTGCAGTGCCGGCTGACCTTGATGCCCAGGGCCGCGATCTTGCCCAGCCCGCGAAACGGATCGGCCGGATGCACCGGCCCGCTGAGTGCCGCGTGCGAGAACGGGTCGTCCAGCCGCACGTAGATGCCGGGCGCGCCCGCCACGCGATGGCCCGTCACGCCGAAATGCGCGAGCGTTCGGATCACCGATTCCTCGATGCGGTAGACGTATTCCTTCACGTAGTAGCCGGCACGCTTCAAGTCGATCAGCGGATAGCCGACCACCTGGCCCGGGCCATGAAAGGTGACCTGTCCGCCGCGGTCGGTCTGTATCACCGGGATCTCGGCGGGGTTCAGGATGTGCTCTGCCTTGCCGGAGAGCCCTTGGGTGAATGTCGGCGCGTGTTCGCAGAGCCAGAGGCGGTCGGGCGTATCGGGCTGGCGTTGCGCGGTGAACTGCCGCATCGCCTCGTAGGTGGGCAGGTAGTCGACGCGCCCGAGCATCTCGGCAGCGATCGGCGCAACCGAAACGTCGGCGAGTGTCAGAGGACCACCTTCACCATCGGATGCGAGGACAGCGCTCGGTACAGGTCGTCGAGCTGCTCTCTGCTGGTCGCCGTCACCGTGATGGTCACGCCCAGATAGTTGCCGGCCTTGCTGTTGCGCAGCTCGACCGTGGTCGCGTCGAACGCCGGATCGAAGCGCTCGGCGATCTGCGTGACGGCATGCACGAAGCCATCGGCCTTGGCTCCCATGACCTTGATCGGAAACTGTGAGGGATACTCGATCAGCGACTCCTTGCGGGCGTCGATCGGCTGGGTGGGAGCGTTGGTTGGCGTGATCATCTGGCGGTGATTGTGTCAAACGCGAGAAGTTCCCTTTTGACCTGCTTGGTCATGGCGGAACCCCCATGCTTTTTACCTATAATCAATGGCTTTGTAAAAATCTCGGCAGACGCTCGCTGGCCACTGGTACAGGATTCCAATGACGACGAATGCCTTCGATTCCGAGATGGATGCAGAAGATTCCGATTTCAAGCCGCTGACCGCCGAACAGGCTCAGCAGCTGCGCGAAGCAAATCCCGAACCGTCGCCCTGGTGGGTGATCGTGGCCCAGGTGGCTGCAGGATTGGTCGCGGCAGGCGCGGCTTGGATGTGGACGGGCCGGGCAAGTGCAGGCATGTCCGCACTATACGGAGCGATGGCAGTAGCGATTCCCGCGGCATTGTTTGTCCGGGGCGCGATGAGGGGCACGCAGGCCGGCAATCAGTCGGCCGCGATGCTGAGGTTTTTTGTCTGGGAGCTGATCAAGCTGGTGCTGACCATCGCCTTTCTGGCGGCAGCGCCCTGGGTGGTCGGTGGCCTGAGCTGGCTGGCATTGCTGGTCGGCGTGATAGCAGCGCTGAAAATGTACTGGGTGGCACTTCGTGTGCGGCCCAGGTTGTTGAACCGGATTTAGATTTAAGAGACGTTGAAAGATGGCCGCTGAAGGACACGCACCGACCGCGAGTGAATACATCGTTCACCATTTGCAGCACTGGCAGGTGAACTGGGGTTTCGAGCCCGTCACCCAAAAGGCGATCGTTGACTTCAATGTCATCAATCTCGATTCCGTCCTTTATGCGCTGGTGATCGGCGTCATCGGCTGCTTCGTGCTGTGGCTCGGCGCGCGCAAGGCCAGTGCGGGCGTGCCCGGCCGGTTCCAGGCAGCGGTCGAGATACTGGTCGAAATGGTCGACAAGCAGGCCAAGTCGAACATCCATAGCGCCACCAGCCGCAAGTTCATTGCGCCGCTCGCGTTGACGGTGTTCGTCTGGATCTTCCTGCTGAACGCCATGGACATGCTGCCGGTCGATCTGCTGCCGGCCATCTGGACGCAGGTCTACTCCGCCGCCGGCCACGATCCGCACCACGCCTACATGCGCGTCGTGCCCACCGCCGACCTCTCGACCACGCTCGGCCTGTCGACGTCCGTGCTGCTGCTGTGCCTGTTCTATGGCATCAAGGTCAAGGGCCTGGGCGGCTGGGGCCATGAACTCATCACCGCGCCCTTCGGTGCGCACCCGGTGCTCTGGCCGATCAACCTGCTGATGCAGGTCATCGAGTACGTTGCCAAGACCGTGTCGCATGGCATGCGGCTGTTCGGCAACATGTACGCAGGCGAACTCGTTTTCATGCTGATCGCGCTCATGGGTGGTGCGATGGCTGCTTCGTTCTCGGGAGTGATGTTGCCGATCGGTCACATCATTGCCGGTACGGTCTGGGCGATCTTCCATATCTTGGTGATCACGCTCCAGGCATTCATTTTCATGATGCTGACGCTCATTTATCTGGGCCAGGCGCATGAAGGCCACTAGGCCTGGTTCTCTCAGCTTCCCATTCGTTTTTTCTTTTCGCTTTCAATCTGTAATCTAAGGAGTCATCATGGAAAACATTCTCGGTCTCGTCGCTCTGGCTTGTGGTTTGATCGTTGGTCTCGGCGCGATCGGTGCTTCCATCGGTATTGCGTTGATGGGCGGCAAGTTCCTCGAATCGTCGGCACGTCAGCCTGAACTCATGAACGACCTGCAAACCAAGATGTTCATCTTGGCTGGTCTGATCGACGCGGCATTCCTGATCGGCGTGGCCATTGCACTGCTGTTCGCGTTCGCCAACCCCTTCGCCGCGACCCTCCTCGCCAACCTGCCGAAGTAATTCCGTTCAACGCCACTTTAGAAAGGTGTTGCCGTGAGTATCAACGCGACCCTGTTCGTTCAGGCCATCGTCTTCCTGCTGCTGGTGCTGTTCACGATGAAATTCGTGTGGCCCCCCATCGCGAAGGCTCTGGACGAACGCGCACAAAAGATCGCCGCGGGCCTGGCGGCCGCCGAGAAGGCCAAGGCGGAACTCGCTTCGGCCAACCAGCGCGTCGAGCAGGAACTGGCACAGTCCCGCAACCAGACGACCACGCTGTTGGCCGACGCCGAGCGCCGCGCCCAGCAGATCGTCGAAGAGGCCAAGGGCCGTGCAACCGAGGAGGCCAACAAGATCGTGGCCGCTGCGCACGCCGAAGCCGAGCAGCAGTCCGTGCGTGCCCGTGAAGTCCTGCGTGAGCAGGTCGCCGCGCTGGCCGTCAAGGGTGCCGAGCAGATTCTCCGCAAGGAAGTCAATGCCGGCGTCCACGCCGACCTGCTCGATCGCCTGAAGACCGAGCTCTGAGGACGACATGGCCGAACTTGCCACCATTGCCCGTCCGTACGCCGATGCGCTGTTCAAGGCTTCCTCGGGCGACATCGAAGGCACGGCCGGCTGGATCGACCAGCTTGCCGCCATCGCTGCCGACCCGGCGCTCCAGCAGTTCGCTGCCGACCCGAAGGCGTCGTCTGAGCAGGTCTTCGACCTGATCTCCGGCCTCGTGTCGCAGCCCCTGCCGGAAGCCGGAAAGAACTTCCTGCGCGCGGTGATCGACAACGGTCGCATCGCTGCCCTGCCGGAAGTCGCCATCCAGTACCGCGAACGCAAGAACGTGCAGAGCGGTGCCTCCGACGCCGTGATCTACAGCGCCTTTCCAATCGACGATGCGAATCTCGCCGACGTGGGTGCTGCGCTGCAGCGCCGCTTCGGCCGCAAGCTGAACATGCGGGTCGAGAACGACCCGTCGCTGATCGGCGGCATCCGCGTGGTGGTGGGGGACGAAGTCCTCGACACCTCCGTGAAGGCTCGTCTCGAGCAAATGAAAGCAGCGCTCACCGCTTGACGCGGCGAGTGGCGGTTGGCCCCTCATTTATTGAAAGAAGGAAAGAGTCATGCAACTCAATCCAGCAGAAATTTCCGAGCTGATCAAGAGCCGCATCGAAGGCTTGGGCGTCAGCGCTGACATTCGCAACCAGGGCACCGTGGTGTCGGTGACCGACGGTATCGTGCGCGTGCACGGCCTGTCGGACGCGATGCAAGGCGAAATGCTCGAGTTCAAGCCCACTGCGGACGGCACGCCGACCTTCGGCCTGGCGCTGAACCTCGAGCGCGACTCCGTCGGCGCCGTGATTCTGGGCGAATACGAACACATCTCCGAAGGCGACACCGTCAAGTGCACGGGCCGCATTCTGGAAGTGCCGGTCGGCCCCGAGCTGATCGGCCGCGTGGTGAACGCACTGGGCCAGCCGATCGACGGCAAGGGTCCCATCAACGCCAAGCTCACCGACGTGATCGAAAAGGTCGCTCCGGGCGTGATCGCACGGAAGTCCGTCGACCAGCCGCTGCAGACCGGCCTGAAGTCCATCGACTCGATGGTGCCGATCGGTCGCGGCCAGCGCGAGCTGATCATCGGCGACCGCCAGACCGGCAAGACGGCCGTGGCGATCGACGCGATCATCAACCAGAAGGGCCAGGGCGTGACCTGCGTCTACGTCGCGATCGGCCAGAAGGCCTCGTCGATCAAGAACGTGGTGCGCGCGCTGGAACAAGCCGGTGCCATGGACTACACGATCGTGGTCGCGGCTTCGGCTTCGGAATCCGCAGCAATGCAGTACGTGTCGGCCTACTCGGGCTGCACGATGGGCGAATACTTCCGCGACCGCGGTGAAGACGCGCTGATCGTCTATGACGACCTGTCGAAGCAAGCCGTGGCGTATCGCCAGGTTTCGCTGCTGCTGCGTCGCCCGCCAGGCCGCGAAGCCTACCCCGGCGACGTGTTCTATCTCCACAGCCGTCTGCTCGAACGCGCGGCCCGCGTGAACGCCGACTACGTCGAAGCCTTCACCAAGGGTGAAGTCAAGGGCAAGACCGGTTCGCTGACCGCACTGCCGATCATCGAAACGCAAGCCGGCGACGTGTCCGCTTTCGTTCCGACCAACGTGATCTCGATCACCGACGGCCAGATCTTCCTGGAAACCAGCCTGTTCAATGCAGGTATCCGCCCCGCCATCAACGCCGGTATCTCGGTGTCGCGCGTCGGTTCGGCCGCCCAGACCAAGATCATCAAGAGCCTGTCGGGCGGTATCCGTACCGACCTGGCCCAGTACCGTGAACTGGCTGCGTTCGCGCAGTTCGCTTCCGATCTGGACGAGGCGACCCGCAAGCAGCTCGACCGCGGTGCCCGCGTGACCGAACTGCTCAAGCAGGCGCAATACAGCCCGCTGCCCATCTCGCTGATGGGTGCCACGCTGTTCGCGGTGAACAAGGGTTTCATGGATGACCTGGACGTCAAGAAGGTTCTGGCCTTCGAACACGGCCTGCATCAATTCCTGAAGACCAGCCATGCGGCACTGCTCGACAAGGTCGAGAAGGCCAAGGCGCTGGACAAGGAAGCCGAAGCCGAACTGACCGCCGCTATCACGACGTTCAAGAAGTCGTTCGCCTGATGGCGCGCGAGATCAAGGCTTAAGGAGCATCTATGGCAGCCGGTAAGGAAATCCGCGGCAAGATCAAATCGGTGGAGAACACCAAGAAGATCACCAAGGCCATGGAAATGGTGGCCGCGTCGAAGATGCGCAAGGCGCAGGATCGCATGCGCGCCGCCCGCCCCTACAGCGAGAAGATCCGCACCATCGCGGCCAACCTCGGCCAGGCGAATCCGGAGTACACGCACGCGTTCATGAAGGCCAACGCCGCGAAGGCAGCGGGCTTCATCCTGGTCACGACCGACAAGGGTCTGTGCGGCGGCATGAACACCAACGTGCTGCGTGCCCTGACCGCCAAACTGCGCGAGCAGCAGGCGGCCGGCAACGCGGTCGAGGCGGTGGCCATCGGCAACAAGGGACTCGGTTTTCTGAACCGGGTCGGCGCGCGCGTCGTCTCGCACGTCACGCAGCTGGGCGATACGCCGCATCTCGACAAGCTGATCGGTCCGGTCAAGGTGCTGCTCGATGCTTACGCCGAGGGCAAGCTGAACGCCGTGTACGTCTGCTACACGAAGTTCATCAACACCATGCGCCAGGAATCGGTCATCGAGCAGCTGCTGCCGCTCGCCGCCGACACCCTGCAGGCCGAAAAGGGCCAGCATGCCTGGGACTACATCTACGAGCCCGATGCGCCGAGCGTGATCGACGAGCTGCTGGTTCGCTATGCCGAGTCGCTGGTCTACCAGGCGGTCGCGGAGAACATGGCGTCGGAGCAGTCGGCTCGCATGGTTGCCATGAAGTCCGCAACCGACAACGCCGGCAACGTGATCGCCGAACTCAAGCTGGTCTACAACAAGACCCGCCAGGCAGGCATCACCAAAGAGCTGTCGGAAATCGTGTCGGGCGCTGCGGCGGCTGCCGGCGTCTAAGCGTCTCGCGACGTCAACAGATTCAAATTTTTATCGGAGCAGATGATGGCTCAAGCAAATGCAGTGCAAGGCAAGATCGTTCAATGTATCGGTGCCGTGGTCGACGTGGAATTCCCGCGCGACAAGATGCCCAAGATCTATGACGCCTTGAAGTTCGAAGGCAGCGCCCTGACGCTGGAAGTGCAACAGCAGCTCGGCGACGGCGTGGTGCGCACCATTGCGCTCGGCTCGTCGGACGGCCTGCGCCGCGGCCTGATCGTGACCAACACGCAAGCCCCGATCACCGTGCCCGTGGGCAAGGCGACGCTGGGCCGCATCATGGACGTGCTGGGTTCGCCCATCGACGAACGCGGCCCGGTCGGCCAGGAGCTCACCGCTTCGATCCACCGCAAGGCACCGGCGTACGACGAACTGTCGCCGTCGCAAGACCTGCTGGAAACCGGCATCAAGGTGATCGACCTGGTGTGCCCGTTCGCCAAGGGCGGCAAGGTGGGCCTGTTCGGTGGTGCCGGCGTGGGCAAGACCGTGAACATGATGGAACTCATCAACAACATCGCCAAGGCTCACTCGGGTCTGTCGGTGTTCGCCGGTGTGGGTGAACGTACCCGCGAAGGCAACGACTTCTATCACGAGATGGCCGACTCCGGCGTCGTGAACCTCGAGAAGCTCGAGGACTCGAAGGTCGCCATGGTCTACGGCCAGATGAACGAGCCCCCGGGCAACCGTCTGCGCGTGGCCCTGACCGGCCTGACCATCGCCGAGTCGTTCCGCGACGAAGGCCGCGACGTGCTGTTCTTCGTGGACAACATCTACCGCTACACGCTGGCCGGTACCGAAGTGTCGGCACTGCTGGGCCGGATGCCTTCCGCCGTGGGCTACCAGCCGACGCTGGCCGAAGAAATGGGCCGTCTGCAAGAGCGGATCACGTCGACCAAGGTCGGCTCGATCACCTCGATCCAGGCCGTGTACGTCCCTGCGGACGACTTGACCGACCCGTCGCCCGCAACGACCTTCGCCCACTTGGACTCCACCGTCGTGTTGTCGCGCGACATCGCTTCGCTGGGTATCTACCCCGCCGTGGACCCGCTGGATTCGACCTCGCGCCAGCTCGACCCGAACGTGGTCGGCGAAGAGCACTACAACGTGGCCCGCGCCGTGCAAGGCACGCTGCAGCGCTACAAGGAACTGCGCGACATCATCGCGATCCTGGGCATGGACGAACTGGCTCCGGACGACAAGCTGGCCGTGGCCCGCGCCCGGAAGATCCAGCGTTTCCTGTCGCAGCCGTTCCACGTGGCCGAAGTGTTCACGGGTTCGCCTGGCAAGTACGTGCCGCTGTCTGAAACCATCCGTGGCTTCAAGATGATCGTGGCCGGCGAGTGCGACCACCTGCCGGAACAATCGTTCTACATGGTCGGCACCATCGACGAGGCTTTCGAGAAGGCCAAGAAGGTCGCGTAAAGCGGCGCAGTCGACCGTCGGGCTTCGTTGCCGTGCTCGCCGTACTTTTCTGTACGGCTGTGCATGACGCCTCACCCGCCGGCCGACTGCTTGCTTTCCGAAGTTCTCTAGAACGGCAAAGGAATCAAAGTGGCAAACACCATTCACGTCGATGTGGTCAGCGCGGAAGAGTCGATCTTCTCGGGCGAAGCCACCTTCGTCGCGCTGCCCGGTGAAGCCGGCGAGCTCGGCATCTATCCGCGTCACACACCGCTGATCACGCGCATCCGCCCCGGTGCCGTGCGCATCGAGACGGCCGACGGCGGCGAAGAGTTCGTCTTCGTGGCGGGTGGCATTCTCGAAGTGCAGCCCAACACCGTGACCGTGCTGTCCGACACCGCGATCCGCGGCAAGGACCTCGACGACGAGAAGGCGAACCAGGCCAAGGCCGCTGCCGAAGAAGCGCTGAAGAACGCGAAGAGCGACATCGATATCGCGATGGCCCAATCGGAACTCGCCGTCATGGCGGCGCAGATTGCAGCCTTGCGCAAGTACCGCCAAAAGAAGTGAGCCGGGTGCGGCAACGCATCACGCACGCGCCTCAATGAAACCGCCTTCGGGCGGTTTTTTCATTCATGAAACCGTAGACACCGCCTCGGGCGCGCGCCGGACCGTGTTGCGGCCCGCAGCCTTGGCCGCATAGCAGGCTGCATCGGCGTCGTTGACCCAGGCCTCCACGCTGGCCATGTGAGGCTGCAATGCCGCGACGCCGATGCTGGCGCCCACCCGCAGCACGCGATCTTCCCAGGGAAGCGTGATCGAACTCACCGCATCGAGCACCTCTTGCGCCAGCCGCATTGCGCCGTCGAGCGGGCAGTGTTCAAGGAGCAGCGCGAACTCGTCGCCGCCGAGCCGCGCCACCGTGTCGCCCGAACGTACCCGCGAAGAGACGGCCGTTGCGACCGCGCGGAGCATCACGTCGCCCATGACGTGGCCGGCCGTGTCGTTCACAGGCTTGAAGTGGTCGAGATCGATGAAGACCATGGCCGACGGCAACGATTGCGGCAGCATCTCGATCAACGCCCGCGCGCGCTTGTTGAAGGACGAGCGGTTGACCAGGCCTGTCAGCGGATCGTGTGCGGCGGCCCATTCAAGCTGCTCCCGCGCGGTGCGCTGATCGTCGATGTTGTTGATGGTCCAGATGGCACCTTGCGACGGATCGTCGATATCGACCGGTTTGCTGCGCAGGCCTGCCCAGAAGACCGCGCCGTCCCGCCGCCGCATGCGCCATTCGCCCGCGTACGACCGGCTCGCAAGAAACGACTCGAGTTCCTGCGCGACGAAGGCCGCGTAGTCGTCGACGCTTGCGACCACCGTGCTCGCCGGCTGGCCGAGCAACTCGTCTTCCCGCAACCCGAACAGCCGGCAGAACTCGGGGCTGACCAGCTCGAATTGATACGCGCGCAGGAAGGCGATGCCCACCGGCGCGGCGCTCATGACGGAGTTCAGGCGGATCAGCACCTCGTTGTTCGCCACCTCGAGCTGCGCGCGCTCCATTCCGACCTTGCGCAGCACGCGGCTCAGGCTGCCTATTTCGCCACTGGCGACCGGCCAGCCATCGCGAGGCGGCATGGTGCCGTCGAACAGGTGCTGCGCACGCCGTTCAAGCAGCGTCAGGGGATGCAACAGCCACCAGACCAGGGCGAGCATGCCGGCGGACAGCAATACCGTCAGGCCGATCGCCCAACGCAGTACGTCGCGCCGCGCGTCGCGCAGCGGCGCCAGCAATTGATCTTCAGGCCGTGCGCGCCAGACCATCCAGTCGGGCCCCGGCGCGCCGGCGGCGCTGACGAGTTCACCCTGTTGCGGCAATCCAAGTCCAAGAGGCTCGGCCGGGCTGCCCGCAGCAACCCACGCGGCGAACGCCTGCGCGAGCCGCGGGTCATCCGACAGCGGGTGGGCAAGCAGAGCGATGTCTGGATGTGCCAGCACGAGGCCGCTGGCATCGGTCACCACGACCCGCGCGTCGCCGTCGGCCTCCTGGGTCTCGATCAAGCCTTCCAGCATGTCGCGTCGGCTCAGCCGCAATCCGCCGCCGATCACGGCGTGGATGCCGTTGGGTCCACGCACCGGCTGGGTGAAGACCACCACCGGTTCGCCGGACAGACGGCTCGGAATGGGCGGAGAAATGATCGACCGGCTCTCGGCCAGCGTCCGCTTGAAGTAGGGGCGATCGCTCAGATTGAGCTCGGGTGTGTTCACGCCGTTCTCATTGGCGAGCAGCCGAAGGTCGCCGTCCGGTGTCGCGACGAAGATGTCGGTGAACAGGCCACGCAGCACCGGCTGGCCTTCGATGAAACGTGCCAGCGCCGCGTCGTCGCGCACGGTGGGCTCGTCGAGTTGAAAGGCCACCACGAGCAAGGCGCGCTGCAGCGCCACGGCCCGGCTCGCGAGCAATGATGCCGTGCGGGCGGCATCCGCGAGCTCACGATGCCGTTCCGCGCGCAACGTGTCCTGCTGCGCGCGGTTCACCAGCAGCAGCGTGATCAGGCCCAGGCCGGCAATCAGCGCCGCCACCGTACCGATGGTGATGCGCATCTTCAGCGAGCCAAATACGCGCAACGCCCTGACTTGCCGGGGCGTCATGGTGTGTTCGAGGCGGAGCGTGCAGTCACGTGGCGGTTCTCCGTTCGGCTGGAATGGCGAATGAGCTTTTGTGCGGATTGTGGTGGCGAATCCGCACTTCTTGTGTGGGACTTGATTGATACGTCGACCATGGGCCGCTGGATTCGACCGGCATCGATGCACGTAGGCTGCTGCCCACAGACCTTCGCGGCGCCGAGTCTGGCCTGCCGCAGCGCATCGCCCTAGGATTCGCTGGATGAGCTTGCCCGAAGCGCCGCACTCCATGGCCGACAGCGTGCACGAACCCACGCCCGCGCGGCGGGACGATCTCGTCATCGCGCGCCCGGAAGGTCTGTACTGCCCGCCTGGAGACTTCTATATCGATCCGTGGCGGCCGGTCGAACGTGCGGTGATCACCCATGCGCACTCCGACCATGCCCGTGTCGGCCATTCGCACTACCTTGCGCATGCCGACAGCGAAGGCATTCTGCGCACCCGCCTGAGCGCCGACCTGCCGCTGCAGACGCTGCCTTACGGCGAGACCATCACGCACCATGGCGTCCGCGTGTCGCTGCATCCGGCCGGCCACGTGCTGGGTTCGGCCCAGATCCGGCTCGAGCACGGGGGGCGCGTCTGGGTTGCTTCCGGCGACTACAAGACCGAACCCGACGGCACCTGCGCGCCCTTCGAGCCGGTGCCCTGCGACACCTTCATCACCGAGTCGACCTTCGGCCTGCCGATCTACCGCTGGCCTGGTCAAGCGGCGCTGTTCGCCGAGATCGATGCCTGGTGGCGCCGCAATGCCGATGAGGGCCGCGCCTCCGTGCTGTTCTGCTACGCCTTCGGCAAGGCACAGCGCATCCTGCACGGCGTCGACGCATCGATCGGGCCCATCGTCGTGCATGGTGCGGTCGAACCGCTGAACGCGGTCTATCGCGCGGCGGGCGTCGCGCTGCCCCCGACATTGCGAGTGACTGACCCCGGTGTCGATGCGCAAACCCTGAAACGCGCGCTGGTGCTGGCACCGCCATCCGCGCAAGGCACGCCGTGGATGCGGCGCTTTGGCGCCTATGCGGATGCGTTCGCCAGCGGCTGGATGCAACTTCGTGGCACGCGTCGCCGCCGTGGTGTCGACCGCGGATTCGTGATGTCCGACCATGCCGATTGGCCCGGTCTGCAGAAAGCCATCGCCGGAACCGGCGCCGAGCGCGTGTTCGTCACGCACGGCAGTGTGGCGGTGCTGGTTCGCTGGCTGACCGAGAACGGACTGGACGCCCAGGGCTTCAAGACGGAGTACGGCCAGGAGGACGAAGTGCCGCCCGGGACGGGTGTGGAGACGACGGCATGAAGGCCTTCGCAGCGCTCTATCGCGAGCTTGATGCGACGACGTCGAGCCTTGCAAAGCAGGCGGCATTGCAACGCTATCTGCGCGCAGCCGCGCCGCGAGACGCGGCCTGGACGGTCTACTTCCTGGCCGGCGGCCGGCCCCGCCAACTGGTGCCGACCCGGTTGCTGCGCCTGCTGGCGCAGGAAGCGGCCGGCCTTCCGGAATGGCTTTTCGATGAAAGCTACGAAGCCGTCGGTGACCTGGCCGAGACCATCTCGCTGTTGCTTCCGCCGCCGACCGCCTCGCTGGATCTCGGCCTGGCCGAATGGATCGAGCAGCATCTGCTGCCGCTGCGCGGGATGGCGCCGGAGACCCTCGCCGACACGTTGCGCCTCCAATGGCAAGGTCTGGCGCCGGAGGAGCGGCTGGTCTACTTCAAGCTCATCACCGGAAGCTTTCGGGTCGGCGTTTCGCGGCTGCAGGTAACGCAGGCGCTGGCGGCGGTCGGGGGCGTTGATGCCAAGCGCGTTGCGCAGCGGTTGATGGGCTACACCCACATCAGCGGCCGGCCCACCGCTGAGAACTATGCCGGCCTGATCGCAGCGGAGAGTCCTGGTGAACTCGATCGGAAGACCAGCGGGCAACCCTATCCCTTCTTCCTTGCGCATCCGTTCAACGTGCCTCTGGATCAGTTCGATGCGTTGCTCGGCCCGCCGTCCGAGTGGATCGTCGAATGGAAATGGGACGGTATCCGGGCGCAACTGGTCAAGCGCGCGGGCGCGGTGTCGCTCTGGTCGCGTGGCGAAGAACTGGTGACCGATCGCTTCCCCGAAGTCGAGACGCTGGGGCACGCGTTGCCGGATGGCTGCGTGCTGGACGGCGAGATCGTGGTCTGGCGCGACGATCGTGTGCAGCCGTTCGCCGAGCTGCAGCGCCGCATCGGCCGAAAGACGCTCGGGCCCAAGCTGCTGCGCGACATTCCGGTCGTGCTGCTCGGCTACGACCTGCTCGAATGGCAGGGCGTCGATCTGCGCGAACGGCCACAGCATGAACGCCGTGCGTTGCTCGACGCACTCGTCGTGCATGTCCAGCATCCGCAACTCATCGCGAGTCCGATGATCACCGGCGTCGACTGGGCCGACTTCGGCCGTCAGCGCGAGGCCGCGAGATCGATGGGCGTCGAAGGCATGATGCTCAAGCAGCGCGAAGCGCGCTACGGCGTCGGCCGCACGAAGGACGTCGGCACCTGGTGGAAGTGGAAGATCGATCCGTTGAGCATCGACGCAGTGCTGATCTATGCGCAACGCGGCCATGGCCGGCGTGCGAGTCTCTACAGCGACTACACCTTCGCCGTCTGGGACGGACCGCCGGAGCAGCCGGACCGCAAGCTGGTGCCTTTTGCCAAGGCTTATTCCGGTCTCACCGATGCGGAAATGGCGCGGGTCGACGCCGTCATTCGCAAGACCACCATCGAAAGCTTCGGACCGGTGCGCAGCGTGCGGCCGACACTGGTCTTCGAATTGGGATTCGAAGGCATCGCACGCAGCACGCGGCACAAGAGCGGCATTGCGGTGCGTTTCCCGCGCATGCTGCGCTGGCGAGAAGACAAGCCGGTGGAGGAGGCCGACAGTCTTGCGACATTGGCGGCATTACTTCCGCATGCGGCGATTTCTTGATGCGCAACACGGATCGAGCCGGATGAAATAAGCGCATTGCAAGAGTAGAGTCAGTCACCAAGTGTTTCTTTGGTCACTATTCTTGAGATGTGGCCATCAAGCTCGATCGACCGAACTCGATCAAGGAATCGTTTCGAATGACTTCCGCAGAAGAATCTCCTGCTGGTTTTGCGCCATATCGGCTCGACAGCCACCTCATCCTGAATGCCTTGAACAATCTTGGCATGGAGCTCTATACGCAGCTCGGACGCGAGATCCCGGCGGTGGCCCTGCTCGCCGACTACATCATTGCCGAGCATGGCGTCGGCACGCGAATGCGCGTGGGCAGGGTCTGGCATTCCGCAGCAGAGGAATGGAACGTCTGCAAGGCCATGTTGTCGCTCAAGGCTTCGCTGGTCGGCGTCCGGCTGGAATTCCGTGAAATCGGTCATCTGGACGAAATTCTGCTCATTGGCCACAGCGTGGCCGTGCTGCTGCGAGAGGTGTTCGTCGCCTGGCCCAAATTGGCGGCCCATGACGTGCGATTGACGATACATGCGGTTGGCGAGCGCTCCTTGCGTCTGTCTGCCTATCTCAAGATGACGCCGACGACGGGTGTCCGGCGACCCTTCCTGAAGTCGTTGGTCGGCAGCCAGGGCGCGGTTTCCAGCGACATCGGTGCCATCGATGTGCTCGTCGATGATGGGTATTCGTGGGATCTGAGCATCGAGCTACCACCCCGGCCGTAGCGGCCTTTCGACCTTGAAACCAAGCGGCCATGGGCCGCTTTTTTTTCGTCCGCGCGTCGCGCCCGCTCTAGACATTCTGCTCTGAAGGGCTCATGCCTGACCTGTAAGCCTGTGAAATTCAAATCGACAAAACGTACGTTTCATTAACTGAAAAACGTATTTCGTTACACCACGAACTAGCAAGGACATGCGCGGCCAATCATGCCGCCGTGATTCTGCCCCGCTCCTGCACGTGCTCCTCATGGGGCCTGGCCGGTGAATAGCAGCGTCGCTCTTATTCAACCCACCAGGTAACCGCCATGCATTTCTCCCCCCGTCGGCCCCGGCGCTTCCATGCCAAGGCGTCGCTGATTCTTCTCACCTCCTCGTTGTTGTTCGTGGCGGGTGTCTCCGCCCAGACCGCGACGGTCTCGCCGGCCGCGAATGCCACGCTGGCCGCCTCCCCCAAGCAGGTCGTTGCCGAACTCACCCAAGTCCGTGTCATCACCGACGCGCAAGGGAAAGAGCAACTCGAAGCTGCCCCCACCGTCAAGCCCGGTGACGTCATCGAGTACCGCGTCAAGTACACGAATTCGGGCGCCGCTGCTGTCAAGGACATCAAGGCGACCTTGCCCATCCCCGAAGAAACCGAATACCTCGCCAAGTCCGGCAAGCCGGGTTCGGCACTGCTCCTGGCCGCAACCAAGGACGGCAAGTTCGCCGCCGAACCACTCATGCACACGCCCAGCGGAAAGACCAAGTCCGAGCCGGTTCCCTATGCCGACTACCGGACTCTGCAGTGGAACCTGGGTCAGCTGCCGGCTGGCGGCGTGAGCGAAGTCAGTGCCCGCGTGCGTGTGCTGAGCGTCGTGCCCCCCGTTGCCACCGCCTCACCGTCCGTGTCAGGCGTCAACCGGTGATCGCACGTCCTGAACCCATTTGCAGCAGTTGCTGTTTTCAAAGAGGAGAAATGAATTGACTACCACCACACAGTCCAAGCGCACCGGCCTCCGGCCGGTCATGCGCTGGTCTGGCATTGCGGCGGTTGCTGCAGTGGCACTTTTCGGTGCCTCTGTTGCAAATGCTGTGGCGCCAACTTCCGGCACCGAGATCGGTAACGTCGCCACAGCGAGCTACCTCGACACAACGGGTACCACACAGGTATCCACCTCCAACAAGGTCAGCACCTTCGTCCAGCAGGTCGGGTCCTTCACCCTCACCGCCGATGGTGCAAAAAGCGCCGCCCCGGGCGCAGTGGTTTCCGTGCCCCACACCCTGACCAACACGGGTAACGGCTCCGACACCTTCACCATCAGTGTTGCCGAAGTGAATACCGCGACCACGCCGGACTTCACCAAGATCGAGGTCTACCTCGACAACGGTGCAGGTCAGGCGACCGGTTCGCCACTGTGTACGACCACCTCGGCGGCCACGCCCTGCGCAGCCACCGCTCAGGCCGTTGCTGGCAGCAATGGTCAATTGAAGTTCGTCGTCGTGTACACGGTGCCACCGACTGCAACGCTCGGCGCATGGCCCAGCAATGCGGCAACTGTGACCGTCACGGCCGCAACGACTGCGCTGTACACGGCACCCACCGTGACCAACACGGACACCATCACGCTGACCAATCAGGCCGCGTTCTCGGTCAACAAGTCGATCAGCTTGCCCTCCGTGAATGGCTCGTCGCCATGGACGGTCACGCCAGCGACCAGTGGTCCTCGCGGTACGCAGACTGTCTACACGCTCAGCTACATCAACAATGGCCAGACTGGCGCACCGCTGTACATCAAGGACACGCTGCCTGCCGGCTTGACCTATGTGGCCGGCTCGGGTGTATGGAGTGGCTTGGCGGGCAGCCAGCTGACCGATGCCGACAGCGACACCCAGACCGGCGGCTCTGCCACCATCGAATACCGGGTGGTCGGCCAGACGATCGAGGCTTACATCTCGAACGTGACAAGCAGTTCGTCCGGAACGCTGAGCTTCATCGTCGCAGCGTCGCCTACGGCAGCCATTGGCACGACGCAGACCAGCAACGTCGCAAGCTACAACCCCACCGTCTGCGCAACCACGCCCACCAGCCTTGCTACGGCGGCGACGGGTTGTACCTCGCTGTCGAACACCGGCGGCGCGGCATTCACGGTCACCGGCACCTACGACGTGATCTTCGGCACGCAGGACGCCACCAACGGCACGCCCAATGGTGCGTCGCCGGACACCGTCACGGTAGCCAGCGCTGCAGCCGGTACGAACGTCAACTACTCGTTCGTCGTGACCAACAACGGTAACGACACGGACACGTTCGACCTGACCACCCCGAGCAACAACTTCCCGACGGGTACCACCTTCCTTTGGTTGGCTTCCGACGGCGCGACGCCGCTGCAGAACACCGGCGGTGCCGGTGCAGTCGATACCGGTCCATTGGCCGCAGGAGCCACTTCCACCGTGATCCTGCAGGTTCGCCTGCCAGGTAGCTCGGCATCCACCGGGCCGTTCAACTTCGTTGCGCGCGCCACGTCGGTTCAACTGGCTACCGAGTTCGACGCGGTCTCGGGTGTGTTGAATGTCATCACCGGTTCGCTGGCAGACCTGCAGAACGCACCGCTGACCGCCGTTACCGGCGATTCCGGCCCTGGCCCTGGCGCGTCCGCAGCCTTCACCGTGACCGCCAACAGCGGCGTGGTGGCGCAGTTCCCGTTGACCATGGTGAACAACGACAGCGCTATGTCGCTGACCTACAACCTGTCGGTGAGCCAGAACTCCACCTTCCCAGGCAGCCTGCCGGCTGGCTGGACGGTCGTGTTCTCGAGCGCAGCGTGTTCTGCACCGACCGCGATCACGACGGTCACGGTGGCGGCCAGCGGCAGCCAGGCCTTCTACGCGTGCGTGACCAGTCCATCCAACTCCGTTGCCGTCGTGCAGCCGGTGTATTTCCAGGCGAAGTCGACCACTGCGGCGACCAACGGCCAGATCCTGACCGATGTGCTGCATGACGCCGTCAGCGTGATCGTCAATCCGACCTTCGTGTTCACGGTCACGCCGAGCAACACCGGCTCGGCGCCCCTGGGTGGCAGCCAGACCTATTCGCACATCATCAGCAACACCGGCAACCAACAGTGCGGCACCAGTGGCTTCAGCATCGTTGCGACGCCGTCGGCTGCTGCAGTGACTGCGGGCTGGACGACGGCGCTGTACCTCGACGTCAATAAAGACGGCGCACTCGATAGCGGCGACACGCTGATCACCAACGGCATGCTGCCGGCGATCGCGGCTGGTGATTTCGCCAAGGTGCTGGTGCGGGTGTTCGTGGGCAACACCGCCATCGGCGGCGCCGAGGCCGTGACCTTGACCGTGACCGACACGACCGCTTCGCCGAACACTTGCGTGATCACGGGTTCCAACCCGACCGACACCACGTCGGTGATCGCTTCGGTCGTCGCCCTTGACAAGTACCAGGCTGTCATCGACTGCCCGGGTACGGGGACGCCGGCCTTCGCCCGCGTTGCGATCAATCGCAAGCCGGGCGAATGCGTGGCCTATCAGGTCGTCGCAACCAACACGGGCGCTACAGCGGTGACCAACGTGTCCGTGAATGACGTCATCCCAGCCAACACCAACTACGCAGGCGCGACGCAGCCGTCGTTGGCGACGCAATGCGTCGCGACCAGCCTGAGCGCCGGTTCCGTGGCTTATGCGGCCTCTGGCTCTCCCGTCAATGGCGTGAGCTGCGGCAGCGCGTCCAACACGCTTGAACCAGGCGGCACCGTGACGCTGCGCTTCTCGGTGCAGGTCAGTCCGTAAACACGGCATTTTTGCCTTCCGGAGGCATTGCCACGCTCTTGTTTCCCCCCTGGAGCGTGGCTTTGGCAAGTCTTCGTGCTTGCCTTTTTTCCGTGCGGATCGCGTCGCCTGACCTCGTCCGCAGGGAAAAGAAAAACCGTGTGCGCAGCGCCCCATCAGGGCTGCAGTCAACCGTTGGATGGAATCAGGTGTGAAGAAAACTACAACGTCGGTGCCTGGATCACTGCATGCTGCCTTGTGGCGAATCTGGCGGCCCGTCGCTTGCCGGGCGCTGGCCGTGGGGCTGGCATTCGCTGCATGCGTGCCCTTCGCCGTGTCTGCCAAGACGCCGCCGGCCGGTACCGTCATCACTGCGCAGGCCTACGTCGAATATCAGCCATTCGGCATCGCGCAGGTGGAGCGCGTCGATTCCAACGCCGTTCGCGCCAACGTGCTGGCGGTGGAGTCGCTCGTGCTGACCGCATCGCAGAACGTCAATCGGCCGCCCAACGTCACCGCGACGCTCGGCCATCTGCTGACCAACACCGGCAACCTCACGTCCAGCTATGTCCTGAATCTTGTCTCCGGTGGCACCGGGTGTCCGGCCACCAACTTCAACCTCGCATCGTTGAGGCTGGTGCGGGACATCAACGGCAACGGTGTCGCCGACGCGGCCGACCCGGTGTTGCCGCTGGGTGCCGCTGGCGGGCTGCAACTCGCACCCGGCGAGGCCGCCAGCCTGCTGGTGCAAGGCGTTACGCCCAACAGCAGCAATGGCACGGGCTGTGTCCTGCTTTCGGCTACCACCGCGCTTCAGGCGCAGAGCGTGTCGAACGTCGATGTCGTCCAGCTGAGCAACGCGGCAGTCGTGACACTGTCCAAGTCGGCGAGCTATCCCGGTGTGATGCAGCCCGACGTGAGCGTCGTGCAGTTCGACATTCGTGCCAGCAACATCGGTGTGCAGGACGCCATGGGGACGCCGTCCATTGCGCCTGCCGCCACGCCCATCATGGTGGACGGAACGGCACGAACGCTGCTGCTGGTGCGCGACGTCGTTCCAAGTGGCTTGCAGTACGTCGCCGGATCGCTGGCATCGGCTGCCGGCGGTGCGCTGCGCTTGTTCCGCCTGCCCGGCGATCCGTTGTTCAACTACCGTTCCAATGCCGACGATGCTTCCGCGATCGAGGTCGCCATCGGCATCCCCGCCGGTATCGTGTCCGATGGCAGCATGTCCATGCGCTTCTCGGCAAAAGTACTGTCCGGCGCGCCCGACTATGTCGTGAATGAAGCCCAGGGCTATTACTACGATGGCGCAGCGTCGGCCCGGGCCGGCAGCAACACCGCCGTCGTGCCGATCACCGCGGCCCGCATCGGCCTGGCCAAGGCCGCGGGCCCGGTTAGCGCCAACTTCGACGCGAGCGGCATGCCCGACGGAACCGGCACCGTGCAGTTCTCGCTGCGCGTGCGAAACGACGGTGCTGCCGCGCTGTACGACGTGCAGCTCAACGACGTTCTCGAGGGCGCGGGTGAAACGCAGTTCGGCAGCTATGCCTCGCAGGCCGTACCTGGTGGCGGCCAATACACCGTCATGCCCGGCAGCCTCGCCGTCGTATCGCGCACCAATGCCGTTGCCGCGGTGAATCCCGGCTACACCGGTCAGGCGTCCACTGGAGGCTTGCTTGCGCCCGGTGCATCGTTGGACGTCGGCGGCGAACTCACGGTCCGGTTCAGCACGCGCATCTATCTCAAGGGTCGTACCGGCGTTCTGCTGAACAGTGCGACTGCCGCCGCTGCGATCGTCAAGGGTGGCGCCAAGGCCATCACGGACATATCGACCGATGGCACCGAGCCCGATGCCAACAACAACGGGACGGCCAGCGACGACAGCACGCCCACGCCCGTCGATACGCAGATGGCAGCGCTGCAGCTCATCAAACAGGTGTCGACACCGCGCCGCCTTGCAGATGGCGTCTTCGAGATGGACTACACCGTGCGCGTCGCCAATATCGGCAATGCCGCGGCACCGCACTTGCGCCTGGTGGACAACCTCAATTGCGCATTCGCCATGGACGACACGGCAGGCCGCATTGCCGCGTGGACCCTCGCCGGCGCGCCCCGGTCGAAGAACGGGTTCCTTACGCCCGCCGCGAGCTTCACCGGCAACACGCCTTGCAATCGCACCGCCGAATCGGGCCAGCCGTCGCAGATTCCGACCGACATCGCGCTGAGTCTCACCGACGGCACGCGCGCGCTGGCGCCCGGTGCGACCGAGGAAGTCAGCTTCACCGTGCGCGCCACGGTCAAGCCGGAGTACGTGGGGCGCGGCGCCGTCGTCGTCAACAAGGCCTGGGCCGGTGCCTTCGCCACGAACACCGTGAACGCCGGCCAGTTGCTGCAGGCGTCGGCCGCCACGGTCGACACCTTGCTGATCGATCCACAGGGCGTCGTCTACAACGCGATCACGCGGTCTCCAGTGTCCGGTGCGGCGATCACCTTCACCCGTGCCAGCTGCCTTTCGGGCGGTGTCACGCCAATAACTGCCGATCAGATCTACGGCGGCGACAGCGGTGCCTATACCTACAACGCCGACGGCAGCGTCTCCATGACGACCGGTGCGGACGGCCAGTACCAGTTCTTCTTCCGATCGCCACCCGTACAGAACCTTTGCGACTACACATTGAACGTCGTGCCACCTGCAGGTATGGGCCTGACGCTGCCGTCCGTCACCATTCCGTCGCAGACGGGCACTTTCACCAGTTGCGGCGCCATCGTGCCGAGCGCCTCGGCACCGGCCGATGGAGCGGACACCCGTTACTTCATGAGCCTGCGTGCCGGCCTGGACGGCACCACCGGCACCACCTGTGAGGCGACGCACAACCACATCCCCCTGGACCCGGGCACCGCCAATGGCTTGCTGTTGCGCAAGGTCGGTACCAAGAAAACGGCGGAGTTCGGCGATTTCGTCGACTACGTGCTCACCGTCACCAATAAGACCAATGGGCCGCTCACCGGTGTGAGCTTCGACGATCAGTTGCCTGTCGGTTTTGCTTATGTCAAGGGCAGCACACGGGTGAACAGCCAGGCCGCATCCGACCCTGCAGGCGGTGTTGGGCCAAGACTCACCTTCTCGCTGCCCAGTCTGGCGCTTCCGAAAGACGCATCGGCCACCGTGCGCTACCGCCTGCGCATCGGCGTCGGCGCCACCGTCGGTGCCGACGCCATCAACCGCGCTTACGCCAGTGCGGGCACCGCGCGTTCCAACGAGGCCTCGTGGCGTGTGAGCGTTACCGGTGGCGTGTTCTCCGATGACGCGTACGCCTTCGGCAAGGTCTATCTGGCCTGCCCGAGAGCTGACGGTGAGTTCGATCCCGACAGCAAGAAGGGCGTGCCTGGCGTGCGCATCTTTATGGAAGACGGCACCAGCGCCACGACGGACGTCGATGGCAAGTGGAGCCTCTACGGGCTCAAGCCCGTGACCCATGCGCTCAAGGTCGACGCGACCACGCTGCCACGCGGCGCCACGCTGATCCCGCTGGACAACCGCAACGCCGGTGCTCCGGACAGCCGCTTCCTCGACGTCAAGAAGGGCGAGTTCATGCGCGCCGACTTCGTCATCTCCGATTGCGGCGACGTCAGCCGCATCACCCAGGAAATCGCAGACAGGCGGGAGGCCGTTGCAAAGCAGCAGAAGGGCGATGTGGGTGAAGACGCGTCGTACAAGACGCGCCTGACCGTCGACAGCACCATCCTCACCAATGGCGACACACGCTCGCTGCCGGCGTCCGGGCAACTGTCGGGTGCGGGCACCGTCTCGAGCGGCATGGATCAGCCGCGCCCTCTCATCGATCTGCCGCTGTCTTCGTCCGGAGGTTCGGCGCCGCTCGGCGCCATCGGTCCCCAGCAGTCCGGCGCGCCCGTCTACAACCCGCTGCCCAGGCGTCCGGATGGCGGTGCCGATCTGCTGGGCCCGCAGCCGGCACCCGGCATCATCGATCTTGAAACCGTGTTGCCCAACGAAGACAACAAGCCCGGCTTCATCGGGTTGAAGAATGGTGACACCGTCCCGTCGCAGACCATCAATGTGCGCGTCAAGGGCCCGTTCGGATCGGTGCTTCGGCTGGCGCTCAACGGCGAGGAGATCGTCGAGCGCCGCGTCGGAAAGAAGGCCACGCTGCAGTCCAAGAACATCGTCGCATGGGAATACATCGGCGTACAGCTCAAGCCAGGACAGAACGAGTTGCGCCTGCGCATCGTCGACGACTTCGGCAACGAGCGCGCCAATGAGGTCGTCAGCGTGGTGGCGCCCGACAAACTGGGGCGCATCGAGATCGATCTCCCTGAAGGAGCCCGGGCCGATCTGCGTACCCCGGTGACCGTGCGCGTGCGGCTGGTCGATGCCAACGGCGTGCCCGTGACCGCGCGCACGCAGATCACGCTCGAAACGGATCGTGGACGCTGGCTCGACACCGACCTGAGCCCCGACGAGCCAGGTACGCAGGTCTTCATCGAAGGCGGCAGCGGCAGCTTCACCTACATCCCGCCAGGTGAGCCCGGCGATGTGCGCGTGCGGGCGAGCAGCGGGCTGCTGGTCCAGGAGTCGCGCATGGCGCTGCTGCCCGAGCAGCGGCCGATGTCCGGCATCGGCATCGTCGAAGGCGTGCTCGACTTCAGTGGCCGCGGCAAGCCTGTCACGCTCGGCGCCCAGGCGGCGGGCAGTGCATTCGAATCCGAGCTGGGCCACATCGCCGGCGGCAGCGACGGCGACGGCGCACGGGCCGGTGGCCGCGCCGCCTTCTACTTCAAAGGCACCGTGCGTGGCGACTACCTGCTCACCACGGCCTTCGATTCCGACAAGACCACGCGGGATCGCCTGTTTCGCGACATCCGGCCCGACGAGTTCTACCCGGTCTACGGCGACAACTCCGTGCGAGGCTTCGATGCACAGAGTACGCAGAAGGTCTACGTGCGCATCGACAAGAACCGCTCGTACCTGCTCTACGGCGACTTCACCACCGCCAGCAGCACCGAGGTGCGACAGCTGAGCCAGGTGTCCCGGACCCTCACCGGCCTCAAGAGCCAGTACGACAGCGGCGGCATCCGCGCCACGTCCTTCGCGTCCTATGACAGCCTGAAGCAGCGTGTCGAGGAACAACGCGGCCTGGGTATCTCGGGTCCGTACTACCTCAGCGGCGCGTCCACGGGGGATCTGCTGGCAAACAGCGAAAAGGTCGAGATCCTGGTGCGCGACCGCAACCAGCCGTCCGTGATCCTCAAGACCACGGCCGTGTCGCGCTTCACCGACTACACGATCGAGCCGCTGTCGGCACGCATCCTGTTCCTGCAGCCCATCGCCTCGATGGACGAGAACTTCAATCCGCAGTCGATCCGCATCACCTACGAAGTCGACGAAGGCGGACCGAAGTTTCTCGTGGCCGGAACAGACCTGCAGTTCAAGGTCACCGAGCGCCTGCAACTGGGTGTCGTGGCCTCCAGGGACGACAACCCGGACAACCGCCGCAAGCTCTACGCCGTCACCGGCATCGGTCGCCTCGGCGAGAAGACCGTGATCGCGGCTGAAGCGGTGCGCACCGACACCGACCTGGCCGGCACCGGCAGCGCATCGCGCATCGAGCTGCGCCACGAAGACGCCGACCTCAAGATCCAGGCGCAGGCCCTGAAGACCAGCGAGGGCTTCGACAATCTCAGTGCCAGCAGCAGCGCAGGCCGCACCGAAGGCACGGCACGCGCCGAATACGCACTCAGCGGCCTCACGCGCCTGCGGGCCGAAGCACTCTATGGCAAGACGGCCGGGATCGGCGCCAGCACGCTGGCCGATGCCACCAGCCGCAGCCTGACGGGCACCGTGCAGCACAAGCTCGGTGACACCATCGTGCTCGAAGGTGCCGTGCGACATGGCAACCAGACCGGGACTGCCGCTGGCAGCTTCGACTACGGCCAGGTCGCCGGCAGCACGACCAGCAACAACGGGGGCGCCAGCTCGGTCGGAACCATCAGCGGGGCCGGAACGTCGCAGACCGAGTCCACCACCACCGTGCGCGGCCGCATCACCACGCAGGTGCCCTTCATGCCGCAGTTCCAGGTGTTCGGCGAGCTCGAGCAGGACGTCGACCACAGCGATCGCCATGCGGCCGCGATCGGTGGCAGCTATGCCATCACCGACAAGACCCGGCTCTACGGTCGGTACGCCTTCGTCGACAGCCTCACGTCCTTGCAGAACGTCACCGGCACCACGCAGCGCAACGTGGCGCTGTTCGGTGTCGAGAGCAACTACATGGAAGGTGCACGCGCGTACAACGAGTACCGCCTGAGCGACGTCAGCGATGGTCGCAGCGTCCAGGCGGCGATGGGCTTGCGCAACACTTTCAAGGTCACCGAGAACCTGCGACTGACCGGTGGCTACGAGCAGACCCAGGACCTTGGCAAGAACCCCGCATCGGTGACCACCACGTCGTCCAGCGCGGCCACCGGTGTGACCGACAGCAACGCGCGCGCCATCGTCGGCGGCTTCGAATACACGCTGGGCACATTGCGCACCGTGGGCACGCTCGAGAAGCGCAGTGCCAGCGCGTCCGACACGTTGCTCGGCACGCTCGGTGCGTCCTACCGCCTCGAACCCGACTGGACCTTTCTGACGCGCAGCGTCATCAACCGCACGGCCAGCACCGACACGCTGCTGCAGATGCGCCAGCAGTTCGGCCTTGCCTACCGGCCGAGCGGTGGCGCCGACCCATGGAATGCGCTCGCCCGCTACGAGCACAAGTACGAACACCTGACCGCCGGCACCAACAGCACGCTGGTCGATGACGACAGCAAGATCACCGCGAGCGACGTGTCGACCCTCTCGACCCTCAGCACGCCCGGCACGAGCCGCACGCACATCGTGTCCGGCAACTTCAACTACAACCCTGCGCGCGGCGAGTACTGGAGCGCGCGCTACGCCTTCCGCTACACCACGTTGAGCGACAGCATCACGTCGTCCAGCTACTGGGCGCAATTGGGGCACGTGCGCTACACGCGCGACATCGCCAAGGACTGGGACCTGGGCGTGCAGGCCGGTCTGCTCTACGGCAAGGGCGGCGCGGTGCAGCGCACCCTGGGCTTCGAGGCTGGCTACCAGGCCATGCCGAACCTCTGGGTGTCGGCCGGCTACAACGTGCTGGGCTTGAAGGATCCGGACCTGGCCGGTGCCGACTACACCAACCGCGGCCTCTACATGCGGCTGCGCTTCAAGTTCGACGAAGGCACGCTCGGCCTGCAGAGTCCGGCCGCATCGGCGGACGGCGGCATCGCTGCGCAGAGTGCGGCCACGGGCTCCGGTATCGGCGAAGTCGCCGCGGCGCGCGCCGCGCTTGCCCCGGTGCCTGCAACCGTGGCAGCACGGAGCTGGCAAGCCGGCCAGCCGCTGCCCGCCCGCATCGAATGGACGGAAGGCCAGCTCTTCGATGCCGGCAGCGAAGAGCTGAGTGATTCCGGTCGCCGGGCGCTCGCTGCGCTGGCCGGCGCCATCGGGCCGGCCGGCATTGGGCAAGTAGACGTCAGTGTCGGTCATGGCGATGTCGATGCGGCGCATGTGGGCCTCTGGCTGGCCCGTGCAAGTGCCATCAAACGTGCATTGGCAGGGCACAGCCCACGCGCCATCGGCGTGAGGGTCGACTCGCAGGCTCTCGCGCCCGTCACTGTCGCCGCGGCAAGCGATGCGGGTGTCCGTCCGCTGGTCGTGGCCGTCGTGGCCGACCTCAATTGATAGGCCTCCGTTGATTTCCGTGCGCCCTAACTCCAGAAAAAAAATGACTTTCCAGACCCTCTCGCTCTCAGCTTCAGGCCGAGCCGGACGCTGGCTGCGCAATGCCGCGATGGCAACCGTCTCGGCCGGGCTGTCCATCGCGGCCATGGCGCAGACGACGACGTTCACCACCAGCGGCACCTATACCGTGCCTGTCGGTGTGACGAGCCTGTTCGTTCAGGTGCTGGGTGCCGGCGGTGGTGGTGGGGCCGGCGACGGAGGTACAGCGGGCTCAGGTGGCCAGGGCGCTCGTGTCATGGGCACTCTGCCCGTGACGCCGGGCCAGCAATTGACAGTGACGGTCGGCGGAGGTGGCGGAGGTGGCGTCTACGGCACATGTGGCGGCAGTGGTGCCGGCGGTACCGGTGGCGGTGTGCAGGGCGGCAAGGGGGGCCTTTCCGGATGTGTGGGGTCTTCCGGCGGCGGCGGCGGCGGCGGCGGGATCACCATGATCCAGAACATGGTGTCGTCCGATGTGCTGGTTCTTGCCGGCGGCGGCGGCGGTGGCGGTGGAAACGGTGGCAGCCCCGGTACCACTGGCGGCGCCGGCGGCGCGAGCGCTGCCTGGACCAACAGCTTCGTCAGTGGTGCCGCCGGCGCCGACATGGGCAGCTTCGACGGTGGCGGTGGTGGTGGGGGGGGCGCCGGGTGCACGGCCGGTGCGGGTGGCGCTGCTCGTCTCGATACCGCTGGCTCCAGCGTCACCGCGGGCTCCACGGCGGGTACATCCTGCGCGCACGGCAGCGTGGTTGGTGCCGTGTATTCCGCGCTGGGAGGGATCGGTGGTGCAGGCGGCAGCATCGGCGGCTGGGCAGGCAGTGCAGGCGCTGCGGGGCAAGTCATCATCAGCACATCGAACGCCGCTGGTACTTATTGGGACGGCTCGGGGACAACCGGCAATGGCGCGATCGAAGGTGGCGCGGGAACATGGAACGCAACTGCCACCAACTGGACCAACAACCTCGGCACGCCCAACAGCATCTGGGCGAGCGGTAGCACAGCCATATTTCAAGCCACGGCCGGTGTCGTCACCGTGAGTGGCGGACAAAGCATCAGTGGTCTGACCTTCGTGAGTCCGGGCTACACACTCAGCGGTGGCACGCTCAACACGGCGGGCGCAATCACGATCACAGCAGATGCCGGCCTCAGCGCCACGGTCGGCTCGGTCATTGCTGGCACGAACCCAGTCACCAAGTCGGGGGCGGGAACTGTCGTGCTGACTGGTGCCACAACCTACACCGGTACCACCACGGTCAATGACGGCACCCTCGAACTCGATGATGCGGCGATCAATAGCAGTTCTCCGACGATGGTCGTCAATTCCGGTGCGACGCTGGTCTTCAAGTACCAGACTGCCGGCTTCTCCAATCGACGCGTCCTGGGAACGGCCGTGGGTGGCACTGGCACATTGAGTGTGCAGAACGCCGGCGCAGGCATCGCCGGCGGTTGGGTCAACTTGGGCGGGTCCGCGGCCATGGCATTCACGGGGCAGATCAACGTGATGTCCGGGGTCTTTGGCACTGACAACACGAGCGCCAACTGGTCTGCCAGCACGGCGGATGTAACGGTTTCCTCGGGCGCGGTGTTTACGCACCGCGGCAACAGCATCCGTATCGGCGGTCTTTTCGGCGCAGGTGACGTGGCTGCCACATGGAGTGGTCAGACCACACAGGTCTTGTCCATCGGCGCAGGCGACAAGAGCGGTAGTTTCTTGGGCGTGATTCACGGCAACAACACGGGTGGCGACGCTACGCTCGAAGGTGGCATCACGAACATCGCCAAGGTCGGTGCCGGTACGCAGACCTTGACGGGACTCAACACATACAGCGGCACCACCGCAGTGAATGGCGGCACGCTCGTCGGTAGCGGCCCGAACACAGTCAATGGCGGTGCGTTGGGAACGACGTCTGCCGTCACTGTCAACAACGGAGGAACGTTGCTGGCGGGAACCGACAACGGCCTGTTCGGTTCGGGCCGGACAACCTGGCCTGCGGTCACGCTCAACCCCGGTGGCACCATGACCAGCGCCAACGGAACGACGCATCAGGTCGGCGGCGCTTTGACACTGGCTGGCGGCACCTTGGCGAGCGGCACGCCGAATGCCACGTCCGGGAGCTGGGACTTCCGGTCTGGGGTGTCGATCACAGCCACTGCCAACTCCACCATGTCCGCCACCAACATGGCGTTGAGCGCAACGTCGATGGACGTCACCGTCAACTCCGGCGTCACGCTCGGCGTCAGTGGCTCGCTCATGGGTGCGGGTACCTTTGTCAAAAAGGGCGCGGGCACGATGGCGATGAGTGGCGCCAATACCTACACCGGCATCACCACGATCAATGCCGGCACGTTGCAAGTGGGTGCGGGGGGCACGACCGGAACCATCGACAGCAACGCCAGCACTTCGGTCGCCAGCGGTGCCACGCTCAAGTTCAACCGCAGCGATGCTTACAGCAGTACAAAGGTGATCAGCGGCGCGGGCGGAGTAGAGCAGGGCGGCACTGGCACGACCACGTTGAGTGCGGTCAATGCCTATACCGGCGCGACGACCGTGAGCGCAGGCACGCTGCAGGTGGGGGACGGCACCACCAACGGCACCATCGACAGCAACTCGGGTACATCGGTGGCCAGCGGTGCAACGCTCAAGTTCAATCGCAGCGATGCATACAGCAGTACGAAGGTCATCAGCGGAGCAGGCACAGTCGAGCAGGCGGGCACGGGCACGACCACCTTGAGTGGTGTCAACACCTACAACGGCACCACCATCGTGAGCGCTGGCAAACTGATCTTGTCAGTCTGGGCGGGCAACAATCACAACTCCACCACCAGTGTTGCCGGGGGTGCGATCTTGTCTTTCACCAGTGTTGGCCCTCTTGCCGTAACCGGCACCAAGACAATCACGATGGCGAGCGGCGCTACGCTGATGAACGAGAACCCGAGCAACTGGACCACCCTTCTAGGCCCGGTGGCAATCAGCGGGACGACCACCATCAACAATTCGCAGAACGCGGCCACGACCGGCGACAGAGGGTTCTTTCTGGACGGTGGGTTGACGGGTACCGGCACGGTCAACATCACCAGTGCGAACGCGGGCAGTTGCGTGAATCTGCGCAATACCAGCAATGCATTCACCGGTACTCTGATCGTCAACGGCGTCTCCAGCACGACCGCCTTTGCGGACAGCGGCTTGTGCATCAGCGGTGCCGGCACCAGCTTGTCGACGGCCGACATCACCTTGAACGGTACCCTGCAACTACGCAATTCCAGCAGCGGCTGGGCAAATCCCAATTCCACTTCGGGCAGCATCGGCTCGCTTGCCGGCGCCGGTACTGTCGTGGGGCACACGACATCCGTGAGCGGCTATGCGCTCACATTGGGAAGCGCCAATAACGCAACCTTCTCCGGCGTGATCGCCAATGGTCTGAACAACACGCTCTCCATCATCAAGGCGGGTAGCGGAACCCAAACGTTCTCGGGCGCCAACACCTACACCGGCACCACCACGGTCAGTGTCGGTACGTTGCAGTTGGGTGCCAACAGTACGCTTCCTTCAGCTAGCGCAACCACGGTGACCAGTGGCGCCACGTTGAGCGTGAACGGCAAAACTCAAAGCCTCGCCAGCCTGACGAGCAGCGGCACGCTGGATCTGGGCGTGAACGGCAGCCTCACGTTGACCGGCAACAGCAGCATAGGTGCGATCACCGGAAGCGGCACGATCACGGTGAACAGCGGTGCGATCCTGACGCTGACGGCAGCGCTGAACAACGCCAACGTGAACATCGTGCTGGCCGGCGGCACGTTGAATTTGGGCGCTGGCCTCAGCCACACGGCGATGGGCACGCTGAGCCTGACGGCGAACAGCACGCTGGACTTCGTAGCAAGCCAGTCCGACCAGATCACGGTCGGCACATTCAGCCCAAGCACCTTCAACCTCACGGTGAACAACTGGGTGTCTGGCAGCGACAAGTTCACCGCCAGTGCCATCACCGGTGCACCGGCGAAGGACACGACGAATGTCGCGCCATTGAACCAGGTGACGCTCAGCCCCGCCGCAGCCAGCCGAACGCTCTGGACTTCGGCCTTCGAAATCACGCTGGGTGCGACGGTCAAGGTGCAGCAGATCACGACAGGTGGCTTTGGTGGTCCGTTCAGCTTCGCGCAGACCAACCTGGCGAGTGCGCCGGCCAACATCACGACCACGGCGGCGGGTACGGCAGCACCGGCATCGCCCAGCGCCATCACGGTGATGATGATGGGCACGGCCGTCACGCTGACGGAAACGCCGGCTGCGGGTTATCCGCTCACAGGTGCCATCTGTACCGATGCCAACAGCGGCGCGACCGGCAATACGGGTTCGGCCTTCGCGACGCTGGCGGGCAATGTTCTGACGATCCCGGCGGCCAACGTCAAAGCCGGTGCGGACTTCACTTGCGTATTCACGAGCGACTACCGGGTGGGCACCTACTGGGACGGCCCGGCTGTCAACACGACCGGCGTGGAAGGCGGCAGCGGCACCTGGACATCGACCGGACTCAACTGGACGACCAGCACGGGCACACCCAATGGCAACTGGGATACGGGCAGAACGGCGATCTTCGGCGTGACGACAGGGGCCAGCACGGTCACGGTGAGTGGTACGCAGAATATCAATGGGCTGACTTTCAACACGACGGGCTACACGCTGACGGGCGGCACGCTGAACACCACGGCGGCGACCACTTTGACGGCGGATGCGGGTGTCAGCGCCACAGTGGGCTCGGTGATCGCTGGCGCCACTGCCATCACCAAGGCGGGCGATGGATCGATCACGCTCAGCGGTGCCAACACCTACAGCGGTGGCACGACGGTCAGTGCGGGCACACTGGAGGTCAATGGTGTTGCGATCAACTCCATCGCATATTCGGCAACGACCGTAAGTTCCGGCGGCACCCTGGTCTTGACAAGTCAGTATCCCGGCTTTGGCAGTCGACGTGTCTTCACGGCCGCTTATGGCGGTGCAGGTACATTGAACGTGCAGGGCGGTGGTAGCGGCATCGCGGGTGGATGGATCAACTTTGGTGGCGCCACACCGATCACGCTGACCGGGCAGATCAATGTGATCTCAGGGGTGTTTGGGACGGACAACACCTCGGCCAATTGGTCGGGTGTCACGGCGGATGTGACCGTTTCTTCTGGCGCGGTGTTCACGCACCGCGGAAACAGCATTCGCATCGGTGGTCTCAACGGCGCGGGCGACGTGTTCGCGGGGTGGAATGGTCAGTCCAGCCAGGTGCTGTCGATTGGTGCTGGCGACAAGAGCGGTAGCTTCTCCGGGGTGATCCATGGCAATGCCACGGGTGCGGAGGCGACGCTCGAGGCCGGCATCACCAACATCGCGAAGATCGGCACTGGGACGCAGATCTTGACGGGCACCAACACTTACAGCGGCACCACGACGGTCAGCGGCGGCACGCTGCAGGTGGGCGCAGGTGGCACGACGGGCAGCATCGACAGCAATTCGGGCACCTCGGTGGCCAGTGGCGCCAAGCTGCAGTTCAACCGCAGCAACGCGTACAGCAGCACGAAGATCATCAGCGGCCTCGGCGCAGTAGAGCAGGCGGGCGCGGGTACGACCACGCTGAGCGCGGTCAACACTTACACCGGCACGACGACGGTGAGCGCGGGCAACCTGACGCTGGGCGTCAACAGCGCGTTGGCAACTGCCAGCGCTACGACAGTGGCCATCGGCGCCACGCTGGGCATCAACGGCAAGACGCAGAGCCTGGCGAGCTTGACGAGCAGCGGCACATTGGACCTGGGCGTGAACGGCAGCCTCACGCTGACAGGCAACAGCAGCATCGGTGCGATCACTGGCAGCGGCACGATCACGGTGAACAGCGGTGCGATCCTGACGCTGACGGCAGCGCTGAACAACGCCAACGTGAACATCGTGCTTGCTGGAGGCACGCTGAACCTGGGCACAGGTCTCACGCACACGCAGATGGGCACCTTGAGCCTGACGGCGAACAGCACACTGGACTTCGTGGCGAGCCAGGCCGACCAGATCACGGTCAACACATTCAGCCCGAGCACCTTCACCCTCACGGTGAGCAACTGGGTCTCGGGCAGCGACAAATTCACGGCCAACGCCATCACTGGTGCACCGGCGAAGAACACGTTGAACGTGGCACCGCTGAATCAGGTGACACTCAGCCCGAACAGTGCCACTGCGACGGTATGGAACACTGCGATGGAGATCACTGTCGGCGCGACCGTGAAAGTGCAGAAGATCACAACGGGAGGCTTCGGCGGCCCGTTCAGCTTCACGCAGACCAACCTGGCGAGTGCGCCGACCAACATCACCACCATGGCGGCAAGCACGGCGACACCATCCAGTCCGAGCGGTATCGCCGTCATTGCGCTAGGTACTGCGGTGACGCTCACGGAGGCGGTGCCTCCCAACTACGCCCTGACTGGCGCCAGTTGTCTTGACGCCAACGGCGCTGTCGATGGCAACGGGATAGCCGCCGTCGGAACGCTGGCCGGTAATGTGCTGACTCTTCCGGCAGTCAAGGTCATCGCCGGGGCAGACCTCACCTGCACTTTCACTAACACGTACGTTGTCACCAACTATTGGGACGGTGCCAACACGACGGCCAACGGCGTAGTGAACGGTGGCAGCGCCACCTGGAACGCGGCCACCACCAACTGGACTACTGACACCGGTACGCCCAACGGTGCCTGGAGCCCCGGCGGTATCGCCATGTTCACGGGGCCAGGCGGCAGCAGTGCGGTTGCAGTGACAGGCACGCAAGACATCGGCGGCCTGACCAATACGAACACCTCCGCGTTTTACATCTTCAATGGCGGCACGCTCAATGGCACCGCTTCCAATACTGTCCTGGACAACAGCAGCATCATCCTGACCTTCAATTCGGTACTCAGCGGTACGGCCGGAACCTGGGAAACGAAGGGTCGTGTGCAGCTTTACGGCAACAACACCTTCACTGGTGCGTTGACGGTCAGTTCAGGGCAACTGAGCATCTTTAACTCGAATGCACTGGGCTCAACGGATGGCGGCACCACGGTCAGCAGTGGCGCTACCCTTTATCTGAGTGCAGGAACGATAGGCGCGGAGCCGATCACCATCAGCGGGACGGGCCTGTCATCGGCAGGCGCCCTGCTCGGCGACAGCGGTACGACCGTTGGTGGCCCGATCACCCTGGCGGCGGACGCCACCATCAGCAACATGATCAATGGCGGCACCATGGTGCTTGCCGGTTCCATCGATACACAGGGCCATCGGGTCACGTTCACTGCGCCGTCTTACCTTGGCGGCACCATCGTCGCCAACGGCATCATCAGTGGCCTTGGCAGCTTGGTGAATGCCAGTGGCGGCATCCTTACGTTGGGTGCTGTCAACACGTACGACGGCAGCACGACGGTCACGGGTGGGACGCTGAGACTGGGCATCAACGGAGCGCTGCCGACGGCGAGTGCCACGACGGTGAACAGTGGCACGACGCTGGACATGAACGGCAAGACGCAGACCTTGTCGAGCGGTCTGGCCGATTCGGGCACATTGGCCCTGGGCGCGGGCGGTGTGCTCACGCTGTCGGGTGGCAGCAGCACCATTGCGGGTGCCGGCGTCACGGGCAGCGGCAAGATCATCGTGCAGACGGGCGCCACGCTCACGCTGACCAGCGCGCTTGCCAACAGCAACATCGAGATCGAGCTGGCAGGCGGCACGCTGAACCTGGGCGCCTTCACGCACGGCATGGGCACCCTGACGGTCAGTGCCAACAGCACGCTGGACTTCGCCTCCGCGGGCACCGCCCAACTGACGACGGCCACGCTCGCGATGACCGCCGGGCGCACGCTCAACGTGACCAACTGGACACGCGGCACCGACAAGTTCTACGCCACGGCCTTCACCGGCGCCGCACGCAACACCATCGGTGCGGTTCCCATGAACCAGATCACGCTGACCGGCTACACAGCGGCCTTCACGGTCTGGCAGAGCGACAACGAGATCAACGTGATGGTCAACCCGCGCGTGCGCATCGCCAAGACCTCCAACGGCGGCACCGGCACCTTCAACTTCGCGCTCACCGGCCTCTCGGCTACCGCCGACAGCATCACCACGGCCACCTCCGGCGTGAGCGTGCTCGGCACCGCAGGCATCACCGGCATCAGTGGCCAGGCGGCCACCATTGCCGAGAACCCGCCCACCGGCTGGCCCGCCGCGCCTGCATCCGTCAGCTGCCTGGACGCCAATGGCGCGGCCGACGGCAACGGCACCGGCGCGCTGGGCACCCTGAGCGGTGCCACGCTGAGCCTGCCCGCGGCCAAGATGGTTGCGGGCGCCGACATCACCTGTACCTTCATCAACCGGCTCAACGGCCTGAGCGGCTACGTCTTCAATGACGGTGGTGCGCCCAGCGCCGGCGTCAACACCGGCACACCCAACGACGGCCTGAAGAACGGCAGCGAAGCCGGCCTGGGCGGCGTCAGCGTCAGCCTGAGCGACTGCGCCGCCACCATCCATGCCAGCACCACCACCGACAGCAACGGCGCCTGGTCGCTGAACGTCCCTGCAGGCGTCGCCGCCGGCACCACGGTGTGCGTGGCGGCGGGCCTGCCCAGCGGCTACACCGCCACCGGCGCGGGTTCGGGCAGCACGGCCGTGCCTGACGGCAGCACCGTCACCGTGGGCGCCATCGCCTTCACCTACAGCCGGGCGAACCAGCGGATGAGCTTCGCGGCACCTGCCGGCGGCAGCGCGCAGATCAGCTTCGGTGAAGTGCCCGCCAGCACCTTCGTGGCCAACGGCGCACGCCAGGGCGCGCCCAGCACATCGGTGGCCTACCCGCACACCTTCACCGCCGGCACGGGCGGCAGCCTGGTCTTCAGCGTGACGGGCGAATCGGCCACGCCGGCCAACCCGAGCGCGACATGGTCGGGCCTGATCTACGCCGACCCGGGCTGCACCAACACCTTGCAGGGGACTGCCGCGCAGCTGTACCCGACCGTCGCCAGCACCACCGTCGTGCAGGGCCAGGTCGTGTGCGTGGTGCTCAAGGAGCAGATACCGGCGAACGCCGACAACGCCACGGTCAACCAGACCACGGTGCGCGCGGCGCTGAGCTTCGGCACGGCCAACCCGGGGCTGAGCGCGAGCTACACGGTGGTCGACAGCACGACGGTGAGCAATTCGGTGCTGGAGCTGACGAAGGAGGTTCGCAACGTCACCACCGGTGGCGCCTGGAGCGCGAGCAACGAGGCCAAGTCCGGCCAGATGCTGGAATACCGGGTGAAGTACCTGAACAACGGCGCGTCGCCGATGACGCAGGTGGTGGTCAACGACACGGTGCCGGCGTACACGACGTTCGAGAGCGCGAGCGCGAGCGGCACCCCGGTGGCGTTGGGCAACTGCACGAAGAACACGCCGGCCAACGCATCGCCGCTGCCTGCGGTGGCGTGCGGCACCGCGCAGGCGGTGGGTGGCAGGGGCAACCTGCGCTGGGCGTTTGATGGTCCGCTCAACCCGGGGGCGAGCGGTGAGGTCAGCTTCCAGGTACGGGTCGATTGATCGATGAAGAATTGGAAGCGGAATGACACGTGAAGCATTTGTGAGCCTGGCTGAATTTGCACCGGAGATCGAGCTCGATATCCGCTACGCGGGCGCCGACAACTTCGTGGGACGGCCTGTCGTCGGCTATGAAGCTGCGCTGTGCCTGCTCACACGCGAAGCGGCCGAAGCGCTTCGCTCGGTGGCGCGCAATGCCGACGCGCTGGGCTTGCGCCTCAAGGTCTTCGACGGCTATCGCCCGCGGCGAGCCGTCGAAGACTTCGTGCAGTGGTCGACGGCACCGGACGATGCCGCTGCCAAGCAGAAGTACTACCCGGATATCGACAAGCGCAAGCTGCTGTTGCAGGGCTACATCGCGGCGCAGTCCAGCCACAGCCGGGGCAGCACGGTCGACCTCACGCTGACGCGCGGCGGCGGATGCACTGAATCCCAGGCCACGGGTCCTTGGCTGGAAAACGGCGAATTGGACATGGGATCGCCTTTCGACTTCTTCGGGCCACGGTCGAACACGCTGTGGGCTGCGGTCGGACCGGCGGTGCAGGCCAACCGCTTCTTGCTGCGCGATCTGATGAAGGAGGGCGGCTTTGCCGGCATCGCGGAAGAGTGGTGGCACTTCACGCTGATGGGCGAGCCCTTCCGCCTGGTCTCCTTCGATTTTCCGGTGGCACCGCTGCGCTCCTAGTGGAGGGCTTCCGCCGATTCGGCGTGCCTGCTCACCTGCCCCAGCAGTTCCTTCAGCCGATGGGGGCGAAGCGGCTTGTAGGCGAGGGACACCTGCTGCGACGACGCCTGTTCCTCGATGTCGCGAGAAAGATCGCCTGTGAGGAGCACCGCAGGCAGATGCGGTTGCGAGAAGCGGTCGCGCACGGTGCGGATGGTGTCCAGCCCGTTCATCTGGCCATCCAGGTGGAGGTCGACCAGGATCACGTCCGGCCGAGCGCCGTGCGCCATGTCCGATTCCGCCAGCGTTTCGCCGGATGCGTAGGCATCTACCGAGATGCCCCAGCTCTCCAGGATGTTGATCATGCTGCGCTGCAGCAGGGGGTCGTTCTCGACGACCAGCACATGCAGGCCCGCGACGGAGCTTTTCTTCTCCGCCGAGGCCGCTTGAGGCTTGGTGGGTGCAGGTATGGTGCGTGGCGCAGCCAGCGCGACGCGCAGGATCATCTCGGTGCCCTTGCCCACCGTCGACCGCACGCTCAATCGGTGTCCCAGGGCGTCTGCCGCACGTTTGGCGAAGGCCAGTCCGATGCCCATGCCGGGCTCGCTGCCTCGCGTTTCGTCGATGCGGACGAATTCCATGAAGATCCGCTTCTGTTGCGAATCGGGGATTCCCGCACCGGTGTCCCGCACGATGACGTCGAGATGGTCGTCAATGCGCCGGCACTCGATCGATATCGACCCCGAGCGGGTGTACTTGACGGCATTGGTCGCCAGGTTGAGCAGAATGCGCCGGAGCATCCAGGGATTGCTGCGAACGTCCAGCGGCAGCGCCGCGACACTCCATCCGAGGCGCTTTCTTTGTGCCGCGCTGGCAAGCACGGCGTTCAGTTCGTTCAGCACCTCGTCGATCGGCACGGCCTGCTGCTGCGGTGCGTAGCCACCGAGGTCGAGGCGGCTGAACTCCATCAGTTCGCTCAGCATGTCGGCAAGGCTGGCCGCGCAGATCTCGATGTCGCGGACGCGGGCATCGAAGGTCGGCGAGTTCTTGGAGGTCCGTAGCAGGTCCGCCATCAACGTCAATGCCTGCACGGGTTGCCGCAGGTCGTGGCTCGCTTCCATGGTCAGTCTCGAGCGCGTGATGTTGGTCTGCTTGAGAAGCGCATTGCTTTCCGCCAACTGGAGACCGAGTCGATGCGTCTGCTCGATCGCCGCCAGCCGCGAGAGGCCCGTCTTGTGAAAGGCCGCGCCGCAGCCGATCAATCCGACGGCGATGGCCCAGCCATAGCCATTCGGCGCCAGGAGCCAGGCGGCGGCCACGGTGCCCAGCGTCAAGGCCAGGTAGCTGCGAAGATTTCGCTTGCTCAGCGGCATGATGGAGCTCACGAGCGCGCCTGAAAAAACGATCATGAAGGTGAGCAGCATGGCGCGCTCGATCGTTGCGGACACCACGGCGGGCGCGATCAACAGCACCTGCATCGTCCCGTAGGTCATCATCAGAACGAAAAAGCGTTGGCGCCACAGTGCCTCGTCGCGCGCGCGTTGATGTTTGGCCACGCGAAAGTAACGTCGAAAGATTTCGATCCGGCCGATGGTGAAGACCAGGTAGGCTGGAATCCAGATCGCCAGATAGGAGGCCGGGAGCGCGTTCCAGGAGAACCAGACGCACACCGCGGCCGACAAGACCCAGGCTGGCCAGATGGGCGCCGTGGCTGCTGCGAAATGATCGACGACCGAGGGTGTCGCTTCGGCTTCGATCAATTCATCTGACTCGAAGGATCGCTCTATTTTCATGATGTCGCCTCTTCGGATAAGTGCGGATTATCCGGCGACGAGCGGAAGGTGAAAGCCGCCGAACGGTGAAGACGATCGGCAGGAGGCGAGCAACAAGGTCGCAATCTGATATTTCGATAGCTATTTCAATCAAATCGATGGCGTAAAAGCGCGATTCGATGAAAGAAATATAGATTTGGTAACGCTTCGGGTCGAATGGATATGCAACGCCAAATAAAGGTGCCAATGCATAAATCCCTCACTTCATCGGACCATCGCCCCGAGCAACACAGCGGGTACAGGCATCGTCGTCATGCTGGGGATCTGTTGGCATTCCGGGCATTTGGAACATTCGTTGTCTTTGCCGGTTGTGCGCTGGCTCTGTGCGATGCCACACCTCTCTGGTGTTGGTATTGGCTGTCGGCAGGCGCCGTGGTTGGGCTGCTCATGGCGTCGAATCGGATCGGGCCGAAAACCATGCAGCCACTGTCGTTCCTGCTGACCGGGGCATTGGCGTTTTTCGCCGGTGCCTTTGCCGGGTCCAGCGCATTTTCATGGGGCTCGCCGACAGGTCTTCGACCTTTTCAGGAGCCGATGCTGATGATGCTGGTTCCCTACAGCGCGCTCACCTATGTTTGGCTGTGGCGGCGGCCCGGTACGCTCGCCAGTTTCATCGGTGGGCAGTTTGCCGTCGTGATGGTCGCATTGGGCTTGGGCGCGCCAGATGCGGCGTGGACGGCGTCGATTCTGCTTGGGATGCAGGGCGCAGGCGCCATCGCCGCGCTCTTGTCCCTTTCGAGACAAAAGCGCAACCATGCCGCATTGCAGCGGGATCAGCTCATGCTGCGCGCGGAGCGAAAGGAACATGCACTGCTGCTTGAAGAGGCGCTGGCTGTCAAAGCGAATTTTCTGGCAGCTGCCAGCCACGATCTGCGTCAGCCGGCTCAGGCACTGGTGTTGTTCATTGACGAGCTGCTGGGCTTGCCATCGACTGCGGGGCAACACGTCGTGGTCACGCGAATCAAGGCCGCATCGGACAACCTCATTGCCGCCTTGGGTGCGCTCACGGATATCGCAAAGCTGGATGGACTGGGCATCGAACCGCGTACCGACATCGTCGATCTGCATGTGCTGGTCGCACGCATCTGCTCCACGTTTCAGCCCATGGCCGATGCCAAGGCCATTCAATTGAGCTACTCGAATGTCGACATGTGCGCCGTCGGCGATCCATCGGTCTTGCACGCGATTCTGGCCAACCTCGTCTCCAACGCCATCAAGTACACCGACAAGGGGACGGTATGCATCCATGCCTCGTCCATTGGATCCAAAGTCGAGATATGCGTGCAGGACACCGGACGTGGAATTGCGGAAAAAGACCGACCGCGCATCTACGAAGAATTCTTTCGTGGCAGCAATGCCGGTTCCAGTGAAAGCGGCATGGGACTCGGGCTTGCGATCGTTCGGCGACTGGCGCATGCCGCGAATATTCCAATTCGCCTCGAGTCCGCGATCGGTGTCGGAAGCCAATTCATCCTCACATTGCCGATCGGGTCGCCAGCCGCTTCGTCGACGATCGAGACGTCGCGCGATCATTCCGTTCTCCCTTCGACCGAGAAGTACTTGGCGGGCCTGTGTGTGGTCGTGCTCGACAACGATCCCGCTGTGACCCAAAGCATGCAGGAAGTCCTTGAAAAATGGGGCGCCACCGTGCATGGTCTGCACAGTGCCGACGCCCTGCTGAAGCTGGCTGCGGCAGATGGTCGGCAGATCGATATGTTGATCGTCGACCATCATCTCGATGCCGAGTCCGACGGCTTTCAGGCTATCGCGGCGCTGCGGCTTCTGCTGCCAGGAACACATCAAATTCCTGTGTTGATGATGACTGGCAACCTGGATCCCGAGATATCTCGACTGGCCGCGCGCCAAGGGGTTGCCTTGGTCCACAAGCCCGTTCCGCCATCGAGGCTGAAGGTCCTCATGCTGGAATTGTTCGAGCTCGAAGGTTCATCCGGCGCTTCGGATTTTCAGATCACCCTGCAGCGCTTGCGCGAGGCCAGCGGTCGTTTCTGCTAGCGACCCGACCTGGACTCAATTGAAGAAATCATCCCTGAACAGTCTTTCCTGATTCTTTGCGACAAGGAGCCGCTTGGGATAGCCCTGCATGCGAATCAACAGTCGGCCAATGTCATCGCGCTCGATCTCCTCGACGAAACGTGCATTGACGATCACGCTGCGATGGATCTGCCAGAAATCACGTCGATCCAGCCGCAGGGCGACGGTCTGGATGCCGTGGCGCACCAGGCCCGACGACTCCTTCAGAAAGAAGCGGGTGTAGCCGGTTTCAGCCTGCAAATAACGGACTTCATTCACCGCGGTCCATATCAGCTTGCGACCGCTCGTCATCTGCAGATACCGGGCAGCGCCTTCAGTCTCGCCCGGTGCTTCGGATGTCGAAGGGCGGATGGCTGAATCGCGAAGTATCTGTTCGGTGCGCAACAGTGCCTGTTCGAGCCGCGCGAGGCGAAGTGGCTTCACCAGATAGTCGGCGGCACCGATATCGAAGGCTGCCAGCGCATGCGAGGGCTCGCCGGTGACGAAAATGATCGGACAGTGGCGAGCGACTTCCTTGGCAATGTCCAGACCTGAGCGTGTATCGGCCAGGCCGATATCCAGCAATGCAATGTCGGGTTGGTAGCGATGCAGCACGTCCAGCGTCTGTGAAGCCGACGCGGGCGTGGCGACGACCCGCCACGCCGGGCGCAAGCTCTTGATCATGAGTGCCACGGCCTCTGCCTGCGCGGGATCGTCCTCCGCGATGACGATATTGAGTTTTTCCACCTTGAGATTCCCTCTTTCGGCGGAAGTTTAAGAGCGCCGCGCTGTTCTGGGTCATATTGAATGCAACACCCAGAATAAGACATCGAAGCAGTAGATTCGACCACCGAACCTGATCTATTGGGCATTGAAACCGAGCGTAGTTTCCAGCTTCTTGTCGCTCGCGTGCAGTTTTTTCTTTTCTCGAATCGCAACATCTTGCTATTCGATGCCAGAAGTGACGGGTTCGTAGAGGGTTTTCGCGATTTGGATGTCTTGACTCGATGGCGGTGCTTCGCGCGGATAGTCTTCGTCCGCAAGATTGCGCTGCAATACATCAGCGCTGATGGCAACGGAAAGACGCTCATGATTCTCTGGACCGCCCTGTTTCTGTGGATCGGCGCTCTGTGCTGGTTCTTCTACGTTCGACTGCATTTCACGGTAGGGCGCATGCATCGCCATATTTCATTCAGGCCGCGTGGCGCCTTCGACCCATGCCAACTGTTCGCTTGTCTCTTGAGCGGAAGTCTCGCAGTGCTCGAGCATGATGATTTCAATCAATTGGAGAGCTCGCTTTCAATCCGGAGAACACGCGAGCTTTTGGCGACTTACTGGGGTATCGAGTCGCGCGAGCACTGGCTGAGTGCGATAGAGGATCGACTTGGAAATCTCGGTGAAATCTCTCCTGCAGAACGCAAACTGATCGAGCAATGGCGGCCGGACGCCTTGTTCGACACCGAGGGGCTCAATCCCTTGCAGGATGTGTGTACCTTTCTGTCGTCTGAGGCCTGTGTGATCGGTGGACGTGAGATCCATGCACGACACCTGAATCCCATGGCTTGGGATATCCAGCAGACTGCGTATTGCGTACGACTGGGACTGGCTGCCGGATATGCGCCAGTCGGTTTTTCTCGCATCGTCATGGACCGGTTGCAATGCGAGGCTCGCCAGCACTATGCCTCGTGGAGCGATTACTTTCTTTCGTCCCTGATAGGCATGGGAATGCGCCACCATGTCGATATTTTTTCGCCAGGTGACTGGCATCGCATCGCTCAAACCTATACCGTACTGGCGTCCTCTTGGGACGGTCTTCTGCGACATGCGTCAATGTGGTCATCGAATGATGAATCAACCCACAAGGCGGCTGTGTTCGATCTCGTTCGATCTGCCGATCGTGGCAACGGCGATGCCATGGCTTCGGTACGATTTCAGAGTTGAATGGAGACCGATCAATGGCGTGCTGACCTGATAAACAACGCATCTATCAGGAAAATCTGGCGATTCGTCATAAATTGGGTGGCCACGAATGACACTGCGGGAACATGCGTGGTTCTGACATAGCCGGAGTCGCTTCCATGATTGTCGATGCCTTGGAAAAGCCGCTGCATATCGCGGGACTGAATGCACATCCGACTTCACTTGAAAAAATGAGAGCCGCAGTGGAGGCGTTGGGTTATCAATTCGACGGCTTCGAGCAATCTCAATTGCTCTTGAAAGCCGTGCAACGGCAGCCATTCGATCTGCTGCTTCTTGCATGGCCTCCTTCGGACTATGGTGGTGTCGAGCTGATACGCAAGCTGCGTTCCGAACTGGACAGTGCTGTACCAACCATGATCGTGGCGCGTCGTGCGACAAAGAAGGAGCAAGTGGAGGCGCTGCATGCGGGGGCCGATGTGTTTCTCTCCGGGTCCGAACCACGCGAGTTTTCCGCAAGACTCGAAGCCTTGGTGCGTCGATCTTTTCCGCATCGAAGCGCCTTACCGGTGGCATTCGGCCCCTACCGTTTTCTCCCCGAATTGAGAGCCTTGCAGTTTCGTGGCGAGGTGATAGAGCTTCAGTTCCGGGAGTACGATCTGGCTCGGTTCATGTTCCAGAATCTGGGTTGCCTGCTGAGCCGCAAGCGAATATGCGACGCGGTATGCGTGGGACTGGAGCCGGATTCGCGCGCCCTTGATACGAGGATGTCCCGGATACGAACCCGCCTCAGCATCTGCCCGGAAAATGGCTTCGTCCTGTCGGCGAGTTATGGCCAGGGTTATCGACTGGATGCTGTGAGCGCCGTGACCATGCCGGCGTGGTCAGACTGAAGAGGGGAGCTTGCGACGCGATCAATGTGTGCTGAAACTCGAATACCCCAAACCAGGATGCCAAGTATCAATACGAGTGAGGCTGGGAGGTCGGCCAGAATTGGCGCGAATTCCGAAGCAGAACCAAGTACTTTTCTTGTGATGTGGTTCGGGAGAGAAAAAAAGAAAATAGCGAACGCGATCGCACAAGCCAGTCGAAGTCCGACAGGTATACCCAATGCGCACAGACGGACCCAGAAGTCGCGGTTGTCGCCGTGCGTGTTCGTGCAGTGGCAGATATAGATGGAAAAGAGTTGCGCCGAAAGAATCGATATGGCGCTGACCGTCGAATCGAGATAGGGATCGTTGATGCCGAGCCAGCATAGGCTGGCCATGATGAGCAGGAATGCCCCACATTTGACTTTGTCGAAGCGACCGACGTGACCTCGTCGGAGGTCGTGGATCAATGCGTTGACTTTCCAGATGTACATGGTGATGAGAAGTGAAGGCGTACCGTGCAGACTTGATGAATGCACGGAAGTTATCGCCAAGCACCGACTCGATGACCGTGATGAGGTGAATCCTTCCAAAAGTGATACGAACTGCTGGATTGCGATGTCGAACGGCCAGGAACCATGTTCGCTGAAGCGGCTGGATCCGGTGTTCGGAACGGTTTCGGCGTTATGTCCTCGAAGTTCAGTCGCTTCGATTTTTACGAGATGCAGGTCTCTCGTCGCACCAAATCGCATATTGGACAGGCATTTCGATGGATTCGGTCGATAGCTGCAATTCGACAATCCTCTTGCCTAAGATCGCGTCGCGCATCAAGCGCAGATCAGAACAACCGAGCTCTCTTCATCAAGATCAATCCAATGGCAACTGCACCCAAGGCTTCGGCTTCTTCCCCATCGGCATCAGCTTCAAAGCGATCCCCCAATTCGGCATTCTGGAAGCTGCTCACCCCAAGTCCAGCGCTTGCGGCGGTGATCGGAGCGACACCGTTGCCGCGCACGGATGTCATGAAGAAGCTATGGGAGTACATCAAGTCCCACAAGCTGCAGGATCCGGCAGATGGTCGCACCATCAACGCCGATGCGAAGCTGGCCGCAGTCTTTGGAAAGTCGAAGGCATCCATGTTCGAAATGCCGACGTTGATCACCAAGCACTTGAACTGATGAAATCCAGGCCCGCCGTGAGAAAGGCGGCGGGCTATTTCTATCTACCAGGGAGCGCTGAATCAGAGCGGGAGATCACCCGCTGGGCGGCCAAGCCATTTCTTTGACATTGCATCGATTTCGCCGCTTTTCTTGGCGTCCACGATGATGCTGTTGACCTTGGTCTTCAGCGCATCTTCGCCCTTGGCGATACCGATGTAGTTGGGGCTGTCCTTCAGCAACAGCTTGTATTCCGCGCCCAACTGCGGGTTCTTTTGCATCATGTTGCCCGCGACCGAGGCGCTGGTCGCGACCAGTTGCGTCTGGCCCGCGACGAAGGCGGCGATGGTCGCGTTGTTGTCCTCGAAGCGCTTGACGTCCACGCCGGCGGGCGCCACCTTGGCGAGCTCCTGGTCTTCCATCGCGCCGCGCGTCACGCCGACGCTTTTGCCGGCCAGGTCGGCCCAGGACTTGATGTTCATGCTCTTGGCTGCAAACACCGCCTGAAAGAACGGCGAGTAGGCGGCCGTGAAGTCGATCACTTTCTCGCGCTCGGCGTTCTTGCCCAGCGTCGAAATCACGAGATCGGCCTTCTTGGTTTGCAGATACGGAATGCGGTTGGCGCTGGTCACCGGCACCAGTTCGACCTTGACTCCGAGCTTCGTGGCGATGAGCTTCGCCATGTCGACGTCCAGACCTTGTGGCGCCATGTCGATACCGACGAAACCGTACGGCGGATAGTCGGTAGGGATGGCGATCTTGATCGTCTTCGACTTCATGATGTCGTCCAGGGCGGTCTGCGCCTGGACGGCTGCAGAACCCAACAACGAAAGCGCGGCAAGGCCGACGGCGAATTGGCGTTTGGAGATTTTCATGGTGAAAGTCCTGGCTCGGTACGGGTTGAGAAGTTGCCTCGGGAAACTGTGGAAGCGGCACTGTGCAAGTGGCGCGCCAGCTTCCTTGCCTGGCAGTGATGAGGTGTTGCTTGTATGCAAGACTTGTGCCTCAGGGCCGACCACGCAACGAACGCCACGCCTTGGCACGCACAGCCCGTTGTGGCGCGGCGTTCGCCAAACACAGAAGGCACCAGCGCCCGCCGACTGGCGCTTGCGGCCTCAGCCGACGCCGTCGTCTCGTTCAAGCTGAGATGACTGGTGCTCAGTGAATGCTCCAAAAACTTCTCGTCTCGGCGTCCTCCATCCTTCAATGAAACGTGCCGTAGCCGACTGGTTTCAGCGCCGGAGCTGGAAGCCCTTTGCATTTCAGCGCGAGGTGTGGGCCGCAATAGCGCGCGGCGAGTCGGGCCTGTTGCATGCGACCACTGGCGCCGGCAAGACCTATGCGGTGTGGCTCGGTGCGTTGCAGGCCTTCGCTGGTGCCATGGACGCATCCGAGAGCACGACCGTCATCGCCGATGGGCGGCGCCGTCGGAAGTCGCCGGCATCGGGCGCGGCGCTCTCGACCGTCGCGCCTACTCTGACCGTCCTCTGGATCACGCCGATGCGGGCATTGGCCGCCGACACGCTGCGCGCGCTGCAGCAGCCTCTCGAGTCGCTTGCGCCTCATTGGTCCATCGGTGCGCGCAGCGGCGATACCGCCTCTGCTGAACGCAGTGCGCAGAACCGGCGGCTGCCGAGCGTGCTCGTGACGACGCCTGAAAGCCTGTCGGTGCTGCTGTCGCGCGCCGATGCCGCGGAGGTGCTTGGATCGGTGCGGATGGTGGTGGTCGACGAGTGGCACGAGCTGCTCGGCAACAAGCGTGGTGTTCAGGTGCAGTTGGCGCTCGCACGCCTCACCCGCTGGCGTCCGGACCTCTGCGTGTGGGGCATGTCAGCCACGCTGGGCAATCTTGACGAAGCCATGCATACGCTGCTGGGCACGAAAGCCGGCACGCTGGTGCAGGGCCAGGTGCCCAAAGACCTGCGCATCGACTCCCTGCTGCCCGGACGTGCCGAGCGTTTCCCGTGGGGCGGACATCTGGGCCTCACGATGCTGCCGCAGGTGATCGCGGAGATCGCCGCAAGCACCACCACGCTGGTCTTCACCAACACGCGTTCGCAGGCGGAGATCTGGTACCAGGCGATGCTGGAGGCCCGTCCGGACTGGGCCGGGCTGATCGCACTGCACCATGGTTCGCTCGATCGCGGCGTGCGCGAATGGGTCGAAGCGGGCCTCAAGAACGGTGAACTGCGCGCGGTGGTCTGCACGTCGAGCCTGGACCTCGGCGTCGATTTTCTGCCGGTCGAACGGGTCCTCCAGATCGGTTCCGCGAAGGGCGTGGCGCGGCTGTTGCAGCGCGCGGGGCGCTCCGGCCATGCGCCTGGCCGGCCGTCGCGCATCACGCTGGTGCCGACGCACAGCATCGAGATGGTCGAAGGCGCTGCCGCACGCGCCGCCGTGGCTGCCGGTCATATCGAAGCCCGGTTCACGCCGCTGCAACCGCTGGACGTGCTGGTGCAGCACCTGGTCACGGTGGCGCTGGGCGGCGGTTTCGTTCCGGACGCGCTGTACGCCGAAGTCCGCACCACGCTGGCCTACGCCGAGCTGTCGCGTGAAAGCTGGGATTGGTGCCTGTCTTTCGTGCGCCAAGGCGGACCGTCCCTGGCGGCATACCCGGACTATCAACGCGTCGTGCCCGATGTCGATGGGGTCTGGCGGGTGCCCGATGCGCGGCTCGCGCGGCGGCACCGCATGAACATCGGCACCATCGTGAGCGACGCAAGCATGGCCGTGCAATACATCGGCGGCGCGAAGATCGGCAGCGTGGAGGAGAGCTTCGCGGCGCGCATGAAGCCCGGCGACTGCTTCCTGTTCGGTGGCCGGCTGCTCGAGCTGGTGCGCATCCGCGAGATGACGGCATGGGTGCGCCGCGCGACCGGCAGCCGTCCGGCCGTTCCACGCTGGAACGGCGGGCGGATGCCGCTGTCGACCACGCTGGCCGATGCCGTCGTGCAGCAACTGGCGCTCGCGGACCAGGGGCGCTACGACTCGCCGGAGCTGCAGTGCGTGCGGCCGCTGCTCGACATCCAGAAGCAGTGGTCGGCGTTGCCCACGCCGCAGACCTTGCTGGCCGAGGTGCTGAAGACGCGCGAAGGCTGGCACCTGTTTCTCTATCCCTTTGCGGGCCGCCACGTGCACCTCGGGCTGGCGAACCTGCTGGCCTGGCGCGTTGCGCAGCATGCGCCGAGCACGTTCTCCATCGCGGTCAACGACTACGGTTTTGAGCTGCTCAGCGCGACCGAGGTCGACTGGCCTGCGCTCCTGCCGCAGGCGCTCCGGCCGGGCCACGATGCTTGGGCGCAGCAGACCCTGGCAGAGACGACGCCCGAGGAAGGCGAGCGCAGCGCGCTGCTGCATGAAGTTCTCGCCAGCCTGAATGCAAGCGAATTGGCGCAGCGGCGCTTTCGCGAAATCGCGCGCGTCTCGGGACTGATCTTTCAGGGCTATCCGGGAGAGAAGCGCAGCAACAAGCAATTGCAGGCCTCGTCCTCGTTGTTCTGGGAGGTGTTCCGCAAATACGATCCGCAGAACCGTCTTCTGTTGCAGGCCGAACAGGAATTGCTGGCGCAGGAGCTGGAGATCGGTCGGCTGCGCGAGACGCTGCAGCGCATGAACGCGCAACAGCTGGTCGTGCGGCCGCTCGCACGCCCGACGCCCTTTGCGTTCCCGCTGATGGTCGAGCGATTCCGGGAGAAGCTCAGCAACGAGAGCGTGGCCGACCGCATCGCGCGCATGGTGGCGCAGCTCGAGAAGGCGGCCGGCGGCGCGGTACCGGTCGGCGACGTGGCCGACGTCAAGGCCGGCATGGCTTTCGGCCAGGACGGCATCGGTGCAGCGCCGGGTGGGCCGTCGCGCCGTCGGCGTGAACGCAAACCGTCGAAACCGCTGCCGCCGCTCTGAGCCGTTCAGCATCGGCTACCCACGCCGCGAGCGCGCGGTATTCGGCGTCGCAGTACACGGCGACAAAGCTCTCGTTTAAGCTGCCGGGCATGAGCAGCCTCAACCCCAAAACCTACGACTCCGTTCCCTCCCGCAAGGTCGCCTTCCTCGGCCTCGGCGTGATGGGCTTTCCCATGGCCGGCCATCTGGCGAAAGCCGGTCACAGCGTGGCGGTGTACAACCGATCACCCGCCAAAGCCGCGGCCTGGGTCGCCGAATTCGGTGGCCGCAGTGCACCGACGCCGCGCGAAGCTGCTGCAGGCGCAGACATCGTGTTCTGCTGCGTCGGCAACGACGACGACCTGCGCTCCGTGGTGCTGGGCGACGACGGCGCATTGGCCGGCATGGCCAAGGGCGCGGTGTTCGTCGATCACACGACGGCATCCGCCGACGTGGCGCGCGAACTGTCGGCCGCGGCGCTGGCACTCGGCCTGCAGTTCATCGATGCGCCGGTGTCAGGCGGCCAGGCGGGCGCGCAGAACGGCGCGCTGACCGTGATGTGCGGCGGCGACACCGCGAGCTTCGACGACATCAAGCCGATCGCCCTGGCCTTCTCGCGCGCCGTGACGCTGCTGGGCGAAAGCGGCGCCGGCCAGCTCGCGAAGATGGTCAATCAGATCTGCATCGCCGGCCTGGTGCAGGGCCTGAGCGAAGCGGTGGCCTTTGGCCAGCGCGCCGGGCTCGACATGGAGGCCGTGCTGGGCGTGATCAGCAAGGGTGCCGCACAGAGCTGGCAGATGGAGAACCGCGGCAAGACGATGATCGAAGGCAAGTTCGAGTTCGGCTTTGCGGTCGACTGGATGCGCAAGGACCTGGGCCTGGTGCTCGACGAAGCCAAGCGCAATGGTGCGCGGTTGCCGGTCACGGCGCTGGTCGACCAGTTCTATGCCGACGTGCAGCAGGCCGGCGGCCAGCGCTGGGACACGTCGAGCCTCATCACGCGCCTGAAATAAAGGCGCGACGCGGCTTCCCGGCGTCAGCGGATCGGCGAAGTCGTCACGCCGTTGCTCGGCGTGGCGGGCACGCTCGATGGCGACGAGGGCAGCGGTTCCATCGGCGGCAGCGGCACGTTGGAGCGCGAGGCGGCGGGCGAGGTCGTCGCCGAACCCTCCGTGCTGCCGTTGACCTGGCGCAGCTGGCCGGCGAGTTCGGCCTCGCTGACCACCTCGATCACGCGGACGACCTTCTCGACGCCGGCCACGCCTCGCGTGATGTCGGCCGCGCGATCGGCCTCACGGCGCGTCGCGATGCCCATCAGGTAGACCACGTTGCGCTCGGTCACGACCTTGAAGGAGTTCGCGAAGATGTCCTTCGCGTCGAGCAGCGAGGCCTTGACCTTGCCGGTGATGAAGGTGTCGTTGGAGCGTTGCTGGAACGAGCCGGGCTCGCCCACCGCGACTTCGTTGAACACCGTGCGCACGTTGTCCACGCGCCGTACGACCTCCTCGGCGCGCCGGCGGTCTGCCTCGTTGCCGACCGTGCCGGTCAGCAGCACCTGGCGGTTGAAGCTGGTCACGCTCACGTACATCTGGTCGTTCGCGATCTCGCGGATGCGTGCGGCGCCGCGCAGTTCGATGCCCTGGTCGTCGAGCTGTGCACCGGACGTGCGGCGGTCGGTCGCGACCAGGCCGGCGCCGGCAGCCGCGCCTCCCACCACCAGCGGAACGCAGCCTGCGAGGGCGGCGACCAGTGCGGCACCGGCCGTGAGTGCAAAAGCCGAGCGGCGGATCGATGTGCGTGTCATGAGAGGGCTTCCTGTTCTCCGAGTAATTGGGCGTCGATGCCGTCGCACAGGCAGTGCAGCGCGACGAGATGGACTTCGTGAACGCGCGCAGCGCGCTCGTGCTGCACGCTGACCTGCACGTCGGTTTCGCGCAGCGCGCGCCCGATCGTGCCGCCGCTGCCGCCCAGCAGGGCGACCACGGTCATGTCCCGGCCATGGGCGGCACGAACCGCCGCCAGTATCGACGCCGACTGGCCAGTGGCGCTCAACGCCAGCAGCACGTCGCCGGTCTGGCCGAGCGCACGGACATGCCGCGCGAAGCGATCGGGGTCGCTGGCCTGCGGCGTGTCGGCCGACGGGTCGGCCGTGTCGCCAGGCAGCGCGAGGGCGCCGAGCTCGGGGCGTTCGCGTTCGAATCGACCGACGAAATAGGACGCGAACTGCGCCGCCAGGAGGCCCGAGACGCCGGAGCCGCACGCGAGGATCTTGCCGCCGCTCGTCATGCAGGCCAGCAGCGCCTGCATGGCTTGCGAAATCGGCTTGCTGAGAAGGGGGCCCGTTTGGTATTTGAGGTCGGCACTGTCGATGAAGTGCTGCTGAATCCGTTGCTCAAGCATGGGGCGGGATCATAACTGCGGGACGTGAAACAGAAGGTGTGAGCAGACGGTGTGATCGGGCGGACGACGCAAGGTTCAACTCGCGTCGAATGCGCCTTGCAGCCATTCGATGCCGTCCTCGATCAGCACGACGTCGAAGCGGCAGGGTGGCAGCGTGCGCAACCGGGTCAGGTAGTGCCGTGCCGCAAACACGATGCGGCGTTGCTTCACGTGGGTGATGCTCCCGCCGGCGCCGCCGTGCGTGCCGCGCGTGCGCTGGCGCACTTCCACGAACACCAGCGTGCCGTCGCGCGGGTCGCGCACGATCAGGTCGATTTCGCCGCCGCCGCGGCCCGGGGTTCGATAATTGCGCGCAACCAACGTCAGCCCTGCGCGCTGCAGGTGGGCAAGTGCCGCTTCCTCGCCCGCGTCGCCGCGCTGCTTGGTCGTCGCGCTGCCTGCGATCCCGTTCTTCTGGAGATCTGTCATTTGAGTTCCTCCCTCGCTTCCGCCGCTTTCGGCAATGCCCTGTCCGCCGCGCGCGAAGCCGCAGGCGCGCAGCATTATCCGCAGGCCACGCTGTACGTCGTCGCCACGCCGATCGGCAATCTGGCCGACATCACGCTGCGTGCGCTGCACGTGCTGCAGACCGTCGATGCCGTCGCCTGCGAGGACACGCGCCATACGCAGGGCATGCTGCGCGCCTACGGCATCGACCGCCCCGGGGCGCAGCTGCTGGCCGTGCACCAGCATAACGAGGCGGAGGCCGCGCAGTCGGTGGTGGCGCGGCTGGCCGCAGGCGAACGCATCGCGTACGTCAGCGACGCAGGCACACCGGGCGTGAGCGATCCCGGCGCGCGGCTCGCGGCTGCGGTGCGCGAGGCCGGCTACCGCGTGCTCCCGCTGCCGGGCGCGAGCAGCGTGATCGCGCTCATCAGCGCGGCGGGACTGGTCGCCACCGGGGAAGACAGCGCGTTCGTGTTCGCGGGATTTTTGCCGAGCAAGGCCGGCGAACGCGACACGGCCGTTGCCGCACTGGCTGTCGAATCGCGCAGTGTCGTGATCCTCGAGGCGCCGCACCGCATCGAGGCGCTGGCGCGTGCGCTGGCCGTGCTCGGCGGCCGCAAGGTCACGATCGGGCGCGAGCTGACCAAGCAATTCGAAGAGATCGCCACCGCCGCCGCCAGCGAACTGCCGGCCTGGTTCTCCGCCGGCAAGGATCGAGCGCGTGGCGAATTCGCACTGGTCCTGCATCCGGTGGCCGTCGTGGCGGACGACGATGCCGACGCGCATCGGGTGCTGCGCCTGCTGCTGGCCGAGCTTCCATTGAAGACCGCCGTGCGGCTGGCTGCGGAAATCAGCGGCAAACCGAGAAACGCGCTCTACGACGCGGCGCTGCGCATGAAGGACGACGGCGGCGACTGAGCCCGGCGCGGTGGTGGACCCAGGGCGCCTCAACCGTCGAGTTCGGGGTAGTGCCGGAAAATGCCGTCCTCGTTGAACGCAGTGCGTCGCGTGCTGTGCAGGTAGTCGTGGATATGTTGGCGCCGGGCCACGTTGGCATGCAGCCGCGTCACCGCAGGAAGGCGCGCCAGTGCACGGGCACTGGCCTTGGGGAATGCGTAGCGCAAGCCGGCCACCAGCTGGAACAGCGACAGGTCGGCGTACGTCAGCGCGTCGCCGACCAGATGCCGGTCGCCGGCCGGGTTGCGTTGCAGTACCTGCTCGAACCATCCGAGAAACTTGGGAATGCGCTCCTCGCGGAACGCCTTGGCACGAACCAGGGCAGCCTCGCGCTGGTCTTCGTAGTACATGCTCACCGACAAGGGATGGTGTGTGTCGTGCACCTCGGCGACCGCGTCCGCGATGGTGAGCTGGAGCTGGTGCGTCCAGACCGTGTCGGCCTCGCCGACGCCGCCAAGCCCGAGGCGCGGCCCCAGGTACAGCAGGATCGCAGCCGTCTGGCCGACGACGACGTTGCCGTCCACCAGAAAAGGCGGCGCGAACGCAGCGCGGGGATCCGGTGCTTCCAGCATGTGCCCCAGCGCCGCTTCGCCGCCGCCCTGGGCTGCGGAATTGCGGGCCACATCGACATAGGCGGCGCCGGCCGCCTCGAGCGCGAGACGCACGAACTCGCCCCTGCCCTGGATCGTGGGCCAGTAGTGAAGCTGGTAGACCTTCGCAAGCTGATGCGCGCTGGCGCCGGGGTTGGCACGGCGCAAGGAATCGGGTGCCACCGTGTTCACAGGTCTGCGCGGCCGTAGCCCATGTGTTCCCGGACCCAGCGCACGGCCTGGCGCTCCGCGCAGTCGAGCGCTGCGCCTTCGGTATCGAAGTGGTCGCGCACCGTCGGCAGCGTCATGCGCTCCGAGCCGTGCATGCGCCAGAAGACCACCGGCTTGAAGCCGCTGACGCCATCGCTTTCCGCGCGCAGCGAGAACTGCCAGCCGTGATAGACGAAGGGAATGCCTTCTCCGGACACCGCTTCGGCCATGGCAGCGGTGGGCGCCCAGCCGAAGGAATCAAACGAGGGTGGAGGCAGCGCACCGACCGTGAATCGGCCGATGTCTCGTGCGATGGTGAGTGCGGAGCCCATGGTGTCCTTGTCCTTCAGGATCTTGGAGAAGTGGGTACGAGGATCGCCCGGCGTCTGGATTCAGACTGCCGGACGAAATCGCCTCGGGCTGCGGGGTCTCCTCCTACTTTCCGATCCCGACGCACCATCCCGATGCAGCGGAGCCGCGCCGCGCGCGCATCGACGGCGGTTGCGCGCTTTCAGTGCGCAGGTGATCGGTGTGCGGTTTCGGTGTTGCGTTTGCGCGTGGCGGCCGCCTTGCGCGCAGAAGCGGACCGTTCAGCCGCGCTGCGCGACGCGGATGCGGCGCCGCCCAGCCGGCCGCCCTTGCGCGAGGGCGCATGGTTTTCGGGCTCGCCGCGGCCCGAGCCGCTCTTCTTGCCGCCGCCGGTCTCCTTGTTCACCGTGGCCCAGGCCCGGCGTTCGGCCTCGGCCGCAGGTACGCCGCGATGTTCATACCCGTCTTCGATGTGCTCGGCCTGACGCTTCTGCTTGTCCGTATAGGACGACTTGTCGCCACGTGGCATGTCGGTTCTCCTTGCGATGGATGAACCGACGTTGTTGTGGCGCACGGAAGGCGCTGGCGTAGGAAAAGTTTTCGGACGGCCGTCGGCTTCGGCGGGCGTCCGAGGCGCAGCAGTGCGCCGCGCCTGAGCGTCACTCGCCGATGAGGTGCAAGGCCAGTTCGCGCCGATGTGGCCGCAAGCGGTGCTCCCAGAGATAGATGCCCTGCCAGGTTCCCAGGGCCAGCCGCCCGTCGCTCACCGGCACCGACAACTGCACGGCGGTCAGCGCCGCGCGCACGTGCGCCGGCATGTCGTCGGGGCCTTCGTCACGGTGTCGGAAGAGCGCGTCGCCGTCGGGTACCAGACGCGCGAAGAAGCGGTCGAGATCGCCTCGCACATCGGGGTCGGCGTTTTCCTGCACCAGCAGGCTGGCCGAGGTGTGGCAGATGAAGAGCGTCAGCAGGCCGTCATCGATGCCGCTCGCCGCGACCCAGTCGGCCACCGGGCGGCTGATGTCCTGCAGCCCGCGGCCGCGCGTCTCGACGAAGAGGGATGTGTGTGACTGGCGAAGCATGGCGTCAGCATAGGCCCTGGCTTGGGCCCGGGCTGCACGCCATGCTCAGGACAGCGCGCCGAGCCGGCGTCCCAGCCCGTGCCGGGGCAGCGTGAGCGACAGCGCCAGCACGCCGAGGCCGATCGCAAGCAGCGCGCCGAAACTCAGGTGCAGCGCGCCGCCGATGGCGAGCCGCATCGCCGCGTCCGCCGCGCTCGTCGAGGTGCCCTGCAGCAGCTGGCGCAATTGCTCGTCGGTGACCGTCGTGCCACCTCCGCGCGTCAGCCCGAAATTGAAGACGGCGCCGAAGAACGCCGCACCCAGGGCACTGCCGAGGTTGCGTGAAAACACATTCGACGCCGTCGCGCTGCCGCGTTGCGAGAGCTCCGTCGCCTCCTGGATCAAGATGAGCGACGACAGGCTGAGCAGCCCGAAGCCCAGGCCCATCACGAAGGAGCCGACCGCCGCCTGCGCGGGGGAACTGGTGGAGCCCAGCAGCGCAAAGGCCGTGGCGCCCACCGGCACCAGCAGCGCGCCGGCGACGACCAGGCGCCAGAGCCCGACACGAAGGAAGGTGCGTGACGCCAGCGTGGCGCCGAGCGGCCAACCCAGCATGACCATCGTGAGCGCCAGCCCGGCGACCACCGACGAACGCCCGAGCACCACCTGGACGAACATCGGCAGGAAGGTCGTGATGCCGATCAGCGCCATGCCGCCCAGCAGGGCGGCGCCGTTGACCGTCGCGATGATTCGCGCGCCCCAGAGTCGGCCGGAGATCATCGGATCCGCTGCGCGGCGCTCCTGCGCGATGAAGAGCAGCGTCGCGACCGCGAACAGCGCCGTCCACACGAAGGCCGCGCCGGTGTTGCCGATGCCGAACTCGGTGAGCGCCACCATCAGCGCCGCGATCCCCAGCGCGAACAACACCGCGCCGATGATGTCGACGGATGTCTCGCGGCGCACCCGTGTCTCGCTCAGGAACAGATGGAAGCCGAGGGCGGCCAGCAGTCCGATCGGGATGTTGATCCAGAAGATCCAGGCCCACGACAGCTGCTGCACGATCAGCGCGCCGAGCATCGGGCCGACCACGGCGGAGACGGCCCAGACGCTGGCCAGGTAGCCCTGCACCTTGCCGCGCTCCTGCACCGGGTACAGGTCGCCCACGATGGTGAGCGCCACCGGCTGTATCGCGCCTGCGCCCATGCCCTGGATCAGGCGGAAGACGATCATGGCCGGCATCGACCATGCGAAGCCGGCGAGCAGCGATCCCGCGAGGAAGATGGCGATGCCGATGAACATCACCGGCTTGCGGCCGTAGATGTCGGAAAGCTTGCCGAACACCACGGTCATCGCGGTCTGCGCGAGCAGGAACGAAGCGAAGACCCAGCTGTAGAGATGCAGCCCGCCCAGGGTGGACGCGATCTGCGGCATCACGGTGGAGACGATGGTGGCTTCGATCGCGACCATGGCCATCGAGGCCATGACCGCGGCGATGACCATCGGCCGACGGGTTGTCGCCTTTGTTGTATTTGTCGTGGGAGTCATGTCGGAGGCCGGATGGCCGGTGCTGGAGCGCGCCAGCATACGTGTTCGCCGCCAGACGAGACGGGCGCCCGGGCCGTGACCCCACGCCGGAGTCGGATCAGCGGCCGACGCCGGCGCCGGTGAGCAAGGCGTCGAGCAGGCGGTCGTAGGCCTCGATGTTGCCGATGTCGCTCGCCAGGTAGCGCCCCACGGCGGCGCGCTGGCGCTCGCGGCAAGCCTGCGGGTCGTCGTCCTGCAGCGCTTCGATCAGCTGCCGCGCGCCCTGTTCGATGTCAAAGCCTTCATAGGGATGACCGATATCGGGAATCAGCGGTGCGTTGTGCACCAGCGGGTAGCCAAGCCAGGCCGTTTCCAGGTAGGCGTAGTTCAGCGGGTTTTCCCATTGGTGCGACACCACCACGTCGGTGTGGTGTGCCAGGAACCACGCGGTCGGGAAGCGGTCTTCGAAGAAGGCCTGGTGCTGCCGCACCAGGTCGAGGTGCTTCACCACACCGATGAACTCCGCGTTGTGGCGCAGCCGGGCGGTGTTGGTGACCGACACCAGTTCGATGAGGTTGGGCCGCTGGCGCCAGGCGAGCTCGGCGATCATCAGCGGGTACAGGCAGAACTTGACGACGTCGTGGTTGGGCTCGGAGATGGTCACGCGGCGTGGCCCGTGGCGCGGCTGGCGCAGGCCCTGGCCAGGAAGCGTCCGTGCCATGGCCTCGAGCCAGCGCGGGTCCCAGACGAAAGGCACGACGGTCACCGGCACACGGTGCAGCACCTGCCAGAACGCCGCACTGCTGGGCGCCACTTGCGGGATCGCCCAGATGGCGTCGTAGTCGGTCGGATAGGCCGGCGTGCCGCCGATCGGCCGTTCGAAGATGGCCGCCTGCATCGACATGATGTATTCGACGCCGCATTTGTAGCCAACGACCTTGCCGCCGTGCGACTGCACGCGCTGGATGGTTTCAGCCGTGAGCGCGCCCCCCAGCGCGATCAGCACGTCGAGCGAGTCGACCACGTCGTTCAGCTGGTAGGTCGGGAACTGCTGCCGGTCCCATGCCAGGCCGGCGTCGATGGACACGGCGGTCGTGTTCACGATGCACACCGCGTGGCCGCGCAGCGAGTTCTGCAGCACCGCCGCCAGGGACAACGCGTTCTGCTTGATGCCGTTGGTCCAGAGTCCCTCGTTCTCCTCGCGCAGGCCCACGGTGATGCCGATCCGCAAACCCGGCGCGGCTGTCCGCGCCGCTGTCATCTGGCCGGTACCGGTTCGGTGCGCTTGGCGCGCAGCAGCGCGAAAAGGCGGTCCACATGCGCGTCGACGTTGATCGGGTTGTCGATCTGCACGCGGTGCAGAAGCGCCGCGGCCTTGCGGTCGTATTCGGCCAGCTGCGCATCGTGGTGATGCACGGCTTCGAGCAGCGCGAGGCCGCCGACTTCGGCCTCGAATCCGTCGTAGTAATAGCCGACGTCGCGCAGGAAGGGCGAGTTGTGCACCAGCGGGTAGCGGCCGTAGAGCGCGTCGTAGTACATGTAGTTGAGCCCGTTTTCCCATTGGTGCGTCACCACGATGTCGGTGTAGGTGGCCAGGAAATATGGAAGGTTGTAGCGCGCCTCGAACGAGGCCCGCTTGTCCCGCACGATGTCCAGCGCATTGGCGAAGTTCTGGAAGGTGACATGCGTCTTCAACTGCACGGAATTGGTGACGTAGATCTCGCTCAAAGCCTCCTTGTCGGCGCGGTGTGCCGACTCGCACACCAGCATTCCCGGCACGCAGCTCTTCACGACATTGATGTTCGGCTCGAAGATCGACACCCGCTTGCCACCCGGCCGCGGGACGTAGCCGAAGGGCGGTGCCGTGCCGGCCTCTGCGAGTTCTGCAATCGCGCGCTGCAGGAACATCGGGCTCCAGATGTGCGGCATCACGCGCAGCGGTGCGCGCATCCCGATGCGCCAGTACGAACCGCAAGTCGCTTCGTGCTGTGCGTGCGTCCACACCTCGTCGAAGCGCGTGCCGTTGAAGATCGAGCCCGACGGCTTGCCGAAGGACAGCCGCTCGATGTCCATCACGTAGTCGTTGCCGCATCGGTAGGCCACCACGACACCGCCGCGGTCGTGCACCTGCGCGGCCTCTTCCGGGGCGATCTGCGCGCCACCTTCGATCAGCACGTCGATGCGGTCGACCACGTCGGCCAGCCTGACCAGCGGCAGCGCCATGTCGCTCACCATCAGGCCCGGCGGAAGCACCTCGCCGTCACCGCCGTTGACCAGCCACAACTCGCCGACGTGCGGCGAGGACCGCAGCAGTGCGAACAGAAACACGATGTTCTGCACCGCGCCGTTGGACCAGATCGACTGCGTGGCGTCCTTCGACACGAACATGCTCAGGCCGATGTTGATCCTGTCGGGCATGGCGGTGGCTTCCATGGCGTCGCGTTTCATTTCATCGGGCCGGCAAGGTCCGGTCGGGCGGAACGCGCACCACGCGGAACACGTTGCCCGACAGAACGTGCCGGTACGAGAACGCATCCTGCTGCAGGTCCTGCACCAGATACGGGTTGATGGTGTCCGGGCTCCGGGTGTCGGTGCGCACGCCGTCGACCTCGGTGGTCACGGTGAAATAGAGCCCGTTGGAGATTCCCCACAGGCCCGAATTGCGCAGTTCCGTCGGAGGCTTGCCGGGCTCGTAGAGGCGGGCCAGCAACGTGAAGCTGCCGTCCGCCTTGCGGTTGTACAGAAAGCGCTGGACCGGCATGCCGGGCCGGGGCGCGAACTCCCCGTACCAGGTGCCGACCATCATCGCTTCCTGTGCGGACGGCACGGACGGCGTCGCCGCCGCTGATGCCATGCAGCAGAACGTGCACAGCACCAGCAGCGCGAGACCGCGCCGCAGTGCCATGGTCATTCCCACTTCCAGCCGAGACCGACGCCCAGGCCCCAGTCCTTGCCCGTCGTGCTCACGCCGACGTTGTAGTGCGTGCCGCCAGTCTCGGCCACGCCCTGGAAGCTCAGCGCCACGCCGGTCTGGCCACGGTAGTAACCCAGGCCGATGCCCAATGCCTTTTCGCCCGTGCGGGTCAGGTTCATGCGCGACGACGACATTGCATAGGCCATCGCGACGCCGGCGTAGGCGCGGTCGCTCAGCGTGTCGATGCTGCCCTGCATCTGCTGCAGCTGGTTCACGTTGACGGCGTCGGTTCCATCGATGCCGGGTGCCACGCCGGTGATGCGGCGTTCGGTGCCCTGGTTGCCGACGGCCACGGTATTGGCCTGCGACGCGGTCGTGCCGTTGCCCAGTGCGACCGAGTTGTTGCCCAGTGCCGTGGCGTTGTTGCCGAGTGCCGCCGAGTAATCCCCTGCCGCCCTGGCGTTGTCCCCGATCGCGGTGGTGTTGGTGCCTTCTGCGCGTGCGCCGGTACCGACGGCGACCGATGAATGCGCATACGCGTTGGCGCCGATCGCCACCGAGTTCGATTCGTCCGCGAGCGCCTGGTAGCCGATCGCGATGCCGCCTCCCGATTTGGCCGTGGCCTGGGCGCCCAGCGCCACCGACGTGTCGCCCTGTGCCTTGGCCTGTGCGCCGACGGCCGTGGCGTAGTTGGCCGATGCGCTTGTCGACTTGTTGCCGGCTTCCGAGCAATAGCCCAGCGCCGTCGCAGCCGCGCCGTTGCTGTAGGCACAGTCGCCGGACGCCGTCGCGCCTTCGCCGATCGCCGTGGCGTTGGCGCCGAAGCTCGAGGCGCCCGTGCCGCTGGCGGAGGCGCCCGTGCCGACGGCCGTCGAGTTGTTGGTGTTGGCGGAAGAGCCCGAGCCCAGCGCGATGGCGCTGCTGTTCGTGGTTTCGCCCGTGAAGCTGGCGATCTGCGTCTCGACATGGCCGACGCGCGTGTCCAGGCTGCCGACGCTCGAACTCGTTGCGCCGCTCAACACCGTGACTGCGCTCGTCACACCGTCGACGCGCGTGTTCAGGCTGCTGCTGTCGGCGCTGACCGCGCTCAGCTGCGAACTGATGCTGCTCGAGAAGGCGGTCTGCGTGCTCTCGACGGTGGCCACGCGTGTGTCCATGCTGCCGGCGCGCGTGTCGAGGCTCGACACACCCGAACTCGCCGCGTTGGCGATGGTCGTCACGTTGTTGATGTTGGTCGAATAGACCGTCAGCGTGCTGTCGATGCCGGTGACGCGCGTGTCGAGGCTCCCGAAGGAGATCGACATCGACGAGGACAGCGCCGAGGTGGTCGATTCGGTGCCGCTGACGCGGGTGTCGAGACTGCCGACGGACACCGCGGTCGATGATGACAGTGCAATCGTGCTGGATTCGGTACCGCTCACGCGGGTGTCCAGGCTGCTGAGCGAGACTGACGTTGCGGATGACACGGCCGACGTGGTGGACGCCACGCCGCTGATGCGCGTGTCAAGACTGCTTGTCGAGGCGGCCGCCGCCGTGCTCAGCGTGCTGAGTTGCGCGACGTTGACCGCATCGTTGGGTGCCGAACCGTCCGCCACATTGATCAGTCGGCGCGTCCCTTCGGCCGAACCGATCGAGACGGCGCCGAGGGTGGGTGCCAGGGCGCCGGTGAGAAAGCCGGTGCCGCTGGACAGGGCATCCACCTTGCTGCCCGCGCCAATTGCCACGCCACCGGGCACATCGACGGCAACGCTGGCTCCGCGGCCCAGCGCCACGCCGTCTTGCGCGCCCACCGCTGCGCCGTAGCCGATGGACACTGCGTTTACTGCGGCCGGATCGATGGTTGAGTTTTCGCCAATGGCGATGCCGTAGAAGGCTGGCGACGACGCATGAAAGCCGATCGCGATGGCGTTGTCCGTGTCGGCCGTGGCTGCTCCGCCGATCGCAATGGATTCATACCCCGCCGTGCTCTCGATGCCCATCGCCATGCCTCGCGAACCCGTGGCCTTGGCGCCGCTGCCGATCGCCACGGTGTCGTCGCTGCCGGCTTCCGATGCAATGCCCAGCGCGATGGATCGATTGCCCGATGCTGCGGCGCCAGCGCCGCCCTCGCTATTTCCGCCGATGGCGATCGCGCTGTCGCCGGATGCTGAGGCGCCGCTGCCGCCATGGCTGACGCCGCCGATGGCGACCGCGGCCTTGCCGCCTGCGTAGGCGCCTTGACCGGTGGTTCCATCCGTGGCTTCTGCAGCACCGATGGCAATGCCGCTGTCGTTCGTCACGCTGGCGCCGGTGGCAGCCGTAGCGCCCATTTCAGCATAGCCACCGCCAATGGCGATGCCGCCATTGGCCGTAACGACGGGCGCACTCGATCCTTCGCCTGACGAACCGCCGAGAGCAAGGGCTGCGTAGCCCTGTGCCTGCGCACCACTACCGAGCGACGCTGCGCCGTCGAGCGTCGCGCCGGCGCCATTGCCCAAGGCGATGGCATTGGTGGCGTTGGCGATGGCAGCAGGGCCGATCGCCACGCTGTCGGCGCCGCTGGCTTGTGCGTCGACTCCCGTGGAACTGACACGCAGGTACTTCATGCCGACGCCGCTGTTGATGCTGCCAATGACTGTTTCGGTGTCGGTGACGCGGGTGTCCAGGCTGGTCACGGATGCGGAGGTCGACGCGCTCAGCGTGCTCAATTGCGCGACGTTGACCGCGTCGGTGAGGTTGGTGCCCGCCGCCACGTTCACGATACGGCGCTCCGCACCGACCGAGCCGATGGACACGGTGTTGCCGACGTCGGCGACGGAGCCCGCGCCCAGCGCCACGGCGCCGGAAGCCGTGCTCGCGACGATGGCGCCATTGCCGATGGCCACGGAATCGGCGGCGTTGGTCGTGGTCCACGCACCGAGCGCGACGGAGTTCGTTCCGTTCACGTCGACAAATGCGCCTGTCCCGATCGCCAGGGCGTTATTGCTCCGCGCAGCCGCGGTGTTGCCGATGGCTGCGGCCCCCTCGCTGTCCGCAAGCGCACCGCTACCGATCGCGGTCGTGCTGGCCGCGCCGACCTGTGCACCCAGCCCCATCGCAATACTGTTGCTCGCATCCGTGGTCGCTGTGGCGCCGGAACCGATGGCAACGCTGTCCATCGCGTTGCCCGAGACCGATGCGCTTCGGCCCAGCGCAACGCCGCCATCTGCCGTGGCACCGGCACCCTTGCCCATGGCCAGGCTGCTGCCCCCCGTGGCGCTGGCACCTTTGCCCACGGCCAAGCCGCCCGCGTCCGCGACGGCCAGAGGCCCGATCGCGATGCTGTCCGTCCCCGTGGCTTGCGAATCGGCGGCGACCGAGTTGACGTGGAAATACTTGACGTCTGCACTGCCACCTCCGCCGAGGCCGCTGATGGCGGTCTCGGTGTCCGTGACGCGGGTGTCCAGGCTGGTCACCGAGTTCGTCGTCAACGCGCTCAGCGTGCTCAGTTGCGCGACGTTCACGGCGTCGTTTGGTTCGGAGCCGTCGGCGACGTTGATCAGCCGGCGCTTCACGCTGGCATTGCCGATGGAGACGGGCCCCGTCCCGGGCGCTTCCGTGTTGGTGAGGAAGCCCGCGCCGCTGGACAGGCTGCCGACCGCGCTGTAGGCGCCAAGTGCCACGCCGCCATCGACGCCGGAAGACACCGTCGCGTTGTGGCCGATCGCCACCGCGTCGGCCGTCAGCACGTTGGCACCGTAGCCGACGGCCAGGCTGCCCCAGCCGGACGAGTCGACGTGCGCGTTCTCGCCCAGTGCGATGCCGTAGGTTGCAGAGGACACCGAATTCAGGCCGATCGCCATCGCGTTGCTGGTCTCGGCCAAGGCATTCACGCCGATGGCCATGGAATCGATACCGAGCGCCTGGCTGGTCATGCCGATCGCGATGCCCCGCATGTCGATCGCCGTGGCGCCGTTGCCGATGGCGACGGCGCTTTCATCCTGCGCGGAAGACGACGTGCCGATGGCAATGGCGTTGTCTCCGCTGGCCTGCGCGCCGTTTCCGCCCCCGGAGTTGCCGCCGATGGCAACGGCGCTCTGGCCGCTGGCCGATGCGCCTTCACCACCCGCCGACACGCCGCCGATCGCTATGGCGGCGTCGTTGCTGGCGTTTGCACCCGAGGCGTATCCGCTGGTGGGCGATACGCTGCCGCCGATGGCGACGCTCGATGTGCCCGTCGCACTGGCACCTTCGCCGCCTGTGGAGCCGGACACCGTGTAGATACCGCCGATGGCGATCGCGCTGTCGGCCGACGACCATGCCGCGGTGGCCGATTCGGTGCCCGAAGTGCCGCCGAAGGAAAGAGAGGAACGGCCTTGCGCATTGGTGCCGGCGCCGATCGCCATGGCGGCATCCTGCGAAGCGCTGGCGGCGCTGCCGATGGCCAGCGCGCCGGTGCCGGCCGCTGTCGACAGGAAACCCGCCGCGATGGCGAAGCTGCCGGCTGCGCTGGCGGAAGTACCGATGGCGACCGCGTTGCCGCCCGATCCACTGGAATCGACGCCGAGGCTGATGTTGGACGAGGTGGTGATGCCCATGCCGCTGGTCGCGCCAATGGCAATGTTGTAGTCGCCCGTGCCGGTACCGGAGGCCATGCCGGCTGCGTAGCCGATATAGACAGCCGAGTCGCCGCCGGTCAGGCTGGCCGGGCCCACCCCCGCCGCCGCGCCGATGACGATGGCATTCACGCCGTCTACACCTGCCGTCGCGCCGCTGCCGAGGACGACCGAGCCGCTGCCGCTGCCGGATGCACCACTGCCCACGACGACCGCATTGTTCGCCTGCGCAACTGCGTTCCCGCCGATAGCGATCGTGTCGGCGGCCGAGGCGCTGGCGCCAAAGCCGAACGCAATGCTGCGGGCGCTCGCCGTGCCGACGGCAGCATCCTGTCCGATGGCGATGCCCTGATCGGCGGACGTGGCGACCGAGGCGCCCAGCCCCAGCGCGATGGCACCACTGGCCGAGGCGCTCGTGCCGGTGCCGATCGCAATGGCGTCGGACGCCGTCGTCGTGGCGTTCTGTCCAACCGCGATGGAGCTGATGGCCGCAGCCGACGTGCTGGCACCGGCGCCCATCGCGACGGATTCGCTGCCGAAGGCCTGCGCCGCAGCGCCGATGGCGACCTGCCGGTCTCCCTGGTTGGCGCCGGTCGACGCGTTGTTGCCGATGGCGATGCCGCCGTTGGTGGTCGCATCCGTGGGCGTGAGGTCATCTGCCGAATCGGCACTGGCGCCGGTACCGATGGCGATGCCGCCCCCGTTGGCGAAGGCGGCCGCGCCAGCCGCCGATGAGGAAATGGCGATGGAGCCCAGGAAAGCGGTCGTCGGCGTGGCGTCCCCGTTGTCCGTGCCGGTGACTGCGGCCAGCGCGCTGCCACCGAACAGCGTGGCGCCGATCGTCAGCGCTGCGGCCACGGCAATCACGCTGGCCGAACTTCGTTTGCCTCGCGCCTTGGTGAGTTCGGACGTGGCGACCCAGGCGCCGAGGGACTCGTTCCACACGCTGCGGTATGACTTGTTCATGATGTTCTTCCTCTCCTGTGTTGATGGGGCTGTGCGGCGCGCGGCCGCGTCATTGCGGGGCGCCGGCCGCAGTGCCGGCCGCGGCGGTGAGCGGGCGGGGCAGGTAGCCGGTGAAGCGGACGCTTCCGTCGTTCTCGATGCGGAACGAAATCCGCTCGATGAGCGAGCGGCCGTCGGTCGTCGTGGACGACATCTCGACGTTGGCGTAGAGCCCGGCAGGCACGCCTTGCGGCGTGGCGGGCGTCGCGTAGCGCAGGCGGCCGATGCCCGACCAGGTGCGTTGGCGCAGCGTGCCGACCGACTGGCGCGCCGACTTCATGTCGGCGATGAAGGTGTCCCGCTTGAAGCGCGCCTGCAGGGCAGGTGGCATGTCCTGCCACAGCGGCGCGTAGTTGCCCGTGTCGAGCAGGGCGAGCACGCGGCCTGCAGCGGCCAGCAGGGCATCGGGAGAGGCGTCGACGGAGGTTGCTTGCGATGCCGTCGAAGCCTGTGCTCGGGCGTCCTTGGCCGGCGCGGTCGTGAGGGCGACGCCGAAGATCAGGCCGGCAACCGCGATGACGAGAACCGACTTGGCGGTGCGGGTCGAGGCCCGTCGTTCGTTGCTCGGAGGAGTCGGGTGAAGTGGAGGCATGTGAGGCCCTGGAAAGATGTGTAAGAGTCCACGCCGGGTGCAGCGCGAGAGCCATCGTTCCGTGAACCACCCCGCTCAGGGGCTCGTCGCATCGAGGTGTAGAAATCACCCGATGAACCGACAAGAATCGCCATTGAAAAATTTGAGCGCACGCCGTCGGCGGCGTGACGCGGCGCGCGCGCCGGTTACAAAGTTGCGCGACTGTGTCGGAACTTGTTCGCGCTGAAGCTGGTCAGCGCGCGCCATGCAGCGACGCCGCATGACGCGGCGTCGTCGGCGCTTTCGCTCAGTCCGCGGGCGTGCCGGTGCACCGGCGCACGTGGGCCGCCAGCGCCAAGCACAGCGGGCTCATCGGATCGCGCAGGCCATCGATGGCCGAGTTGTGCAGGCAGCCATCCAGAGGCATCAACCTGCTGTCGACGCCCAGCGCCTGCGCGGCGCCATGAAAGGCTTCTGCCTGGCGGTAGAACTCCGGCGTTTCGCCAGCGCCCCAGGTGATCAGCATCGGCGGCGCGCCGTGGCGCAGGTGATGGATCGGCCCGTTGCGCAGAACCTGTGCCGGGCTCAGCTGCAGCTTGGGCTGCAGCCATGAATGCGGGAACGGGCCGAGGTCGAACAGCCCGCTGATCGGGCAGATGCCCTTGACCAGGTTGGCAGGCAGGCCGTCGGCCGGCCAGTCGGTGAGTGCGAGCATGGCCGACAGATGCCCGCCCGCGGAATGGCCGGTCACGTAGATCTTGTCCGGGTCGGCGCCGAAGTCGGCTGCGTGGCCGTGCAGCCAGGCCAGCGCCCGCCGGCTCTGCGCGACCAGTGCATCGAGCGTGTGATCGGGGCAGACGCCGTAGTCGAGCACTGCCGTGGCGAAGCCATGCGCATGCATGCCGCGCGCGACCCAGGCGTAGAGCTCCTTGACCAGCCATGGCGACGACCAGTAGCCGCCATGGATGAAGACCACCAGCGGTGTACCGGTCGTCGCGGTGGCCGGCCCGGGAGGCCCGGGAAACACATCGAGCCGTTCGACGTCCGACGGGCCGTAGGCGAGGTTGGCGTGGCACGGCAACGCCGCGCGCGCCTCGTCGCTCCAGGCGCGCCGGCCGGCCAGCAACGCCATCGGGTCGGCGACCTGGCGCGAGGTGTCGTACTGCGCGTCGATCGCTTCCTGCGTGGCGAAGTCGCGATACAGGAAGGCGGCGGCGGGCGTGTCTGGCATGGGATGTCGCGTTCTGTTGGCGATTCGGCTACCGGCCGCTCAGCTGCGCAGCGCGGCGACGCTGCGGATCTCGATCTTCATCGTCGGGCGCGCGAGCGCCTCGATGCCGACCATCGTCCAGCTCGGGAACGGGCGCTGCGTGTAGATCTTCTTGACCGGCAGGAAGGCCGCCAGGTTGTTGGCCATGTCGACGTGGTAGCTCACCACCTCGACCAGGTCGGAGAAATCGAGGCCCGACAGCCGAAGGATCTCGCCGGTGCGCTGGAACGCGCATTCGGCCTGCTCGGCGACGCTTTCCGGCACCGTGCCGTCGGGGCGCAGGCCGACCTGGCCCGCGATGAAGAGCAGCCCGCCCGCCTTGACGGCCGGCGAGAAGCCGAAGTTCTCGAACAGCGCGCGCGTGCCGTCGAAGATGTCCGAACCCTGGGGAATCTCAAGTACCTGCTTGCTCATCGATCTGCCTTTGATTGCGTGGTGAAGATCGTTGAACGATAGGCGCCGGCCGTCGAACAGCCGGTATCGCGCGACACAAGCTGCGCGCATTCTTTTTCAGGACGCAAGCAGCTTCAGGTCCTTGATGCAGATGCGGTTCTTCGACACCGACAGTGCACCGATGCCGCGCAGCCGCTTGAGCGAGCGCGTCACGGTCACGCGCGAGGTGCCCGTCATGGTGGCGATCTGCTCGTGCGTCAGCGCGAACGGAATGGCCAGGCCGTCCTTCAGGTCGATCGTGCCGTAGGTGCTGCCGAGCCGCGCGAGCAGCTCGCCGATGCGCACTTCCGGTGCGGGCGCCGACAGCGATTGCGCACGGCGCGACATGATGCGCTGCTTGGCCGCGAACACGCGCATCAGCGCCATCGCCAGCTCGGGATTGGTGCGGAAGGCTTCGTCGAGCTGGTCGGTCTCGTAGCGCATCACCACGCTGGCCTCTTCGGCGCAGGCGGTCGAGAAGCAGGGCACACCGTCGAAGGCCGCGGCCTCGCCGCAGACTGCGCCGGACCCCATGATCTCGACGATGAAGCTGCTGCCGTCCTCGCGCAGCATCGACACCTCGATCTTGCCGCTGACGATCAGGTAGAAGCTCTTGATGCATTCGCCCTGCCGGTAGAGCACCGCACCGGGCCGAAGCCGCATCTCGCGGCCCAGCCCCGCGGTCGACCGCCAGACCTGCATCTGGTCCTGGTCGCCGGAGAGGCGCCAGGTTTCGGTCGACAGCCGGCGGGTCACCTTCAGCTTCCGAAGTAGGCCGCGTTCAGGCGCGGGTCGTCGGCCAGTGCACTGGCGCTGCCGTCCATCACGATGCGGCCGAGTTCCATCACGTAGCCGCGGTCGGCCACCGACAGCGCGAGCCGCGCGTTCTGCTCCACGATCACGGCCGTCATGCCCTGTGTCTTGAGCGCGGCGATGGCTTCGAAGATCTGTTGCACCACCAGCGGCGCGAGGCCGATCGACGGCTCGTCGAGCAGGATGGCGACGGGCTCGGTCATGAGCGCACGGCCGATCGCGACCATCTGCTGCTCGCCGCCCGACAGCGTCGCGACCTGCTGCTTGCGGCGCTCCTTCAGCTTGGGAAGCAGCGCATACACGCGTTCCAGCGAGGCGGCCGCATCGGCGCGGCGCCGGTGCAGGTAGCCGCCCAGGCGCAGGTTGTCCTCGACCGACAGCACGCCGAACAGGTCGCGGCTCTCGGACACCAGCACCATGCCGCGCGCCACGCGCTGCTCGGTGGCCAGGTCGTCGATCGCATGGCCGCGGTAACGCACGCTGCCGCTGCTGAGCGGCAGCAGGCCCATCGCCGCATTCAGCAGCGTGGTCTTGCCCGCGCCGTTGGCGCCGATCACGGCAATGAATTCGCCCGCATCGGCGTGGATGCTGACGCCGTCCAGCGCGACGGCCTTGCCATAGGCGACGGTCAGGTTCTCGAGGCTCAACATGCTCATGCTCCCTTGCCGAGATAGGCCTCGACCACGCGGCGGTTGACGCGTATCTCGGCCGGCGTGCCCTCGGCCAGCACGCTGCCCTGGTTGAGCACGACCAGCGAATCGACGCAGGTCATCACCAGTTGCATGTCGTGTTCGACGAGGACGATGGACATGCCTTCGCTTTGCAATTTGCGCGCCAGGGCGATCAGCTCCTGCTTCTCCGCGGCGCGCAGGCCGGCCGCGGGCTCGTCCAGCAGCAGCAGCGACGGCGCCGCCGCGAGCGCGCGGGCGATCTCCACCAGCCGTTGCTTGCCCAGCGGCAGGCTGCCGGCCGGCGCGTCGGCCAGGCCGGCCAGGCCGACGCGGGCCAGCGCCGCATGCGCCACGGCCATCGTCCGCCGTTCCTCCTGCCGGTCGAATCCGGTGAGCCCGGCCAGTACGCCGGCCTTGCCGCGCCAATACGCGCCGATCGCCACGTTGTCGATCACGCGCATGTCGCCGACCAGCTTCACATGCTGGAAGGTGCGCGCCAGACCGAGGCCGACGACCCGATGCGGTGCGGGCGGCAGCGATTCGCCGCGCAGGCAGACCTCACCGCTGCTGGGCTGCGACAGGCCCGACATCATGTTGAAGGCCGTGCTCTTGCCGGCGCCGTTCGGGCCGATCAGCCCGACGATCGCGCCGGTCGGCACCTTCAGCGACAGCCCGCTCAGCGCGCGCACGCCGCCGAAGCGCTTGTCGACGTTGATGAGCTCCAGCAGCGGCACCGCGCCCGGTCCGGTCGCATTGGCCGCGTCGGCCTCGACGTTGGCCCCGGGCAGCGGCGCGACGTTCGCTGGCGGCGGCATGGTCCGCGCGCCGGTCAGCCGCGGCGCCAATGCCGACCAGATGCCGCCGGGCCAGCGCAGCAGCAGACCGACCAGCAAGGCGCCGAAGATCACCGGCTCGATCGGCCCGATGCGGTCGACCAGCCCCGAGAACAGCGTCTGCAGCAGCAGGTTGATCAGGCCCACGGTGAGCGCGCCGATGACGGCGCCGACAGGGTGCGTCACGCCGCCGAGCATCACCACGATCAGCAGCGTGAACGAGGCGCCGACACCGAAGGGCGCCGGACTGATGAAGCGCGCCTGGAACGCGTACAGCGCGCCGGCCAGCCCGGCGAACGCGGCCGACAGCACGAACACCACCATCTTCAGCCGCGCCGCCGGCACGCCGAAGCTGGTGGCGACGGCTTCGTGCTCTTCCAGGCTGCGCAGCACGCGGCCCTGGCGCGAGCGCAGCAGCCGGCTGCCGCCGAGCGCCGCGAGCAGCACCACGATCCACACCAGGAAGCCGATCGCGCGGTTGCCGATCGGCGTGCCGGCGATGGCCAGCGGCGGGATGCGGTCGAAGCCCGACGACGCGCCGGTGAGTTCCGAGGCCATGAACACGACGTGGATCGCGATGCCCCAGGCCAGCGTGGCGAGCGGCAGGTAGGTGCCGCGCAGCCGCAGCGTGACCAGGCCGATCGGCGCCGCGGCGGCGGCTGCGATCGCGCTGCCCGCGAGCAGGCAGAGCCAGGGCGACCAGCCGAAGTCGCGCGACAGGATCGCCGCCCCATAGGCGCCCAGGCCGATGAAGGCCGCATGGCCGAGCGACACCTGGCCGGCACGCATCAGCAGCACCAGGCCGACGGCGGCCAGCGCATCGATGCCGGCGAAGGTCATCAGCCCGAGGTGGTAGTTGGGTGCCAGCGCGAGCACGCACAGCACCGCCGCGCCGAGCGCGGCGAAGAACGAAGAGGCTTTCAACGATCGCCCCTTTGATGGCGCGGTCCGTTGCGCAGCAGCAGCACCGGCAGGATCAGCGCGAACACGATCGCATCGCGGTAGGCGCTGAGCGAATAGGCGGCGAAGGAATCGAGCGAGCCGACGATCGCCACGCCGGCGATCGACAGCGGATAGGTGGCCAGTCCGCCGAAGGTCGCGCCCACGAAGCCCTTCAGGCCGATGAGAAAACCCATGTCGACGTTGGCCGTGACCAGCGGCGCGACCAGCATGCCGCTGGCGCCGCTGAAGCAGGCGGCCAGCGCGAAGCTCGCCAGGCCGGCGCGCTTCACCGAGATGCCGCACAGCTGGGCGCCGCGCCGGTTCATCGCGGTGGCACGCAGCGCCTTGCCGACCTGGGTGAATTCGAAGAACACGAAGAGCCCGGCCATCACCAGCGCCGACACGGCCAGGATGCACAGGCTTTGCGCCGACAGGAACACCGCGCCGGCCTGGAAGCCGGCGGTCGACACCGGTGGCACCGGCCGCGGCTGCGCGCCCCACAGGATCAACGCCAGGCCGTGCAGCACCATCTGCACGCCGACCGAGATGATCACGAGAACGACGGCGCTGCTGTTGAGCCCCGGCTGCACCGTGAGCCGGTACACCACCGGCCCGAGCGCACTGACCAGCAGCAGCGAGCAGGCCAGCGACAGCACGTAATGGCCATGGCTCGCGAGCGTGAGCCAGACCGCGCCGCACAGCACGGCCGCGGCGGCGACGCTTGTCAGCGCGATGCGCAGCAGCCGCTTCGGCGCGCGCCGCGCGTCCCAGGCCTCGAACAGCGCACACAGCAGCCCGCCGCCGAGCACCAGCCCCAGCGTGGCCGGCACCGTGTGCTCCATGAAGCTGGCCAGCGTCATGGCGCCGAACATCACGTACTCGCCCTGGGCGATGTTGGCCACCCGCGTGACGGTATGGACGATCACCAGGCTGAGCGCCACGAGTCCGTAGACCGCGCCGCTCGTGATGCCGTCCGTGAGCAGGAAGAGAAAGGTGTCCATCGCGCGGGAGTGGCCTCAGTGGGTGGCGAGCACGAAGCGGCCGCCGCGGATCTCCGACATCGGCAGCGCCACCTTGCGGTCCACGCCCACGTGGTCGGTCGGGCTGAAGCCGACCAGGCCCGACGTGCTGACCTGGCCCTTCATGCTCTCCATGGCTTCGCGCAGCGCCTCGCGGGTCGCGCCGAGGTCGGCCAGGTTGGTCTTCTTCTGGTCCAGCACGCTCTTGAAGGCGAGCACCGCGACATGCGCCGCGTCCCAGCCCATGGCCGAGTAGTTGTCGGCCTTGCCGGCGCCGTACTTGCCTTCGTAGGTCTGCACGAACTCGTTGAGCGCGGCGCGGCCGGGCGTGTTGGCGGGCAGCTGGCTCTGCACCACCACCGGCGCGACGATGACCAGCGTGCCGTCGAGCGCCGCATTGCCGAGCGACAGGAAGGCCGCGCTGGCCGAGCCCTGCGACTGGATCACCAGCCCGGTGTAGCCGACGCGGCGCAGCGCCTCCTGCATCAGGTACGACGCCGGCGTGTAGGTGTGGACATAGACCACGTCGGGGTTCGACTGCCGGATGCGCAGCGCCTGCGGCGTGAAGTTGGTGTCGGTGCGGGCGACGCGCTCGACCGGGCCGAGTTCGACGCCTGCGCCGGGCGCCAGCGCCTTGAGCGCGTTCAGGCCGCTCTCGCCGTACGAGTCGTCGGCGAAGATGCTCGCGACCTTCTTCGCCTTGCGGTGCGTCACCTCGTCGAGCAGGCGCTCGATCATCATCCGGTCGGTCGCCGAGGCCTTGAACACGTACTTGCGCTGGTCGGCGGGCTCGACCGACGACGCTGCGGCCGCGAGGGTGATCGACGGCGTGCGCGTGGTGGTCAGCGTTTCCAGCACCGCCAGCGAGCTCGGCGTGGTCGTGCAGCAGATCACCAGGTGGACCTTGTCCTCCTCGACCAGCCGGCGCACAGCGTTGGTCGACTTGGTCGGGTCCGACGCGTCGTCGTACGAGACGAACTTCACGGTGAACGGCAGGTCGGCCTTGCTCAGTTTCTCCTCGGCCAGCGCGACGGCACTGCGTTCGGGCAGGCCGATCGACGAGGCACCGCCCGATGCGGCGAGCACGACGCCGAGCCGCAGTTCGGGTTTGGCGGGCTGGGCGTGGGCGGCAAGGGAAAGCAGCCCGCAGGCGAGCAGGCCGAGACAGGAGATCAGGGATCGCGTGTTCATGAATGGGTCCTTGGTGGAATGGTGCAATGCAGCAAAAGAATAGGTCGGGGTGGTGGTGCGCGCAGGTATCGCCCGATACAGGCTGGCGCGCGAAATCGCTAGATCCGGCTGCCGGGCAGCATGTCCATGCCGAGCTGCAGGCGTCCGCAGGTCTCGCTGATCGGCTGGGGCTGCAGCAGCAGGTGGGAATACATCGCGCTCATGTCGCGCAGCAGCGTCTCGAAGCGCGAGCCGCTCGGCATCACCTGGCCGCCCGCGGCCGCGAACAGCCGCTGGGACGCAGCCCGTGCGGCGCTCGCGATCATCGAGATGCGCACCCGCATCTCGGCGCGCATCTGGGCGTTCGCTGGGCCGGGCTGCAGCAGCGGCTTGCTGGCCTCGAACACCAGGCTGTCGCAGGCCATCGTGATGCAGGCGTCGGCCTGGGCCAGTTCGGTCGTGATGAAGGGATCGCGCTGGCCGGCCGGCATGGCGGCCAGCCGGCGGCCGGCCATGGCGCGAAATTCGTCGACGATGGCGCAGGCCAGTCCGAGCGAGGGCGCGAGGATCGACATCGCGAACAGCGCGTTGAGCGGGTAGTCCTGCAGCGCGTCGACCGTCGAGCATTCGGGGTGGCGCTGGCCGTCCTGCATCGGCTTCCATGCGACCAGCCGGTGGCGCGGCACGAAGGCGCGGTCGAGCGACACGTCCTTGCTGCCGGTGCCGCGCATGCCGATCACGTTCCAGCTGTTCGCGTCGATCGCGAAGTCGGCCTGCGGCAGCAGGGCGAAGTGCACCTCGCCGGCCGGCCCGACCGGCACCAGCACGCCGACCCAGTCGGCCACGTCGATGCCCGACGCGTAACCCCACTGGCCGCTCAGCAGGATGCCGCCGTCGGCGTCCTCGACGGCGAGCCCGCGCGGTGCGGCGCCGGTGAGCGCCGACACGATCACGCGCGGGCCGGCGCCGAAGAGCTCGTCCTGCAGGCGGTCCGGAAAGCGCGCCAGCATGACGGTGTTGGCCAGGCACAGCGACACCAGCCAGGCGGCCGAACCGCTGCCGCGCGCGACCTCGTACACCAGTTGCCAGACCGCGTGCGGCGCCATCGCCATGCCGCCGAGGCGTGTCGGCAGCGTCATGCGGAACAGGCCGGCGTCGTGCAGCCGGGCGACCACGTCGTCGGGAATGCGCCGGCCGGCCTCGATGCGTTCGGACTGGTCGCGCAGCCAGAGGCTCAGTGCGCGGATCTCGGCGCGCAGCGCGGGCGGGATCTCGCCGGCGGGCGGCGCCGTCGGTGCGGCGGCGATGGAAATGGAAGCAGGGGAGGAAGGCGCAACGACCGTCATGGAATCTCCGAAGGAATGCAGTCAATGTAGGAAGCGCCGCGCGGCCAGACCGTATCCGGCGATACCGTCGCGTGCGTCCTCGTCACGAATGGGAGGACGAGCCGTCCGGCCCGGTGCAGTGCGGTGTGGTGTGGTGTGGTGTGGTGTCGTACGGGCGGCGTCAGCGGGCGGCGTTGGCGCGCGCGATGCTTTCCATCAGCGCCAGCCGCTGCGGCCGCGACGCGATGCCCGCGGCCATCACCGATTGCGCGATGGCGGCCGGCGCGGTGTCGGGCCGGCCGGCGTCGAAGGGCGGCGCCGGCGCATATTCCAGCGCGAGCTGGATCGCCTGGGCCTGCGCCGCGCCCGCGATCTCCGCGACCAGCGTCAGCGCGAAGTCGATGCCGGCCGTCACGCCGCCGCCGGTGAAGACGTGGCCGTCGCGCACCACGCGCGCCGCGTCGGGAATCGCGCCGAACACCGGCAGCAGGTCGCGCCAGAACCAGTGGCAGGCGGCGCGGCGACCGCTCAGCAGGCCGGCCGCGGCCAGGATCATCGAGCCCGAGCAGACCGAGGTCAGGTAGCGAACGCCAGGGCCGAGCCGGCGGATCGCGGCCATGAATTCGACGTTCTGCATCGCCTCGGTGCAGCGCATGCCGCCGGGCACGCAGAGCACGTCGCACTGCGCGATGTCCTCGAGCCGCGCGAGGCCGCCGAGCGTCAGGCCGTCGTCGGCGGTCACGGTCGCGCCGCCGACCGAGGCGACCGTGAGGCGCGCGCCCGGCAGCCGCGCCAGCACTTGGTGCGGACCGGTGAAGTCGAGCTGCGTCACGCCGTCGTAGATCGGGAAGACGATGGAAATCGGGGAAGCTGCGCTCATGGACGTGTCGCTCCGGGAAGGGCGGTTGCGGAAGGGCCGGCTGTGTCTGCCGCGGTGGCCGGCACGGCCTTGCGGCGGCTGGCGCCGAGGATCAGCACGTTTCCTGCCAGCGTGCAGGCGATGCCGACGAAGGACAGCGTGGTCCATTGGTAGCCCTCGAACACCGACGACACCAGCAGTGCGCCGATCGGCGCCAGCACCGTCGCGTAGGAGGCCCGTGCCGGGCCGATCCGGCCGAGCAGCGTCAGGTAGGCGTGGAAGCCGAGCACCGTGCCGAACACCACCAGGAAGGCGAGCGACCCGAGGTAGCGCGGCGCGCCGTCGAGCACCAGCGGCTGGCTGCTGCCGAACGCGAACAGCAGGCTGCAGACGGCGCCCCACGGCATCGCCCACGCGGTGGCCGAGGCCACCGGCACGCCGCGGCGCTGCAGCAGCGCCGAAGCCATGTTGCCGAAGCAGAAGGACAGCGTCATGCCGATCGCCAGCAGCAGCCCGAACCAGGGCGCGTGGCCCAGGCCCTTGGCTGCCACGTCGCCCCAGAGCAGCAGCACGAGCCCGGCGGCGCCCGCCAGCGCACCGGCGGCGGCGCGCCAGGTCACGCGCTGGCCGAGGAACAGCGCGCCGAGCAGCAGGTTGACCATCGCCGCCAGCGAGAACACCACCGACACCAGCGCCGAGGTGAGGAACATCGCCGCGTGGTACGCGAACAGGAAGTTGATGGAGAACATGAAGCTGCCCATCACCGCGAACAGCGCATGCGTGCGCAGGTCGTAGCGCATCGGCCCGCGCCGCCACGCGACCCAGCCGAACATCAGCGGCGCGGCCAGCAGGAAGCGCAGGGCGATCGAGAGCGCCGGCGTCGCGGTGCCGACCTGCAGCTTCATCGCGTACCAGCTGGTGCTCCAGCAGAACAGCACGAGCAGGTAGGTGCCGAGCACCCGTGAGCGGTCAGCCGAGCCGTGCATAGCTGCCCTCGTGATAGAGCAGGGGCGGCGTCGCGACGTCGGGGCCGATCAGGTCGAGCACCCGCCCGACGACGATCCGGTGGTCGCCGCCGGGGTGCACGTCGGCCACTTCGCACTTGAAGACGGCGTTGCAGCCGGGCAGCCAGACGTGCGCGCCGTCGCCGACCGTGTCCAGCGCCTGGCTCGCATCGCGCGGCCCGGCGAAGTGGCGCGAGGCCTGCTGCTGCGACTCGGCCAGCAGGTTGACGGTGAAGCGCCCGGCCCGCAGCAGCCGGGCCGCGCTGGCGCTCTCCTGGCGCGTGCAGAACAGCAGCAGCAGCGGTTCCAGGCTGACGGAGGTCAGCGAGTTCGCGGTCAGCCCGACCACCTCGCCGCCGTCGCGCGCGAGCAGCACGCTGACCCCGGTGGTGTAGCGGCCCATCAGCCGCCGGAAGCGCTCGGTGGTGCCGAGTTCGTGGATTGGTTTCATGCGGCCGATGCTAGGGACGGCCGTCGCGGGAGACGGTATCCGCAGGCACATCGGCAGGACGATGCCGGCGAGCTTGCCGGGCGGGCTTCGGTCGATCGTCGGTCAGCCGTCAGCCGTCGGGCAGCAGGGTGAGCGCCTCGTCGCGCCACCAGGCGACGGCTTCGAAATAGCCTTCCCACACGCAGCCGTTGCAGCCGCGGCCACAGCAGGTGGTCGGCTCCCGCGGCGGTGCGCGCGGTGCTTCGAGGCCGGCGGCGTGCAGGCGGTCGGTCAGCGCCTGCGCGAGGGCGCGGGCAGAGAGGGCGTCGGTGATCGGCGGGAGGTCCACGCGGGAATTATGGGCGGCGCCGGGCCGAGGGCCGCGTGCGGCATTCGAGTGCCGACCCATGAAAAAAGCCGGAAGCTTGTCTGCAAGCTCCCGGCTTCTTGTATCTGGTCCCGCCGCCAGGAATCGAACCTGGATCTCAGCCTTCGGAGGGCCGAATTCTATCCGTTGAAATACAGCGAGAGAGGTCTGCCGGATTCCCCGACAGCCCGCCATTATCACTGATCGCGCGCTGCTTCGCGGCCACGGCTTCTGTTTCCTGCACAGGCGGCCAGTCGAAACCCAGTCCGGCCACGTAGACCGCGAAAATCCGGCGGCCGGTCGCCACGAGGTCGAAGACTTCGGGGGCCAGCAGCCAGTCCTGGATCAGCCCGCTGATCAGCGCATGCAGGCCTTGCGCCGCGGTGCCCGCGGGAATCAGCAGCCGCACACGGCTGCGGCGTGCGGCCAGCCGCAGCGCTCGCTCGAAATCGGCGACGCATTCGTCGCGGCCGGTCTGGTGGCGCTGCTGGACGGACTGCATCTCCGCCGTGTATTCGATCTTGTGGGTGGCGATTTCGAACACGCGTCGAACCTGCGGGTCGGTCGTCATCAGTTCCAGCGCGTGGAGCATCATCTGCTCGATCTGTGTCAGCGGGTCGTCGCTGCTGACGCCGATTTCCTGCGCCGCCGTTTCCAGCGGCAGCTTGACGCGTTCCATCATCGCGTTGAACAGGTCGGCCTTGTCCTTGAAATGCCAGTACACCGCGCCCCGCGTGGCGTCCGCGTGTTCCGCGATCTGCTGTAGCGACGTACGTGACACGCCCTGTGACTGGAACAACATTTCCGCCGCATCGATCAAGCGGTGACGGGTCGCCAGGGCTTCCTCTTTGGTGCGGCGCGCCATGACATGTCTCCTTTCTTGTGTAGATTGCGGGTTTCCACCAGGTGCTTGCGACTATACATTCACGAATGTATGTATAGTCGCGCGCTGGCCGATTTCTTGCGGTATGTCGGGTATTCCGTTTGCACCCGTGTTTCGGCCCCCACTTTTTGATTGATCCCCTCTGGAAGGAATCGCATGCCCGTCTCGCATGTTCCGCAATCGTTCCGTCGCCCGTTCTCCTGGGCGATCGCCACCGTCTTCGGCGCGGTGGTGCTGTCCCTCGCCGCCTGCGGCAAGGGTGATGCACCCGCTGCCGGTGCTGGCGCGACCGGTGGTGGCGGTGCGCCGCCGCCGCCCGAAGTCGGTGTGGTCGTGGCGACGCCGGGCGACGTCGGCCTGGTGACCGAGCTGCCGGGTCGGCTCGAGGCCTCGCGCGTCGCCGAAGTACGTGCCCGCGCCGCCGGCATCCTGCAGCAGCGCCTGTTCCGCGAAGGCAGCGATGTGAAGCAGGGCCAGCAGCTGTTCCGCATCGATTCCGCGCCGTACACCGCGGCCGCTGCCAGTTCGCAGGCCAGCCTGGCGCGCGCCGAAGCCAACGCCGTGCAGGCGAAGGCGCTGGCCGATCGCTACAAGCCGCTGGTCGAGGCCAACGCCGTGAGCAAGCAGGAATACGCGAACGCCGTGGCGGCCTGGAAGGCTGCTGAAGCCGACGTCGGCGTCGGCCGCGCAGCCGTGCAGACCGCCAACATCAACCTGGGCTACGCCTCGGTCACGGCGCCCATCGCCGGACGCATCGGCCGCGCGCTGGTCACTGAAGGCGCGCTGGTCGGCCAGGGCGAGGCGACGCAGCTTGCCGTGATCCAGCAGATCAACCCGATGTACATCAACTTCACCCAGTCGGCGAACGACGCGCTCAAGCTGCGCCGCGCCATGGAGTCGGGTCAGTTCAAGCGCGTGAGCGGCGAAGCCGCCAGCGTCAAGCTGGTGCTGGAAGACGGCACCGAATACAGCCAGGCCGGCAAGCTGCTGTTCTCCGACCTGACGGTCGACCCGACCAGCGGCCAGGTCACGCTGCGCGCCGAAGTGCCCAACCCCAGTGGCGAACTGCTGCCGGGCCTCTATGTGCGCGTGCGCATCGAACAGGCACAGGCCGCCAACGCGATCAGCGTGCCGCAGCAGGCCGTCACGCGCACCCAGCAGGGCGACACGCTGTCGGTGGTCGGTGCCGACGGCAAGATCAGCCAGCGCAAGGTGAAGATCAGCGCCGCCCAGAACAACCGCTGGATCGTGCTCGAAGGCTTGAAGGCCGGCGAGCAGGTGATGGTCGACGGCTTCCAGAAGCTGCAGATGCTGCCGCCCGGCACACCGGTGAAGGCCGTGCCCTGGAGCGCACCCAACACCGCGGCCGCAGCGCCGGCGGGCGCGGCTGCACCTGCCGCACCGGCCTCCGTGCCTGCTGCGGCGCCGAAGTCCTGAGGAGCCTGAAGCGTGGCTAAATTCTTCATCGAACGCCCGATCTTCGCCTGGGTGATCGCGCTGTTCATCCTCGTGATGGGCGGCGTTGCGATCACGCAGCTGCCGATCGCGCAGTACCCGCCGGTGGCCCCGCCGGCCATCGTCGTCAACGTCGCCTATCCGGGCGCGTCGGCGCAGACGCTCGAGGACAGCGTGCTGTCCGTGATCGAGCGCGAAATGAACGGCGCCCAGGGCATGATCTACATGGAGTCGGTCGCGCAAGCGGACGGCACCGGCACGATCACCATCAGCTTCCAGCCGGGCACCAACTCCGACCTGGCGCAGGTGGACGTGCAGAACCGCCTGTCGCGCGCCACTCCGCGCCTGCCGTCGGTGGTGACGCAGCAGGGCGTGCGCGTCGACAAGTCGCGCTCCAACTTCCTGCTGTTCACGATGCTGTCGTCGGACGACCCGGCGATCGATCCGATCGCACTGGGCGACTACGCGGCGCGCAACGTCGTGCCCGAACTGCAGCGCCTGCCCGGCATCGGCCAGGCCCAGCTGTTCGGCAGCGAACGCGCGATGCGGATCTGGATCGATCCGGCCAAGCTGCGCGGCTTCAGCCTGTCGACGGCCGACGTCTCGAACGCGATCCGCACGCAGAACGCCCAGGTGTCGTCCGGCACCATCGGCGACCTGCCGAACGTGTCGGGCCAGGGTATTGCCGCGACGGTGGTCGTCAACGGCCAGCTCGCCAGCGTCGAGCAGTTCGGCAACATCGTGCTGCGCGCGAACACCGACGGTTCGGCCGTGCGGTTGCGCGACGTCGCCCGCATCGAACTGGGCGGTCAGACCTATGCGACCTCGGCGCGCCTGAACGGCAAGCCTGCGGTCGGTATCGGCGTCCAGCAGTCGCCGAGCGGCAATGCGCTGCAGTCGGCCGACGCCGTGCGCGCCAAGATGACCGAGCTGCAGCAGTACTTCCCCAAGGGCGTGAAGTGGACCATCCCGTACGACAGCTCGGACTTCGTACGGATCTCGATGAAGCAGGTCGCCGAGACGCTGTTCGAAGCGGTGGCGCTGGTGTTCGTCGTGATGTTCCTGTTCCTGCAAAACTGGCGCTATACGATCATCCCGACCATCGTGGTGCCGGTCGCGCTGCTGGGTACCTTTGCCACCTTGCTGGCGCTGGGCTTCTCGATCAACGTGCTGACCATGTTCGGCATGGTGCTGGTGATCGGCATCGTGGTGGACGATGCGATCGTGGTGGTGGAGAACGTCGAGCGGATCATGTCCGAGGAGGGCCTGTCGCCCATCGAGGCCACGCGCAAGGCGATGAAGCAGATCTCGGGCGCCATCATCGGCGTGACCGTGGTGCTGATCTCGGTGTTCGTGCCGCTCGCATTCTTTGCGGGTTCGACGGGCAACATCTACCGCCAGTTCTCGGCGGTGATGGTGGCGTCGATCGGCTTCTCGGCCTTCATGGCGCTGTCGCTCACGCCCGCGCTGTGCGCCACGCTGCTCAAGCCGATGGAAGCCGGCGCCCATCACGAGAAGAAGGGCTTCTTCGGCTGGTTCAATCGCGGCTTCACGCGGACCGCCAAGGGCTATGAAGGCTGGGTCGCGCGCATCCTCAAGCGCGCCGCCCGCTATCTCGTCATCTACGTCGCCATCATCGGCGTGGTGGCGCTGGTCTACACCCGCCTGCCGACGTCCTTCCTGCCGAGCGAAGACCAGGGCAACATCCTGGTGAACGTGCAACTGCCGCCGGGCGCGACGCTGGAGCGTACGACGGCCGTGATGGAGCAGGTCGAGGCACAGGTGCTCAAGCAGCCCGAAGTCCAAAGCATGGTCGGCGTGCTGGGCTTCAGCTTCTCGGGCCAGGGCCAGAACGCCGGTCTGGCGTTCGTGACGCTCAAGCCGTGGGATGAGCGCAAGGGTGCGGGCATGTCGGCCGAATCGCTGGCCGCTCGCCTGAACGGCGCGCTGTTCGGCATCCGCGATGCGTTCATCTTCGCGCTGAACCCGCCGCCGATTCCCGAACTGGGTGCCGCCTCCGGCTTCACCTTCCGTCTGCAGGACCGCGCCGGCGCGGGCCACGAGGCCCTGGTCAACGCGCGCAACCAGATGCTGGGCATGGCGTCCAAGAGCAAGGTGCTGACCCAGGTGCGTCCGGACGGCCTGGAAGATGCGCCGCAGCTGCAGATCGACATCGATCGCGACAAGGCGAATGCCCTGGGCGTGACCTTCGATTCGATCAACGCCACGCTGTCGACCGCGCTGGGCTCGTCGTACATCAACGACTTCCCGAACCAGGGCCGCCTGCAGCGCGTGGTGGTGCAGGCCGATGCGCCTGCGCGGATGCAGCCGGACGATCTGCTGCAGCTCAACGCCACCAATGCCAAGGGCCAGGGCGTGCCGCTGTCCGCGTTTGCGACCACGCGCTGGATCAAGGGCGCGACGCAGACCGTGCGCTACAACGGCTACCCCGCGATGCGGATCGCCGGCAGCCCGGCGCCGGGCTACAGCACCGGTGCCGCGCTGGCGGAGATGGAGCAGCTCGCATCCAAGCTGCCACCGGGCTTCGGCTACGAGTGGACCGGCCAGTCGCGTGAAGAAAAGCTCGCCGGCTCGCAGGCGATGATCCTCTACGGCTTCGCGATCCTGGCGGTGTTCCTGTGTCTCGCGGCGCTGTACGAGAGCTGGTCGATCCCGCTGGCCGTGGTGCTCGTGGTGCCGCTGGGCGTGCTCGGCGTGGTGCTCGCCACGCTGTTCCGCGGCTACTCGAACGACGTGTACTTCCAGGTGGGGCTGATCACGATCATCGGCTTGTCCGCGAAGAACGCGATCCTGATCATCGAGTTCGCGAAGGATCTGCAGGCGCAGGGCAAGAGCGTGATCGAGGCGGCTCTCATGGCCGCGCATCTGCGCTTCCGTCCGATCGTGATGACCTCGCTGGCCTTCGGTCTCGGCGTGCTTCCGCTCGTGATCGCCTCCGGTGCCGGTTCGGCCAGCCAGCGTGCCATCGGTACCGGCGTGCTGGGCGGCATGGTGACGAGCATCGTGCTGGCCGTGTTCTTCGTGCCCGTCTTCTTCGTGGTGGTGCGCGGCCTGTTCAAGGGCGGCAAGCGGCAGCAGGAAGCGGACAAGCGTCATGCCGATGCCGCAGGGGTGGAGCAGAACCATGTTTAAGAAGCCATTGATCCTTCGCAAGGCGCTGGTCGCCGCGGCCGCCAGCGCATTCCTGGCCGGCTGCTCGCTGATTCCGACCTACGAGCGCCCCGCGGCGCCGGTGCCGACCACCTTCCCGGGCGATCCGGCGCAGCCGGCCGGCGTGGCCGCCGCCAACACCGCCTGGCAGGACTTCTTCGCCGACGCGCGGCTGCAGTCGCTGATCAACACCGCGCTCGCCAACAACCGCGATCTGCGGGTGTCGGTGCTCAATATCGAGCAGGCCCGCGCGCAGTTCCAGATCAGCAGGGCGGCGCAGTTGCCGGCCGTCAGCGGGATCGTCTCCGGCACGCGACAGCCATCGGTCATCGATGGCCGCCTGGGCAACACCTTTCAGGTGGGGCTCGGCATTTCGGCGTGGGAGATCGACTTCTTCGGTCGCCTCGACAGCCTGAAGCAGCAGGCGCTGGCGCAGTACCTGGCCACCGACGAGGCACGCAAGGCCGCGCAGATCAGCCTGGTCAGCGCCGTTGCCACCGGCTGGTACACGCTGCTGGCCGACGACGAACTGCTCGCGCTGACGCGCCAGACCCTCGCCACGCGCGAGGATTCGGTGCGGCTGACCAAGCTGCGCTTCGACAACGGCGTGTCGTCCGAACTGGACTTCCAGCAGGCCAATTCGCTCGCCGAGTCGGCGCGTGCGTCGTATGCGCAACTCAGGCGCCAGCGCCAGCAGGACGAGAACGCGCTGGCGCTGTTGCTCGGGGCGCCGATGCCATCGAGCGCGCTGACCGTTGCCAACGGCCAGAGTCCGCTCGAGAGCGTCAGCCCGATGCAGGAACTGCCCGCCGGCCTGCCGTCCGATCTGCTGATCGAGCGGCCGGACATCCGGCAGGCCGAGCAGGTGCTGATCGGCGCCAACGCCAACATCGGTGCGGCGCGCGCGGCCTTCTTCCCGCGGATCTCGCTGACGGCGAGCGCGGGCACGGTGAGCAACGAGCTGTCCGGGCTGTTCAAGAGCGGATCGACCGCCTTTTCGCTCGCGCCGCAACTGACGCTGCCGATCTTCAACGCAGGTGCGAACCGCGCAGGGCTCGAGTCGTCGATCGCCGGGCGTGACATCGCCGTGGCGCAGTACGAGAAGTCGATCCAGACCGCATTCCGGGAAGTCGCGGATGCGCTGGCCGGCCGCGAGACCTTCGGCGAGCAGGTGCGCGCGCAACGCGCTCAGGCCGATGCCGAAGGCGTGCGCTTCAAGCTGTCGGACCTGCGCTACCGCAACGGCGTGGCGAGCGCGCTCGATCTGCTCGACGCGCAGCGCTCGCTGTTCAGTGCGCAGCAGCTTGCCGTTCAGGCGCGGTTGCAGCAGTTGCAGAACCAGGTGGCGCTCTACAAGTCGCTGGGTGGCGGTTGGGCGAGCCGGTGAATAGGTGACAGGCCTTTCCCCGATCGGGCGAAGGGCCTCTCTATAATTCGCGGTGATTGAGAAAAGCCCCCGAGAAGCCCCCGATTTGAGGACGCCATGAGCGCAGACACGCACTACCAGGCTACAGAAGACGCCCACACCGGACCGATCAAGAACCCGAAACAACTGCTCCTCGCAGTTTTTTTCTCCTTCGTCGGACCGATTCTGATCATCGTGGGGCTCGTCTCCTTCGTGGTTTCAGGCGTGCGGCCCTCGGGTTCTGCGCAGGGCGACAACATGGCGCTGTACGGCGTGTCCCAGGATGCTCGCGACCGTGACGTCGCCGAGCGACTGAAAAAAATTGGCTCCATCGAAATCCGCGACGCCAACCGAGCGCTCGCGACCGGCGAGGCCGTGTTCAAGGCGCAATGCACGACCTGCCACGGTTCGCCAGGCATCCCGGGCGCGCCGCATTTCAGCGATGCCGCCGCGTGGGGGCCGCGCATCGGCCAGGGCTACGCGACGCTGCTCGAGCACGCGCTCAAGGGCAAGGGTGCGATGCCGCCGCAAGGCGGCGGCGACTTCGAAGACCTCGAAATCGGCCGCGCGGTGGTCTACATGGCCAATGCCGGCGGCGCCAAGTTCCCGGTGCCGGACCGTCCGGCCGCAGGTGCGGCGCCTGCCGAAGGTGCCGCTGCGGATCCCGCGGCTGCTGCACCCGCAGCGCCCGCAGCCGCTTCGACGCCTGCAGCGCCTGCACCCGCTGCGGCCGCCAGCGCTCCCAAGTAACTGCGCGACGAGCCACCCCGCAGGTGGTGGCCAGCCGAATGAAAAAGCCCAGCGCCGCTGGGCTTTTTCACGTTTACGTTTGCCTGAGCGAAGCGGTCGACAGGGCCGCGTGGGCCGCGGCGGGGCTCAGCACGTGGCCGAAGCGACTAGGCAGCGCGTCCGCCAGAACCTCTTCCGGCGTCCAGCTGCCGCTTTCGATGATGTCCGCCGCGAGGCCGACGTCCTGGGTGTGGACCAGCCCGAGTCCGATCGGCGCGGCGAGATACAGCTTGCCCGTCTCGTCGAGCAGGCAGGCCGTCGGCACCACCGGCTGGCCGGTATGGCTCTCGACCGAGGCGTCGGCGTGGATGCGCCAGACGAACGGTGCGGCCTCCAGTTCGACATAGACACGCTGCGGACCGTTCTGGAAGAACCACTGACCTTGCGCGTCCTGGTCATAGTTGCGGTGGATGAACTCGATCAGCTTGTCGTGCCGCAGCATCGAGCCCTTGGCCACGGGGAACGGACCCTCGGCCTGCGTGCGGTCGTCGCGCATGTACCAGTTGCCGCGGGCGTCGAGGCCCAGCCAGCCGTAGCAATCCGGCACGTTCGGCCATTTGGCCAATGCCTGCTTGACGATGTCATCCATGGAAATCCTTCATGTTGGCTGGGGAGACGGTCCGGCGCGCGTGGCCAGCCAGTCGCCGACCTGTTCAGGCATCGTGCGTACGTGGCCCGGCAGGCGGCCGGCCGCAAAGCCGACATGCCCACCGTGCCGTGGCTGCCAGAGCGTGACGCTGGTGCCCACGTCCTGCTGCCGCGGCAGGCTCGCGCCCGGCACGAAAGGGTCGTTGACCGCGTTGATCACCAGCGCGGGGATGCGGATCGCGTGCAGGTGGGGCTTGGCGGAGCCGCGCGTCCAATAGTCCTGCGCGTCGCGAAACCCGTGCAGCGGCGCCGTGAATACGTTGTCGAACTCGAACAGGTCGCGCGCTGCCATCAGCCGGTCGCGGTCGAACAGGCCGGGATGCTGCGCCAGCTTGGCAAGCGCCTTGGGCTTCATGGTCGACAGGAACATGCGGGTGTAGACCAGCCGGTTGAAGCCCTGCCCGATGGCCGCGCCACCGGCGGCAAGATCGAGCGGGGCCGAAATCGAGGCCACGGCGTCGGCCGCGCGTCCCGCCTCGCCGCCGGCTTCCTCGGCCCAGCGCAGCAGCGCATTGCCGCCGAGCGAGACGCCCGCCGCAACCAGCGGGCCGCCGCCTGCTGCGTCATGTTGCGCCCGCAGGCGCGCGAGGACCCAGCCGATCTCCTCGAAATCGCCCGAGTGGTAGGCGCGTGGCGCCAGGTTGATCTCGCCGCTGCAGCCGCGGAAATGCGGCACGGCGAAAGCCCAGCCCCGGTCCGCGGCATAGGCCGCGAACGTTTCCGCATAGTGGCTGCGCGACGAGCCTTCCAGGCCGTGGAACAGCACCAGCAGCGTGCGGCGGCCGGGTTGCGGTGCATCGATGAAGTCGACGTCGATGAAGTCGCCGTCCGGTGCCTGCCAGCGTTCCCTGCGATAGGCCGGCGGGGCGCTGGCCCCGCGGCGCGAAAAGAGGGCGGGCCAGATCGTCTGCAGATTGCCTCCGGGCAACCAGCGGGGTGCAACGTAACTCTCCATCGCCGTGCTTTCAGTGCAGGGTCTGCCGTGCCTCGGTGTCCTCGTCGGGCACGACTGCGCTGCCGGGGCTCGCATGGTGGGCCACCATGCGCCAGCCTTCGGCGGTCTTGTGATACACGTTCGTTGCCAGCACGAAGGCGTGGCGTGCGCCTTCGGGCGTCAGCACTTCGATGCGCTCCAGCACGTTGTGCACGGCGCTGGCCAATGATTCCACCTTGCGCACCCGGGCTGGCGACGCGTGGATGGCGCCATTGCCGAACATGTGCTCGAACGCGGCGCGGATCGCGGCGGGGCCGACCAGCCGCGGACCGCCCGGATGCACGCAGAACACCTCGTCGTCGTCGGCCCAGCAAGCCATCAGGGCATCGATGTCGCCGCGCTGGAGCGCTTCGTAGAAAGCCGCTTCGACGTCGTCGGCGGTGCCGCCGAGGTGCGCGGCGCTGAGCTTGGTTCTGGTGGGCATGGGCAGTGGGCGGTAGGGTCTTCTATCCTAACTGTGCGCCGAAGGCCCTGCGTCAGACAACGCCGGTGCCGGGCAGGGCCCATACGGCATCGCCGCCGACGCCATAGAAGCGCCGCCCCGGGGCGGCTTCCATCTGCCAGCCGCCGGTGAATTCGCCGAAGGCCGGCAGGATCGCCTGGTGCGGCTCCTGCACGAAGCAGGGCATCCGCAGGCGGTCGCGACCGCGACCGTGCAGCGTGAACGACGGATGCAGATGGCCGGCCAGCACGAAGTGCGTCGGATGCTGCTGCGGATGGTGGCAGCAGGCGAAAGGCCCGACCAGCCACGGCTCGTCCACCACCTCGATGCGCAGCCCGGCGGGTGGATCGCCGGCACGGCTGTCGTGGTTGCCGCGCACCAGCGTCATCGTGATGTCCGCGTGACGCGCGCGCCAAGCGTCGAGCAGCGCCAGCAACCTGGGCGTGCGTGCCTGCGCCGCGTGCAGGAAATCGCCCAGGAACACCAATTGCCGCGGGTCATGGCGCGTCAGGAGCGAATCGAGCCGCGCGAGATTCTCCTGCGTGGTGCCGCCGGGCACCGGTTGGCCCAGCGCACGGTAGGTCGCCGCCTTGCCCAGGTGCAGATCGGCGATGAACAGCATGCGTTCGGCGGGCCACCACAGTGCGCGTTCTGGCAGCAGGTCGAGACGCTCGCCCGCCCATTCGACCCGGCAGGCCGCGCCACGGTCGGGCACCTGTTCAGACAATCGCGAAATGCTCCGTGCCGGCCGACAGGTCGGGCGTGCGCGCGCGGCGGCTGTTGAGCTTGATCTGAAGGCGCAGGTCGTTGGCCGAATCCGCGTTGCGCAGCGCGTCTTCGTACGAGATCGCATGGCTCTCGAACAGATCGAAGAGCGCCTGGTCGAAGGTCTGCATGCCGAGGTTGCGGCTCTTCTTCATCACGTCCTTGATCTCGCCGACCTGGCCCTTGAAGATCAGGTCCGTGACGAGCGGCGTGTTCAGCAGCACCTCGACCGCGGCAATGCGGTTCAGTCCGTCCTCGGTCGGGATCAGCCGTTGCGACACCAGCGCGCGCAGGTTGAGCGACAGGTCCATCAGCAACTGCGCACGGCGTTCTTCCGGGAAGAAGTTGACGACGCGGTCGAGTGCCTGATTGGCGCTGTTGGCATGCAGCGTCGCCATGCAGAGATGGCCGGTCTCGGCGAAGGCGACCGCATGTTCCATGGTCTCCCGATCGCGGATCTCGCCCATCAGGATCACGTCGGGCGCCTGGCGCAGCGTGTTCTTGAGCGCCGCCTCCCAGCTGTCGGTGTCGATGCCGACCTCGCGTTGCGTCACCACGCAGTTCTTGTGCGGGTGCACGAACTCCACCGGGTCTTCCACCGTCACGATGTGGCCGTAGGAGTTGTCGTTGCGCCAGTCGACCATCGCGGCCAGCGTGGTCGACTTGCCCGAACCGGTCGCGCCGACCAGGATCACCAGGCCGCGCTTGCTCAACGTGATGTCTTTCAGCACCTGCGGCATGCCGAGGCCGTCGATGGTCGGCAGCTTCGACGGAATGGTCCGCATCACCATGCCGACCTTGCCTTGCTGAACGAAGGCGTTGACGCGAAAGCGCCCGATACCGGTGGGCGAGATCGCGAAGTTGCATTCCTTGGTGCGCTCGAACTCCGCCACCTGGCGGTCGTTCATGACCGACCGCGTGAGCGCCAGCGTGTGCTGCGCGCTCAACGGCTGTGCCGACATCCTGGTGAGCTTGCCATCGACCTTGATGGCGGGCGGAAAGTCGGCGGTGATGAACAGGTCGCTGCCGTTGCGGCTCACCATGAGCTTGAGCAGGTCGTTGATGAACTGGCTGGCTTGATCGCGTTCCATGGTCGTGCGCCTGTGCTGTGTTCAGCTCGTGAAGTTCTCGGGCATCTTGGCCTTGCTGCGGGCTTCCGCCGACGAGATCAGGCCGCGTCGCACGAGGTCCGCCAGGTTCTGGTCCAGCGTCTGCATGCCCTGGCCGCTGCCCGTCTGAATGGCCGAATACATCTGCGCGACCTTGCCTTCGCGGATCAGGTTGCGGATGGCCGGCGTGCCCAGCATGATCTCGTGCGCCGCCACGCGAGCCTGCCCGTTCTTGGCCTTGCACAGCGTCTGCGAGATCACGGCCTGCAGCGACTCCGACAGCATCGCGCGAATCATTTCCTTCTCGTCCCCGGGGAACACGTCGATGATCCGGTCGATGGTCTTGGCCGCGCTCGACGTATGCAGCGTGGCGAACACGAGATGGCCGGTTTCTGCCGCGGTCATCGCGAGGCGGATGGTCTCGAGGTCGCGCATCTCGCCGACCAGGATCGCGTCCGGGTCCTCGCGCAGCGCCGAGCGCAGTGCCGCGGCGAAACTCAGCGTCATCGGGCCGACCTCGCGCTGGTTGATCAGGCATTTCTTCGACTCATGCACGAATTCGATCGGGTCCTCGACGGTGAGGATGTGCCCATACTCGGTCTCGTTCAGGTAGTTGATCATCGCGGCCAGCGTGGTCGACTTGCCCGAGCCGGTCGGCCCGGTGACCAGCACCAGCCCGCGCGGCTTGAGGGCCAGTTCGCCGAAGATGCGTGGCGCGTTGATCTGCTCCAGCGTGAGGACCTTCGACGGGATGGTCCGGAACACCGCTGCCGCTCCGCGCGACTGATTGAAGACGTTCACCCGGAAGCGCGCCAGCCCGTCGATCTCGAACGAGAAGTCGACTTCCAGGAACGCCTCGTAGTGCTTGCGGTGCAGGTCGCTCATGATGTCGTACACCATCGCGTGCACGGCCTTGTGGTCCAGCGGCTCGACGTTGATGCGGCGCACGTCGCCGTGCACGCGGATCATCGGTGGCAGGCCCGACGACAGGTGCAGGTCCGACGCCTGGTTCTTGACGCTGAATGCGAGCAGCTGGGTGATGTCCACGATGTTTCCCTGGGCCCGTTTGATACGATTTTCCGGATGATTATGACGACGATAGCCAGCCAGCTCGCACATGTTCGCGAACGCATCGACACCGCCTGTACGGCGGCCACACGAACGCCGGACAGCGTGCGTCTGCTCGCGGTGTCGAAGACCTTCGGCCCCGATGCGGTGCGCGAAGCCTTTGCCGCGGGTCAGACCGCATTCGGCGAGAACTACGTGCAGGAAGGTGTCGCCAAGATCGAAGCGCTGGCCGATCTGCGCGGCGACATCGAATGGCATTGCATCGGGCCGCTGCAAAGCAACAAGACACGTGTCGTGGCCGAGCACTTCGACTGGGTGCACAGCGTCGACCGGCTCAAGATCGCCGAACGCCTGGCCGAGCAGCGCCCGGCGCATCTGCCGCCGTTGCAGGTCTGCCTGCAGGTCAATGTGGACGGCGGGGCCAACAAGTCGGGCGTCGCCGCGGAAGATGCGCTCCCGCTGGCGCGCGCGGTGGCGGCGTTGCCGCGCCTGCGCCTGCGCGGCCTGATGGCGATCCCCGAGCCGGCGCCGGACTTCGAGGCCCAACGCGCACTCTTCCTGCGGGCTGCGCAGGTCTTCGCGCAGCTCCGAGCCGACGGCATGGCGCTCGACACGCTGTCGCTCGGGATGAGCGCCGATCTCGAGGCCGCCGTTGCGGCCGGCAGCACGATGGTGCGCATCGGGACCGCCATCTTCGGCGGTCGACCGAAGGCCTGACCGATCGGCCACAAAGCATCGGCGACGTGCATTTGCCCATGGGCCGATGACGCTGATTCGATGGGAAAAACAGCCGGTTCCTCGACCGCTCCCATGAATTGGATGGAAGACGCAGGAGGGCGTGTTCCGAGGGGATAGTTTTTTGGCTCCGAAAGAGATGCGCCATTGCATCTCGTCTTATCGACCTGAGCCATGAACACACTGAAAACCCTGTTGGGGCACTGCGTCTTGACGCTGGCCATCACGCTTGCCGGATGCGGCGGCGGTGGTGGTAGCAGCGGCACGGATGCCGGTCTTGTGCAGAAAACCGACGCGAGCGCCGAGATCGACGTGCCGCTGAGCACCGTCGCGGGTGACGTCAGCTTCGACGCCATACCCAACGACAGCGGGCCGCTGGCCTATGACGCCGTCGTCAGCAAGCCGGTGCGCGGCGCCATCGTCGAGCTCGTCGATGACGCGCAGGCGGTGATCGCGGCCACCGCCACGGATGCCGCCGGCCATTACACGGCCACCGTGCCAGTCGGCCGTTCGTTCGTCGTGCGAGTCGTCGCCAGGATGCAGCAGCTCGGCGACGGTCCGTCGTGGGACACGCGGGTTGCCGACAACACGCAGCTCAACAGCATCTACAGCCTGGAGAGCGAGACGCAGGTCGCCACGCCGCAAGGTGTGCGCAAGGACCTGCATGCCAGCTCGGGCTGGGACGGCCACGGCTATGCCGGCGCGCGGCTCGCGGCACCCTGGGCCATCCTCGACACGGTCTACATCGCGCAGCAGAAGGTGCTGTCGGTTGCGCCGAACATGGCCTTCCCGAAGCTGGGCCTGTACTGGAGCCCGAACAACGTGCCGACCAGCGGCGACATCGCGCTCGGCCAGATCGGTACGACCGTCTACAGGCCGGCCGGCCTGTTCGCCAGGATCTTCGTGCTCGGCAAGGAAGACGTCGACACCGACGAGTTCGACTCGTCCGTCATCGCCCATGAATGGGGGCATTACTTCCAGGATGCGATCAGCCGGGACGACAGCGTCGGCGGTGGCCACGGTGCAGGCGATCTGCTGGATCCACGCGTCGCGTTCTCCGAGGGCTGGGGCAACGCATGGTCGGGCATTGCGCTGGCACGAAGCACCTACACCGACTCGCTCGGCAAGGGCCAGGCCAGTGGACTGTCGATCGACCTCGCTGCGGGACCGACGGGCACGAAGGCGGTCAAGGGCTGGTTCAACGAGCAATCGATCGATCAGGTGCTCTGGCGACTCAACGCCGATCAGGGTTTCGGCGTGATCTTCGACACGATGACCGGCGCCAGGTTCATGGCCGGTGGCCCGCTGACGTCGATCCATGCGTTCAATGCGGCGCTGAAGCAGCAGGCCCCGGCGGCCGGCGCGCGCTTTGCGCCGCTGCTCGCCGCGCAGAACATCGACGCCGAAGCCGACGGCTGGGGCACCGGCGAGACCACTTCGGGCGGGTCCAGCGTCGCATTGCCGATGTACCAGGTGCTGACGGTGGGCGGGAGCGTCAACGCCTGCGTGTCGAACCGCCTCGGCGCCACGGCGGGCGGCAACAAGCTGGGCAACTATGCCTTCGTGCGTTTCGATGTGCCGGCCGCCGGAACCTACCGCATTGCGGTGTCCGGCGGAGGCGCAGCGACCGACCCCGACTTCGCGCTCTATCGCCTGTCCGGGCTGATGGCGAGTGCCGACGCCACGGCGCCGTCGGCCGAGGCGCTGTCCACCGATCTCGAAACCGGCACGCACGTGCTGGCTGTCACCGACTACAACAACAGCGCTGCGAACACCTGCTTCGTGGTCAGCGTCAACTGAAGGGCGTCCCATGCAAGCACTTCGTTCCCCGCATGTCCGCAGCCTGCTGGTATGCATCGTGGCGCTCGCCTTCTGCCTGGTCCCGATGCTCGCGCGGCATGGCGATGCATCGACGGCACCGGCCGCGGCGGCGGCGCACGCGCGGGTGCCGTCCCCAGGCATCCGCGACACGCTGCAAAAGGCGAACGGATCGGGCGTCCGGGTGCGCTACCGTGCCGACGGCCTGGCCGTCGCCGGCCGGCCTTTCGCAGTGACGCTGTACTTCGATGCCGTGACCGATCCCGCCGCCACGCTGCGTCTGTCGGCGGATGCCGGCCTGCAGATGTCGGCATCCGAGTCGGAGACGGCGTTGTCCCTGGGCGCAAGCGAGCTGGCGCTGACGGTCACGCCGTCCGCCGATGGCCTCGCCTATCTCAATGTCTTCACCGCGCAATTCGGTGCGGGCGGCGTCACGTCGATTCCCGTTCAGACCGGTGATGCCGAGCCGAAGCTCCCGGCACGCGGGGAGCTCAAGTCGGGCGGCGGTGATGAAGCGCCCGTGATCAGTTTCAAGGTGCCTTGATGGCGTCGACCGGCTTGAAGAAGATCGTCGTGCCGCACAGGCCGCCGTCCGGCCACAGCGCGTAGCCCGGCACCACGCCGCAGCGTTGCCAGCCCAGGCCGCCATAGAGCCGCTCGGCGTCGCCGCCGGTGGCGGTGTCGAGGACCAGCAGCGACTTGCCTTCGGCCGCGGCTTCGGACTCGACGGCGCGCATCAGGCGCGCCGCAATGCCCTGGCGTCGCGCGCGACGGTGCACGAGCATCTTGGCGACGTCGGCGCGGTGCGGCTGGTTCTCGGGTTGGGCCAGCACGAGTTGCACGGTGCCGACGATCGTGCCGTTCGCGTCCTGTGCAACCAGCAGCGCGCGCTCGCCACGTGCCACGCCGCCGGCCACATCGCGCCAGAACGCCTCGGCGCGGGCCTGCGACAGCGGCAGCATGAAGCTGACCGAGGCGCCACCGGCCACGCAGTCGCACAGCACGTCGGCCAGTTCGCGGACCTGCGTCTCGTCCACGGTGAGCAGGCGCCGGATCTCGATCGGTGCGGCCGTCATGCCGGCCTCCTCGCAGCGGTGGCGAAGCGGCTCGTTGCCAATACGACCGCATAGCGTGCGGGCTGGCGGGTCGGGTTGCGGTATTCGAGCGGACCCTCGAGGTTCATCGCCAGGCAGTCGCCGGCCTCCAGCCGCCAGCGGTTGCCGCCATGCGCCAGTTCCATCACACCTTCGAGCAGCCACACCTGCTGGTGCAGCACGGCATCCGGACTCGCTCCCTCCATCACCACGCGCGCACCCGCCGGAAAGTCGACTTCGACGATGCGCAGCGGCGAGCCGTGATCGGGCGGCGAAACGTTGCGTCGCACATAGCCGGACGCCGGGTCCTGCCATTCCGGCTGTTCGGCGCGGCGCATCAGCGGACTGGGCGTCTCGCGCTCGCTTTCGAACAGCGCGGCCAATGCGACGCCGAGCCCGGCGGCGACCTTTTCGAGCACGACGGCCGTCGCGCTGGTTTCGCCGCGTTCGATGAGCGAGATCGTCGAGCGGCCGACTCCGCTGCGCGCGGCCAGCGCATCCAGCGACAGGCCGCTGGACGCGCGCAGCGCCGCCACGCGGCGAGCGATGCGTTGGTTGATGTCCGCTTCCGCGGCTGGCTTGATTTCCGTCATGATGGATTTATTGTCCATCATGATGGAAATTAATTCAAGGCATCGGCGCCCCTTCAGAGGGCATGCTTTGCCGCAAGCGCATAACCACGATCGCCGCGTGCATAGGCAGTGGCGCGTGTCACGCCGCGCGGCTATCGTCCGGCCAGTTCATCCACCGAGGTATCTCTCATGAGCGAAAAACTGTCCTTCGTCCACCCCACGCCGAACAGCCCGTGGGGCACCTACCTGCAGCAGGTCGATCGCGTCGTTCCCTATCTCGGCGGCCTCGCCAAGTGGGCCGAGACGCTCAAGCGCCCCAAGCGCGCGCTGATCGTCGACGTGCCGATCGAGATGGACAACGGCACCATCGCCCACTTCGAGGGCTACCGAGTGCAGCACAACATGTCGCGCGGGCCGGGCAAGGGCGGCGTGCGTTTCCACCCCGACGTCACGCTGGAAGAAGTGATGGCGCTGTCGGCCTGGATGACGGTCAAGACGGCGGCAGTCAACCTGCCGTATGGCGGTGCCAAGGGCGGCATCCGCGTCGACCCGAAGAAGCTGTCGCTGAAGGAGCTGGAGAAGGTCACGCGCCGCTACACCAGCGAGATCGGCATCATCATCGGCCCGCAGCAGGACATTCCGGCGCCCGACGTCAACACCAACGGCCAGATCATGGCCTGGATGATGGACACCTACTCGATGAACGTCGGCGGCACCGCCACCGGCGTCGTCACCGGCAAGCCGCTGCACCTGGGCGGCTCGCTGGGTCGCGTGAAGGCCACCGGCCGCGGCGTGTTCGTGACCGGCCGCGAGGCGGCACGACGCCTCGGCCTCGACCTGCGCGGTGCGCGCGTCGCGGTGCAGGGCTTCGGCAACGTGGGCTCGGTCGCGGCCGAACTGTTCGTCGAAGCCGGTGCCAAGGTCGTCGCCGTGCAGGACCACACCGGCACCATCGTGAACGACCAGGGCCTCGACCTGGCCGCGCTGATCCCGGTGTCGCGTACCGACGGCGTGGTCGCCTTCAAGGGCGGCGACGTTGTCGAGAACGAATCGTTCTGGGACGTGGCCTGCGACATCCTGATTCCCGCGGCACTCGAAGGCCAGATCACTGCCGAACGCGCGCAGAAGACCACGGCGAAGCTGGTGCTCGAAGGCGCCAACGGACCGACCGTGCCGAGCGCCGACGACATCCTGGCCGAGCGCGGCGTGCTGGTCGTGCCCGACGTGATCTGCAATGCCGGCGGCGTGACGGTCAGCTATTTCGAATGGGTGCAGGACTTCTCGTCCTTCTTCTGGGACGAGGACGAGATCAACGTGCGGCTCGACCGCATCATGATGAACGCGCTCAATCAGATCTGGGACACGGCCGACAAGCACAAGATCACGCTGCGCACCGCGACCTACGCCGTGGCCTGCGAGCGCATCCTCACCGCACGCCAGGAGCGCGGCCTGTATCCCTGATTCCGGCCTTCACGGCGTGCTCGCCGTGAAAAGACGTGTGAAGGCGGGAACATGGCGACGGCATACGGCTCGAAGCTGCGAGAGCCCGGCGCGGTGCCGGTAGCATCTCGCTCATTCCGGTTTCCGATGCACGCCATGCCTTCGCCCATTCGCGCCTTTCCTGCTTCGCGCGCTTCCCGCGCCGCCGCCGTGCTGCTTCCGCTGGTGCTTGCCGCCTGCGGAGCGACCGCACCCAAGCGCGTTTCGTACGAGCCGGAGGAATTCGATTCCACGACCACCCATTCGCGCAGCTATGGGGCGACGGAGGCGCAGACCTGCGAGGCGGCCCGGCGTGCGCTGCTGAGCCAGGGCTACCTGATCACCGCGGCCAACGCGGATCTCGTCACCGGCCGCAAGAGTTTCCAGCCCGCAGCCGAAGTCCATGTGGAAGTCGAGTTCCGCGTGGTCTGCGCAGCCGATACGCACGCGCGCAAGGGCGAGCAGCGCAGCACGATCGCATTCGTCACCGCGCTGCAGGACCGCTACGGCATCAAGAAGGTCAACAACTCCGCGAGCGTCGGCGTCGGGGTGATCGGCTCTCTGTCGCTGCCGTTCTCGTCGAGTGACGATGCGATGGTCAAGGTGGCCAGCGAGACGCTGACCGACGAGCGCTTCTACGAGCGTTTCTTCACCTTGCTCAACCGATATCTGGTGGTGCCGAATGCGCCCGACGAAAAAGCGGACGAGCCGGCACCGCCGCCGCCTGCGACGTCTCCCGTCTCATTGCCGGGCAAAGCAGAGATGCAGCCGCTCGGGCTGCTTCCCCAGGAATCGGTTTCGCCTGCGGCCGACCGGGGCTGATCGGTCGTTTCGCCGCCTTCGGCGTTCAGCGTACGGGGTTCGGCGGCTTCAACTGGCCCGCTTGATCCCGCGCAGGACGGCCATGAGTTCGTCGACACCGAAGGGCTTCTGCAACCAGACCGAACCGACGGGTGGGCTTTCGGGACGCGGCCGGCCGGTGGCGAAGATCACCTGCAGCTTCTCGTCGGCTTGCAGGATCTCGACCAGGTCCAGCCCCGACAGGGCGGGCAGTCCGACGTCGGTCATCAGTACATCGAAGGCGCCATCGATGAAGCGGTCGCGTGCCACTTCGGCGCTCTTGACGCCCGCCGTCCAATGGCCGAGGGCCTCGAGCATGTCCACGGTTGCAGCGAGTGCCGCCGGATCGTCTTCCACGACGAGGATGCGCAACGGCTGATCTGCTTCATGCTCATCGGACGCGCCGGACGGCGGCTTCGCTGTGGTGGCCATGGTTTTTGTTCGATTGAAAGGGCCAATTTACGCTGCGGCGCCGCGCGGCGTGCTTCCGGCAGCGCACGTATCCACGTAGGAAGTACGCCCATTCATCCCCTCCGCGTCGTTCAACGCACCAGCGTCGACTTGCCGAACAGGCTCTCGATGAGTTCCACCGCGATCTCCGCGGTTCGGTTGCGCACGTCCAGCGCGGGGTTCAGCTCGACCACGTCGAGCGAACCGAGGCGGCCGGTGTCGGCGATCATTTCCATGCACAACTGCATCTCGCGGTAGGTCGGCCCGCCGCGCACGCCGGTGCCGACGCCGGGCGCGTAGTCCGGATCGAGGCAGTCGAGATCGAAGCTGACGTGCAGGTGCGTGTCGTCGTCGATGTCCTGCAACGCTTCGGTGAGCGTCGTGCGCATGCCGTACTCGTCGATGTGGCGCATGTCGAACACGCTCAGGCCGCGCTCGCGAATCGCCTGCTTCTCGTCCGCGTCGACGCTGCGGATGCCGATGAAGCGGATGGCGTCGTGTGTCAAGGCGGCGCGTTCGCCGCTCCAGCCGGTCAGCGCGGCCGGGCCATGGCCCAGCAGGCAGGCCACCGGCATGCCGTGGATGTTGCCGCTCGGGCTGGTGCTGTCGGTGTTGACGTCGGTGTGCGCGTCGAGCCACAGCACACGCAGTTTCTGTCCGCGCTGCCGCACGTGCCAGGCGACGGCGCTGATCGAGCCGATCGCGAGGCAATGGTCGCCGCCCATCATCAGTGGCACCTGGCGCGCACCCAGCGCGGCATCGACCGCGTCGTACACCGTGCGGTTCCAGGCCACGACCTCGTCGAGATGACGCAGGCCGTTGGCCGGCGCATGCCACGGCGTCGCCGGTCCGGCGAGATTGCCGATGTCGGTCACCTGCAGGCCGAGCCGCGACAGCACGCCGGCGATGTCGGCCACGCGCAGTGCGTCCGGCCCCATGCCGGCACCGCGGACGCTGGCGCCGACGTCGGTCGGCGCACCGATCAATTGGAGGGATGTGGTCATCGTGCGAGTCTCTCCGTGTGTCGGACGAGCTTAAGCGCAGGACGACGGCAGTTTCGCGACCAGGCGTAACAGCGCACGCCGTGGCGCGGCGCCGGCCTGCTTTCGTTACCGGCGTTCGCGCAGGCCGAGCACGCGCCAGGCCAGCCGCGAGAGCTCGGCCACGATCGCGTCCGGCGGCAAGCGGCCGTCCGGCCGATACCACGTATACAGAAAACCGGGCAGGCTGCAGGCCGCCAGCGCGGTGATGCGGGTCTCGCCGAAGTCGAAGTCGCCGTCGCGCCGGCCTTCCTCGAGCAGCCGACAGAGCCGGTCATAGAAGTGGTGCGCGAGCTTCTTCTGTGCTGCGAGGTATTCGGGCCGGTACACCTGGGGTTCGCGGTAAGGGAAGACGGCGCAGGGGTGGTGCGCGATGGTCGCGCGGATGAGCCGCTCGATGCCTTCGGTGACCTTGACGCGTGCCGGGCGCTTGTCGTCCGGCGCGAAATCCATCGAGGTGAAGCAATCGACCGTGGGGCGCCACGACAGCGTCTCGAAGATCTCCTGCTTGTCGCGGAAGTAGTAATAGACGAAAGGCTTGGTCACGCCGAGTGCCCGAACGACCTGCGCCATCGTCGTGTTGGCATAGCCCTGGCTGGCGAACAGCGTCGCGGCCGCCTGAAGGATGCGCTCGCGCTGCACGTCCGTCGATTCCGTTGCGGCGCGTTGTCGGCCCGTGCCGGCGGGCAAGTGAGGTTTGCCCGGTGTCTCCGATGTTCTACCCATGGGTAGGATTGTTGTTGCACGATGTCGCCATTGGCAAGCACGCAAGGTGCTGCAATGGCTATCGATAACCCTCAAAGAGTGACGCCATGGAGACAAGCACCAGGCCATCCCCTCATTCTGCCGCGCTGCGCGAACGTCCGCAGCGGCCGTTGCACGAATACCTGCGCGCGCATGCGCGCGAACGCGGAGAACGCGCCGCCTGCCTCTGGTACGGCGAGCCCATGAGCTGGGCCGAACTCGACCGCGCGAGCGACGCCTTCGCCGCGCGGCTGCAGGCCATCGGTGTGCGCAAGGGCGAACCCGTGGTGCTGTTCCTCAACAACTGCCCGCAGTACCTGGTGGCGCACTTCGGCATCCAGAAGATCGGAGCCATCGTCTGCCCGAGCGGCCCGCTGAACAAGGCGCACGAACTCGCCTACCAGCTCGACGACCTGCGGGCACGCGTCATCGTGGCGGCTGCCACGCTGATGCCGGTGGTGCGACAGGTGCAGCCCGACAGCACGCTGTCGCACGTGTTCGTCGTGCACTACGGCGACCTGCTGCCTGCAACGGATGCGGCGGTGCCGTCGTTGCCGGCCGACCTGCTGGCGCTGCGCGACCAGCCGCGCGAGATCGCCGGCGGTTGCGAGGACTTCCTGCAGGTGATGCGCAGCGACGCCACACCGGAGCCGGTCGACATTGCGCTCGACGACGTCGCGCTCATGACCTACACCTCGGGCACCACCGGCCTGCCCAAGGGCGCGATGCTCAGCTATGGCAATGCGCTCTTCAAGACCCGCGCTGCAGCCGACTGCAATGGCGTCGGCAGCGAGGACGTGCTGCTGTCGATCGCGCCGCTGTATCACATCGCCGGCATGCTGATGGGCATCGACGTGCCGGTGTTGACCGGCGCCGCGTCGGTGCTGCTGTACCGATTCGACCCGCAGGCCGTGCCGCAGGCGATCGAAGCCCATCGGGTCAGCTGGTGGTACAGCATCGCGCCGATGAACGTGGCCGTGATGCAGTTGCCCGACATCGGTCGCTTCGACCTGTCGAGCCTGCGCATGAATCCGGTGACCAGCTTCGGCATCACCTTCACCGAAGCGCTGGCAACGCAGTGGCGCGGCCACGCGCCGGCCTGCAGTTCCTTCGAAGCCGCCTATGGCCTGAGCGAGACCCACACCTGCGACACCTACACGCCGCACGATGCGCCGCGCTGGGGCACGCAGGGCGTGGCGGTGCCGGGCGTGACGATCCGCATCGTCGACCCCGAGAGCGGCGCCGATTGCGCGACCGGCGACAGCGGCGAGATCGTGCTGCGCAGCCCCGGCAACTTCAAGGGCTACTGGAACAAGCCCGAGGCCACGGCCGCCACGCTGCGCGACGGCTGGGTGCACACCGGCGACATCGGGCGGCTCGATGCCGATGGCTATCTCAGCTTTCTCGGCCGCTTCAAGGAAATGATCAAGGTCTCGGGCTACAGCGTGTTCCCGGAAGAGGTCGAGACCATCCTGCTGCGCCATCCGGCGGTGGCGCAGGCGGCGGTCATCGCGCAGCCCGATGCGGCCAAGGGCGAGGTCGTGCATGCCTTCATCGTGAAGAAGGCCGGCGCTGCGCTCGCGGCCGATGAGCTCGTCGCCTGGTCGCGCGAGCACATGGCGAACTACAAGGCGCCGCGCCAAGTGAGCTTCATCGACGCGCTGCCCACGACGGGCGCCGGCAAGGTGTTGCGCCGGCTGCTCAAGGATCCCACCTGAAAGGTCGAACGTGTTCAAGAAGGTATTGATTGCGAACCGCGGCGAGATCGCCGTGCGGCTGGTGCGTGCACTGCAGGACCTCGGCGTGGCCAGCGTCGCCGTGCATGCGCGCGACGACGCGCAGGCGCTGCATGTGCGGCTGGCCGACGTGGCGGTGGCGCTGGCGGCCAGCGGCCCCGCGGCGTATCTCGACATCGCGGCGCTGATCGGCGTTGCGCGTGCACAGGGTTGCGATGCTGTGCATCCGGGCTACGGCTTCCTCAGCGAGCGCGCGGACTTCGCGCAGGCCTGTGCCGATGCGGGCCTGGTCTTCATCGGGCCGAGCCCGGAGCAACTCGCGCTGTTCGGCGACAAGGCCCGCGCCCGCGCGCTGGCCGCGCAGTGCGACGTGCCGGTGATGCCCGGCAGCGCGGGCGCCGTCACGCTGGCCGAGGCGCAGGCCTTCTTCGATGCGCAGCAGGCTGCCGGTGCGGGCGTCATGGTCAAGGCCATCGGTGGTGGCGGTGGGCGCGGCATGCGAGCCGTGCTCGCGGCCGGCGACCTGCCCGAGGCCTACGCGCGCTGCATGTCCGAAGCCAAGGCCGCGTTCGGCGTCGAAGGCGTCTATGTCGAGCGCCTGATGCGCAACGCGCGCCACATCGAGGTGCAGGTGCTCGGCGACGGCGCGGTGGTGGCCAGCCTGGGCGAGCGCGAATGCACGCTGCAGCGGCGCTTCCAGAAGCTGGTCGAGATCGCGCCGAGTCCGTCGCTGTCGGCGGCGCTGCGCGACCAGGTCACTGCGGCGGCGCTGCGCATGGCGCGCGCCGTCGGCTATCGCAGCCTCGGCACCTTCGAATTCCTGGTCGATGAGAGCTCGACCGATCTGCCCTTCGTCTTCATCGAGGCCAATCCGCGGCTGCAGGTCGAACACACCGTGACCGAGGCGGTGACCGGGCTCGACCTGGTTCAGCTGCAACTGGCCGTGGCGACAGGACAGCCGCTGGAGGCGATCGGCATCGCGCCGGGACGCACTGCAGTGCAGCGCGGCTTTGCGGTGCAGTGGCGCATCAACGCCGAGACGCTCGATGCCGACGGCCAGGCGCGTCCGGCGAGCGGCACGCTGCAGCGCTTCGAGATGCCGGCCGGTCCGGGCGTCCGCGTGGACACGCACGGCTATGCCGGCCTTGCACCCTCGCCGCACTACGACACCTTGCTGGCCAAGCTCGTCGTGCATGCGGCATCGCCGCATTTCGCGGACGCGCTGCGGCGTTCGGTGCGCGCGCTGGAGGAATGCCGCATCGACGGCGTGGCGACCAACCTGTCGCTGCTGCGCGCGATCGCTGCGCGGCCGGAGTTCGTGCGGCAGTCGGTGCACACGCGCTTCGTCGAGGCGCACCTGGCCGAGCTGCTCGATGCCGCGCGGCAGATCGACGCGGCGAAGGCCGACGCGCCGCCTGCGCAGGCGCTGACCGCGGCGTCTGCGTCTGCGTCGTCCGGTCTTGCCGAGACGGATGGCGACGCCGGGCTCTGGGTCCGCGCGCCGATGCCGGCACGCCTGGTGCAGTTCGACGTCGCGGTCGGCGATGTGCTGCCGGCGGGCGCGCAGGTCGGCGTGCTGGAGGCGATGAAGATGGAACATCTGCTGCACGCACCCGTCGCCGGCCGCGTGCTCGCGTTGCTGGCCGCGCCGGGCGACTATCTGGTCGACGGCCAGCCGCTGGTGCAGCTCGAAGCCGTCGAGGCCGAGGCGATCACCGCACAGGCGCAGGCCGCCATCGACCTCGATGCGATCCGCCCGGATCTGCAAAAGGTGATCGACCGCCATGCGCCGACGCTCGACGTCAACCGCGGCGCCGCCGTGGCCAAGCGCCACGCGCAGGGCGGCCGCACCGCGCGCGCCAACATCGCGGATCTCTGCGCGCTCGACGCCGATCCCGGCAGCTTCATCGAATACGGCGCCCTGGCGATCGCCGCGCAGACGCGCCGGCGTGCCATCGACGACCTGATCGCGAACACGCCGGCCGACGGCATGGTCACCGGCATCGGCAGCGTCAATGCCGGGCAGTTCGGCCCCGAGAAATCGCGCTGCGTGGTGATGGCCTACGACTACACCGTGCTCGCCGGCACGCAGGGCTGGCGCAACCATCAGAAGACCGACCGCATGCTGCGCGTCGCGCACCAGTTGCGGCTTCCGGTCGTGCTGTTCGCCGAAGGCGGCGGCGGCCGGCCGGGCGACACCGACATGCCCATCGTGGCCGGCCTGAACAACCACACCTTCAGCCAGTTCGCGGCGCTGTCGGGCAAGGTGCCGGTGGTCGGCATCGTGCACGGTCGCTGCTTCGCGGGCAACGCGGCGCTGCTGGGCTGCAGCGACGTGATCATCGCGACCCGCGGCAGCAACATCGGCATGAGCGGGCCGGCCATGATCGAGGGCGGCGGCCTGGGCACGTTCGCGCCGGAGCAGATCGGGCCGAGCGGTGTGCAGTCGCGCAATGGCGTGATCGACATCCTGGTGGACGACGAGGCTGCGGCGGTGGCTGCGGCGCGGCAGTACCTGTCGTATTTCCAGGGCGCGACCACCGGCTGGCAGTGCGCCGATCCGCGCGAACTGCGCCATGCGGTGCCCGAGAACCGGCTGCGCGTGTACGACGTGCGCGCCGCCATGCGCGGCATCGCCGACACCGGCTCGCTGCTCGAACTGCGCGCCGGCTTCGGCGCCGGCATGGTCACTGCGCTGGCGCGGATCGAAGGCCGTCCGGTCGGGCTGATGGCGAACAACCCGCAGCATCTGGGCGGCGCGATCGATGTCGAGGCGGCCGACAAGGCGGCGCGCTTCATGCAGCTGTGCAACGTGCACGGGCTGCCGCTGGTCGCGCTGTGCGACACGCCGGGTTTCATGGTCGGGCCGGAGGTCGAGGCGCAGGCGCAGGTGCGCCATGTCTGCCGGATGTTCATGGTCGCGTCGCACCTGCGCGTGCCGTACTTCACCGTCGTGTTGCGCAAGGGCTACGGCCTGGGCGCTCAGGCGATGGCGGCCGGTGGCTTCGACGCGCCCGTGTTCACCGTGGCCTGGCCCACCGGGGAATTCGGCGCCATGGGCCTGGAAGGCGCGGTGCGGCTGGGCTACCGCAAAGAGCTCGAAGCCGTGACTGAAGGCGCCGAGCGCGATGCGCTGTTCCAGCGGCTGGTCGCGCAGCAATACGCGAACGGCGAAGCGGTGCACATCGCGCAGACGCTGGAGATCGATGCCGTCATCGACCCTGCGCAGACGCGTGACTGGCTGGTGCGCGGGCTGGCATCGGCGTCGGCCGAGCCCGGCGCGGTGACGTCCTACGTCGACACCTGGTAGCCGCTTGCGGTGCACTGCCGATGCGTGCGCAAAGGGCCGATTTTCCGAGAAACAGCTCTACACAAGATTTCGCGCGCGCCTTACACGCGCTTCACAGAGCCGGCTCAGCATGAAGGCTCCAACCACTCATGAGGAGCACCCCATGAAGAAGACCCTTGCTGTCACGCTCGCCACCGCTTTCGCGGCCATGCTGCCCATCGGCGCCGCCGTCATGGCGCCCGCCACTGCACAGGCGCAGCCGGCCATCATCATCCAGACGCCGCCTCCGCCGCCGCGCGTGGAACGCATGCCGCCGCCGCGCCGCGGCTATGTCTGGGCACCGGGCCACTACGAGTGGCGTGGTGGCCGTCATGTCTGGGTGCGCGGTGAATATCTGCGGGCCCGTCCGGGCTACGCCTACCGCGCGCCGGATTGGCATCAGCGCGACGGCCGCTGGGAATACAACCGCGGCGGCTGGGACCGCGATGGCGATGGTGTGCCGAACCGCTTCGACCGTCGCCCGAACAACCCCAATCGTTCCTGATCGTTCCTGACGGTTTTGCCCGGGTGAGCGCGCCGCCGAACCGGCCGCTCGCGCCGCCGCCTCAGAACAGGCGGAACACCAGGGGCATGAGCAGCGCGGCCAGCACGACCTGCAGGCCCAGCGCGAGCCCGGCATAGGCGCCCGCATCGGCGTTGACGTGCAGCGCACGCGCTGCGCCGATGCCATGGGCGGAGGTGCCGAGCGCAAAGCCGCGTGCGGCCCAGCCTGCCGGCGTGGTGCCGATGCGCAAGGCGTCGAACAGGTACTTGCCCGACAGCGCGCCGACCATGCCGGTCAGCACCGCGAACACCGCGGACAAGGCCGGAATGCCGCCGATCTTCTCGGCAATGCCCATGGCGACCGGCGCCGTCACCGACTTGGGCGCCAGCGACAGCAGCACGTCATGCGGCAGCCCGAAAGCCCAGGCGAGCGCCAGTGCAGAACCGCTGGCCGCCGCGCCGCCCAACAGCGATGCGAGAAGAATTCGCCCGAAACGCGCGCGCAGTTCCGCGCGCCGCTGCCACAGCGGCCAGGCCAGCGCGACCACCGCCGGCCCGAGCAGGAAGTGGATGAACTGCGCACCCGCGAAGTACGTCGGATAGTCGACGTGCGTGGTCAACAGCCCGCCGGCGATCACCACCACCGACCACAGCACCGGGTTCGCCCACGGCGCATTGCCCAGCCGCGTGTAGGCAGCCTGCGCCAGCAGGTACACGACCAGCGTGGCCGTGAGCCCGAACAGCGGCGAGGCGGTGAGGTAGACCCAGAGCTGGACGAAGTGCGGCATCGCGTCAGTCCTTCATGTCGTTCTTCTTGCGGCCCGGCAGCCCATACAGCACGAGCGCCGTCACGGCCAGCCCGATCCAGGTCGACAGCACGATCACGACCAGCATGCGGCCACCGTATTCGCTGAGCAGCGCGAGATGCGTCATCACGCCGACACCGACCGGGATGAACAGCAGCGACAGATGCGACAGGAGGAAGCTGGCGCATTCGCCGACCGGCTCGCGCACAGGCTCGAAGCGCAGCCCGATCAGCAACAGCACGAGCCCCACGACGGGCCCGGGCAGGGGCAGCGAGAAGCCCCGCGAGATCAGCTCGCCGATCGATTGGAAGACCAGCAGCCATGCCAGCCCGCGCAGGCCCTTCATCTGGAAAGCCTAGAAGCGCGGCAGGTCGGCAAAGGGCAGCGTCCTGCCGCCGCGCATCACCTGCTTGCCGTACTCCGCGCAGCGCTGCAGCGTCGGGATCACCTTGCCCGGATTGAGCAGTCCGGCCGGATCGAAGGCGCGCTTGATGGCGAACATCTGCTCGTTCTCGGCCGCGGTGAACTGCACGCACATGCTGTTGAGCTTCTCGACCCCCACACCGTGCTCGCCCGACACCGTGCCGCCCATCGCCACGCTGGTCTCGAGGATGTCGGCGCCGAAGAGCTCGCAGCGATGCAGTTCGTCGGGGTCGTTGGCGTCGAACAGCACCAGCGGATGCAGGTTGCCGTCGCCCGCGTGGAACACGTTGCAGCAGCGCAGGTCGTATTTGATCTCCATCTGCTGGATCGCCAGCAGGATGTCGGCCAGCCGCTTGCGCGGGATGGTCGAGTCGAGGCACATGTAGTCGGGGCTGATGCGGCCCGAGGCCGGGAACGCGTTCTTGCGGCCGCTCCAGAAGCGCAGCCGCTCGTCCTCGCTGTTGCTCACGGAGATGGCGGTCGCGCCGCAACCGGTCAGCACCGCGGTCATGCGGCCGATCTCTTCCTCGACCTCTTCGGTGGTGCCGTCGGATTCGCACAGCAGGATGGCGGCGGCGTCGAGGTCGTAGCCGGCATGGACGAAGTCCTCGACCGCGGCGGTCATGGGCTTGTCCATCATCTCGAGGCCGGCCGGGATGATGCCGGCCGCGATCACCGCCGCGACCGCGTCGCCGGCCTTCCGGACGTCGTCGAAGCTGGCCATGATGCAGCGCGCGAGCTGCGGCTTGGGCACGAGCTTGACCGTGACTTCGGTCGTCACCGCCAGCATGCCCTCGCTGCCGACGACCAGCGCGAGCAGGTCGAGGCCCGGCGCATCGAGTGCCTCGCCGCCGAACTCGATCGGCTCGCCGTCGGCGGTGAAGCCGCGCACGCGCAGCACGTTGTGCAGCGTCAGCCCGTACTTCAGGCAGTGCACGCCGCCCGAGTTCTCGGCCACGTTGCCGCCGATGGTGCAGGCGATCTGGCTCGACGGGTCGGGCGCGTAGTAGAGGCTGAAGGGCGCCGCGGCTTCGCTGATCGCGAGGTTGCGCACACCGCACTGCACGACGGCGGTGCGGCTCACCGGGTCGACCTTGAGGATCCTGTTGAACTTGGCCAGCGAGAGCGTCACGCCCATCGTGTCGGGCATCGCACCGCCCGACAGGCCGGTGCCCGCCCCGCGCGCCACCACCGGAACGCCGAGCCCGTGGCAGGCCTTGAGCACGGCGGCGACCTGCGCCTCGGTTTCCGGCAGCGCCACCACCAGCGGCCGTGCCCGGTAGGCCGTGAGGCCGTCGCATTCGTACGGCGTGGTGTCTTCGTCGTGCCAGATCAGCGCGTGCGCCGGCAGCAGCGGCTGCAATGCGCGCACGACCTGCGCCTGGCGTTCGGATTTCTGCAGCAGCGCGTGCTGCCCGGCAAGGACGGGTGCGTTCATGGCATCGACTCTAAGCCAACGCGCACGATGCGCGAAGCCGGGTCAGCGGAAAACGACCGTCCGGTGCCCGTTGATCAGCACCCGGTGTTCGCTGTGCCACTTGACGGCGCGGGCCAGCACCTGGCTTTCGGTGTCGCGGCCGCGGGCGGTCAGGTCCTCGACGGTGTCGGTGTGGTCGGAGCGGGCCACGTCCTGCTCGATGATCGGGCCTTCGTCGAGATCGGCCGTCACGTAGTGCGCGGTCGCGCCGATCAGCTTCACGCCGCGGTCGTGCGCCTGGTAGTAGGGCTTGGCGCCTTTGAAGCTCGGCAGGAACGAGTGATGGATGTTGATCGCGCGGCCGGCGAGCTTGCCGCACAGGTCGTTGCTCAGGATCTGCATGTAGCGCGCGAGCACCACGAGTTCGGAGCCTTCGGCCTGGATGATCTCCAACTGCTTGGCCTCGGCCTGCGTCTTGGTCGCGGCCGTCACCGGGATGTGGTGGAAGGGCACGTTGTAGCTCGCGGCCAGCTGATAGAAGTCGCGATGGTTCGAGATGATGGCGCGCACGTCGATCGCCAGCAGGCCGCTCTTCCAGCGGAACAGCAGATCGTTCAGGCAGTGGCCTTCCTTGCTGACCAGGATCACGGTCTTCATCGGCTCGGCGGCGGCGTGCAGCTGCCAGTTCATGCCGAAAGGCTGCGTGAAGTCGGCGAGTTGCTCGCGCAGCGCGGCTTCGCTGTGGTCGCCGCAGGCGAAGCGCACCCGCATGAAGAACAGGCCGGTGCCGTGGTCGTTGAACTGTGCGGCTTCCTCGATGTTGCCGCCGCGTTCGAGGAGAAAGCCGGACACGGCATGCACGATGCCCGTGCGGTCGGGGCAGGAGAGGGTCAGGATGTAGGCGGGATTCATGGCGGCCGCGATTGTCGCAGCCCGCCGCCGGCCCCGGCTTCGTGGGGATGCCCCGCAGTCGACGCGGCCGGCGGCGCGGAACAAAATGCCTGTTCACCCCCGTCGCCGGAATCCGGACACCTTCCGACCCTTTCCAATCAGGAGCAGAGACATGGCCTTCAACGACTTCCAGATGGACAACCAGTGGTTGCCCTTCACGCCCAACCGTCACTTCAAGAAGGACCCGCGGGTCTTCGTGGCCGCCGACGGCATGGAGTTCACCACGCACGATGGCAAGAAGGTGATCGACGGCATCTCGTCGCTCTGGTGCGTCGGTGCCGGCCACAACCGCAAGCCGATCAACGAGGCGATCAAGAAGCAGCTCGACACGCTGGACTACGCGACGGCCTTCCAGGTGAGCAACGACAAGGCTTTCAAGGCCGCCGAGATGATCGCCGCGCTGGCGCCCGGCGACCTGAACAAGGTGCTGTTCTGCAATTCGGGCAGCGAGGCCGCCGACACATCGTTGAAAGTGGCACTGGCCTACCACCGCGCGCGTGGCGAAGGCCATCGCAACCTGTTCATCGGCCGCGAGAAGGGCTACCACGGCGTCGGCTTCGGCGGCATGTCGGTGGGTGGCATTCCGGGCAACCGCAAGGTGTTCGGCTCGGCCTTCCTGCCGCGCGTGGACCACATGCGCTTCATCCACGATCCGGTGAACCATGCCTACATCCACAACGAGGAGCCGGTCTGGGCCGACGATCCGCTGGCCGATCTGGAGCAGCGCATCCTGCCGCTGCACGACCCGAGCAACGTGGCCGCGATCATCGTGGAGCCGATCGCCGGCTCGGCCGGCTGGTACCTGCCGCCCAAGGGCTACCTGCAGAAGCTGCGTGCCATCTGCGACAAGCACGGCATCCTGCTGATCTTCGACGAGGTCATCACCGGCTTCGGCCGCCTGGGCACGAACTTCGGCGCCGACTACTTCGGCGTGGTGCCCGACATGCTGAATTTCGCCAAGTGCGTCACCAACGGCGTGATTCCGATGGGCGGCGTGATCTGCCGCGACAAGCTGTACGACGCCATGATGAAGACCGACGCGCCCGAGCACGTGGTCGAGTTCTTCCATGGCTACACCTACTCGGGCCATCCGGTGGCCGCGGCCGCGGCGATCGCGACGCTCGACCTGATGCAGCAGGAAAACCTGTTCAGCCGCGCCGGTGAAATGGGCAAGGTGCTGGGCGATGCCTTCCACAGCACCTTCAAGGGCCTGCCGAACGTGATCGGCATCCGCAGCCTGGGCCTGGCCGCGGCGGTGGAACTGGCCCCGGTCGCCGGCCTGCCGGGCAAGCGCGCCTACGACATCTTCCTGGACTGCTATCACCACGGTGCGCTGGTGCGCCCGGCCGGCGACGTGCTGGTGATCGCACCGCCCTACATCGTCGAGAAGTCGCACATCGACACGCTGGTCAACACGCTGGCGGATTCGATCCGCAAGTTCGCCTGATCCGGCGGCCCCGGCCGGCTCGGCCGGGGCCCGAGCCGGTCATTTTCCGAAGGACTGGCGCAGTTCGGCGCAGTGGTCCTTGTCGGGCATCGGCGGCGTCGACCAGACCGCGTCGAAGCCGTCCGCGTCCTGCGCCGCCGCAGCACCGGCGGCCGGCGTGGTGCTGAGCTTGACGGTGCGCACCCGCAGGTCGGTCGGCAGGTGCTGCGGCACGCCGATCGCCGGCACCGCGTGGCCTGCGCCCGACACCAGCACCACCGTGCGGCCCGGCACGCGCGCCTGCGCCAGCGTGTGTGCCATCTCGCGGTCGCGGGCGATCTGGATGCGCGTCATCGGACCGATCTGCGTAGCCGGCAGCAGGTCGCAGTGGCCGCTGCGGATCGCGTCCCGCTGCACCCGCAGCGCCGCCGCGTCGAGTTGCGCGTCGAGCGAGACGTCGGCCATCGCGTCCTTCATGCGGGCGCGCGGCAGGTTGGCACCGAGCACGGGCACGCCGGCACGCACGGCGGCCATCACGGCCGGGCCGTAGTCCGCCCAGGGCCAGGCCTTGTCGTTCCAGCCCAGCGCGGTCTTCACCTGCGCTTCGGTCGCGTCGGCAGGCAGATGCGCGGTGCCGTTGCCCGACTCGGCCATCTCCAGCGCCAGCGCGGCGAGCCGCTGCTTCCGGGTCAGCGCCTCGACGACGTCGCGCTCGATCTGGTGGTGCGTCGGCGCATCGTGCTGCTCGCCGATCAACAGCACGTCGGCCGGCAGCAGGCGGTCGATGCGGCTCGCGATGGCCTCGTCGGTCGATGGCACGCCGGTCGAGGCGCAGCCGCCGAGTGCAGCTGCAAGCGTGAGCGCGAGGGCCCATGTGCGAGCCGGGCGAGGTATCCAGGTGGTGCGGTCGGGCAGGGGCGAAGGCGCTTTCATGCGCCGATACTATGCCGCGCCGTCGGAGGTTCCGGTCGGCGTCCTTCTTGAATGCCGGGCTGCTGCGACCCGCTTCCCGAATCTTCCGAACCCGCCTGATGTCCGTGTCTTTTCTTCTCCGCGTGCTCGCCACGCTGGTGCTGGCCGCCGCCGCTGCTGCCGTTTGCGTCGCCTTGCACACGCCGCTTCCCTGGATGATCGGGCCGCTGCTGGCCGTGTCGGTCGCCTCCATCGCAGGCCTGTCGACGGCCAGCTTCACGCCCTTGCGCAACCTCGGGCAATGGGTGATCGGCTCGGCGCTCGGGCTTTACTTCACGCCGCAGGTGATGGCGCTGGTCGGCGGCATCTGGTGGGCGATTGCGTTGGCCATCGTCTACGCGCTGGCGATGGGTTGGCTGTTCGGGCTCTGGCTCCGGAGGCAGCACGTCGACAGGATGCCTTCCCTGTCACCATCTGCCATGAGAGCCACTGCTTACTTCTCGGGCGCGATCGGCGGCGCTTCCGAGATGACGCTGATGGCCGAACGGGTCGGCGCGCGCACCGATCTGGTCGCGGCCGCACACAGCCTGCGCCTCATGGTGGTGACGATCACCATCCCGTTCGCCATGCAATGGAGCGGACTGCACGGCCTGGAGATCAATCCGCCGAGCGTGCGCGAAGTCAAGTGGGGCGGCCTGAGCCTACTGGCGCTGGCAACCGGCGCTGGCGGCCTGCTGATGCAGGCCGCGGGCCGGACCAACCCCTGGTTCATCGGCCCGCTGCTGGTCGCGATGGGTTTCACGGTCAGCGGCATGCAGCTGTCGGCCGTGCCCACGGGGTTTTCGAACGTGGCGCAACTCGTGATCGCCGTCAGCCTCGGGGTGCGCTTCAGTCGCGAATTCCTGCACACGGCACCGCGCTGGATCGCGACTGCGGTGTTCGGGACTTTCGGGCTGATGCTGTTGTGCGCGGCATTCGCGATGCTGCTGTCGTGGGCGACCGGCCTGCATCCGGCCACGCTGATTCTGGGGACTTCGCCGGGCGGCATTGCGGAAATGTCGATCACCGCGAAGGTGCTGCAGCTCGGCGTGCCGGTGGTGACGGCTTTTCAGGTCTGCCGGTTGATCGCGGTGCTGCTGCTGGTCGGGCCGCTGTACGGCTGGCTCTACGAGCGGCGATCCGCCGCCCGCTGAGCTTGCCGGCTAGTGCACCAGGACCGGGTTCTGCGCCAGTTCGGCGTAGCCCTCGAGCGTGTCCTCGACCTCTTCCTGTGTCGGCGTGTTCAGTTGCCAGGCGGCGATCTGCTGCTGGAACAGCTCGGCCCAGGAACCGTCGAGATACACCTCCTTGCCGGAGCGCTTGTCGACGATCTCGAAGCCGTGGCGTGCCAGCACGGGCAGGTGGGGCGCCAGCGGCGCCTCGCCTTCCGTGGGCTGTACGTGCACGACCACATAGGACTCGGAGTCGTAGAGCATGTGCATGGCGGACCCGGTGAAGATGTCGATGGCGTTCATGGGTGTTAGATAGCAATCAACGCGCCAGTTTCAAGAACCGGCCGCTCGATCGCACTGGATGGTGACAGCGACGCAATTGTTTCGCTCAGCCCGGCGTCCGCGGCGGAAGCTGTTCGCGCAACTGCATGTCGGCAAAGTCCCCGTTGGGCTGCGTCTGCTTGATGCGCACCGGCAGGTAGCCGATGTCGGGCGCGACCCACACCTCGACCGTGTCGTCGAAGGGCTTGCGCGCGCTCCGGGTGAGCTTGCGCGCCGTGAACTGGCCGGCCGGCAGGCTCAGCGGCTCCACGTCGCCGACCGTGAAGAGCCAGATGTCGGCGTCGCGCGGGCCGACGGTCTGCACGGCGATCACGCTGCCGGCCGGGTAGCGCGCCGGATCGCCGCCGAGCAATGCGCCCAGTTGCATCACGATGCTCAGCCGGTCCTGTGCACCGGGCATCAGCGGCACGCTGGGTGCGTTGTTGCTGAACACCACCGTGCCCTGGTCGCGCACGAAGTGCGAGGCCACCTCGACCTTGCGCGTGTCCGAGAAGCGGTCGGGCTCGATGCCGGTCGGGCCGATCGCACCACTGCTGTGCTGCTGGCGCAAGGTCTTGAAGAAGAAGCTGAGCGCCAGCGTCGCGTCGTAATGGCTGCCGTCCTGCAGCCAATTGAGTTCGCCGAACACACCCTGCATCGGTGCCGTGCCTTGCTGGCCGGTCACCGCGAACTTCAGGCGGACCGAGCCCGGGATGCGCAGCGGCACCGGCGCTTCGACGGCCGGCTGGGGCGCGGGCGTCGCTTCGGCCGGCGTCGCGGTGGCGCCATCGGCGGCTGGTGACGGCGTGCCCGCCGATGCGCCGCCGCCGGGCTGCGGCCCCGAAATGGTGGACGGATCCACGGGCTGCGACGACGACGAAGGCGCCGCGGTTGCAGCCTCGGGCGTGGGATCGGCCTGCGTGATCACCGTCTCGGACGGCGCGGGTGGCGCTGGGGTGGCGGCCGCCTGTGCAGACGTCGGCTCGTGCGGTGCACGCGGCTCCCGATGGGGAGCGGGTTTCGATGGCGCCGGCCTGGCTTCCGGCGTCGGCGCGGTTGCCGGCGCTGCCGGCGCCAGCACGATCGTGCGGGTGATGAAGTGCTGCGACAGCGGTGAATCCGCCGGGCCGAACGAGGTCGGCACCGCACCCAGCAGCACCAGGTGCGCCGCCACGACGATGCCCGTCAGCACCGCAATCGCGCGCCACGGCAGGCGCGGCGCGGTTGGCGCGGACGTGGAGGGAAGGGCGGATGTCGGCATCGTCGAGGTGGGATCGAACGCCGGCGCCAAGGTTCACCTCGGTACACTGCCGCCCGTTCAACCAGTTTAGTAGCGATGCCGCTGCGCATCCGCCGCCACCCATGAAACTCGCCACCCTCAAGGACGGCTCGCGCGACGGCCAGCTCGTCGTCGTGTCGCGCGACCTCGCCAGCGCCCACTACGCCACCGGCATCGCGCACCGGCTTCAGCAGGCGCTGGACGACTGGGGCTTCATCGGCCCGCAACTGCAAGACCTGTACGACCAGCTCAATGCCGGCCGGGCCCGCCACGCCTTCCCCTTCGACGCGGCCCATTGCATGGCGCCGCTGCCGCGCGCCTACCAGTGGGCCGACGGTTCGGCCTACATCAACCACGTCGAGCTGGTGCGCAAGGCGCGCAACGCCGAAGTGCCCGAGAGCTTCTACACCGACCCGCTGATGTACCAGGGCGGCAGCGACGACTTCATCGGCCCGCGCGACCGCATCGTGGTGCCCAGCGAAGCCTTCGGCATCGATTTCGAGGCCGAGATCGCGGTCGTCACCGGCGACGTGAAGATGGGCGCCACGCCCGAGCAGGCGCTCGACGGCATCCGCCTCGTGATGCTGGCCAACGACGTGAGCCTGCGCAACCTGATCCCGGCTGAGCTCGCCAAGGGCTTCGGCTTCTTCCAGAGCAAGCCGGCCACCGCCTTCAGCCCGGTCGCCGTCACGCTCGATGAACTGGGCGACGCCTGGCAGCGTGGCCGGCTGCACCTGCCTTTGCAAAGCACCTGGAACGGCCGCCGGGTCGGCCTGTGCGACGCGGGCGAGGAGATGACCTTCCATTTCGGCCAACTGATTGCCCATGTCGCCAAGACGCGCAACGTGCGCGCCGGCAGCATCGTCGGCAGCGGCACGGTCAGCAACAAGGGTGTCGAGACCAAGGGCCGCATGGAATGGCCCAAGGGCTACAGCTGCATCGCCGAGAAGCGCTGCATCGAGACCATCCAGGACGGCCAGCCGACGACCGAGTTCATGCGGTTCGGCGACACGATCCGCATCGAGATGAAGAACGCGGACGGGCAGTCGGTGTTCGGGGCGATCGATCAGGAAGTGGTGGCGCCGGGAGCGCCGGCCGGCTGAGTCCGCGACGTCGCGCAAGCGCGACTCACCGCCCGATCTGCCCCGCCAGCAACTTGATCCCGCGGATCATCATCTCGACCGACACCGCGACCAGGATCAGGCCCATCAGCCGTTCGAGTGCGAGCACCACGCGGTCGCCGATCAGCCGCTGGATGCGTTCGGCCAGCACCAGAACGATGGCGCACACCGCCATCGTCACGCTGAGCGCGGCGATCCATTCGAACCGGCGTTCGGGCGCCTGCGACACCAGCAGCATCACCGTCGCCAGCGCCGATGGTCCCGCGAGCGCGGGGATCGCGAGCGGCACGATCAGCGGTTCGCGCTGGTCTGCCGTCTCGAACGCCGCATGGTTCGGGAAGATCATGCGCAGCGCGATCAGGAACAGCACGACGGCCCCGGCGATCTGCAGCGACAGCCCCGAGAGCCCCATCACGCGCAGAAAGCTGTCGCCGACGAACATGAAGCCCAGCAGCAGCCCGAAGGCGATCAGCACCTCGCGAAGGATCACGCGGGCGCGCCGTTCGGGCGCCACGCCGCGCAGCGCGTTGGCGAAGATCGGGATGTTGCCGAGCGGATCGCAGATCAGCAGCAGCAACACCGTGGCGGACGCGAAGGTGTAGCTCACTTGCCGTTACTTGTCGTAGACGGTGGCCAGCGAGCGGAAGCCCTTGGCCTCGATCGGATTGCCGAAGGGGTCGCAGAAGAACATCGTCCACTGCTCGCCGGGTTGGTTCTCGAAGCGCACCTGCGGCTTCAGCACGAAGTCGGTGCCGGCGGCTTGCAGCCGGCCGGCCATCGCCTGCCAGTCGGGCAGCTCGAGCACGATGCCGAAATGCGGCATCGGCACCATCGCGTCGCCGACGCGGCCGGTGCGCGCGGTGGCGAAGGGCTCGCCCAGGTGCAGCGAGATCTGGTGGCCGAAGAAGTCGAAGTCGACCCAGGTGTCGGTGCTGCGGCCTTCGGCGCAGCCGAGCACGCCGCCGTAGAAGCGCCGGGCTTCATCGAGGTCGCGCACGTGGAAGGCGAGGTGGAAGATGCTGTGCATGACCGGGATTATCGGTATCACCCATTGGCCCGCGGCACACATGAACGCGCCTGCCGTGGAGTAAGCTGCTCCGCCGAAGATCCCCGCAGGAGAGACTCCATGAGCGACGCGCCCCCCTCTTTCGATTTCAGCCAGTTCGTCCCGGGCTTCGACTTCCTCAAGAACCTGGCGTCGGCCAGCACCAAGGCCGGTGGCGCCGTTCCCGGCATGCCCGGCATGTCGAACTGGGTGGCACCGACGCTCAGCGTGGAAGAGGTCGAGAAGCGCATCCAGGAACTGAAGACGGTGCAGTACTGGCTCGAGCAGAACGGCCACGCACTGAAGGCCACCATCCAGGCACTCGAAGTCCAGAAGATGACGCTTTCCACGCTGCGCGGCATGAACGTGCGGATGGAAGACCTGGCCAACGCGTTCACCCGCGCCACCACGCCGCATGCCGCGCCGCCCGAGCCTGCCGCCAGTCCGACGCCTGAACCCGAAGCGCAACCCGCCGGCGAGGACCAGCCCGCCGCCGGCGTGGTCGATCCGATGCAGTGGTGGGGCGCCCTGACACAGCAGTTCCAGCAGATCGCGACGACTGCGCTGCAGGACGCGTCGAATCTCAAGATGCCCGCCATGGCGCAGCCGATGGCGGACGCCATGAACCAGGTCGGCCAGGCCATGAGCGGCGCGGTGAAGGCGGCCACGGTTGCAGGCGCTGCAGCAGCAGGCGCCTCAGCGCGCAAGCCGTCGCCGCGCAAGCCCGCCGCCCGCAAGAAGCCCGCAGCGAAGAAGGCCGCCACCGCGTCGCGCCGTCGCGCCGCAGGCGGGCGCCCCGAATAACCCACAGATCTCTCGAATGAAACTCTTTCCTTCCGGCCATGCGACCCATCCGCAGTGGCGCATGGCGGCCGGCCTCGTGCTGGCCCAGTTGCGCGCCCAGATGGCGCTTCCCGATCACGAAAGCGCGCCGACGCTGGGCCTGCTCTACATCACCGACCATTACGCGGCCGATGCGCAACAGCTTCTCGACCACCTGAGTTCCGAACTCCCCGAGGTGACCGACTGGTCCGGCACGGTCGGCATCGGCGTGGCGGCCAGCAACGCCGAGTACTTCGACGAACCGGCGCTCAGCGTGATGCTCTGCGCCTTGCCAAGCGACCAGTACCGCGTGTTCTCCGGCGTCGCGCCGCTCGGCAGCTCCGAGATGAGCGGCTTCGAGGCCCACACGGCGCTGATCCACGCGGACCCGTCGACGCCCGATCTGCCTGAATTGATCGCCGAGATGGCCGGCCGCACCGACACCGGCTACCTGTTCGGCGGCCTGTCGTCGGGCCGTGGCGGATCGTTGCAGTTCGCGGTCGGCGGCAACGGCAACATCCGTGGCCAAGGTGCGGCGGGCGGCGTGTTTTCGGGTGGGATGTCTGGCGTTGTCTTCGGCGAGGGCGTGCGGCTCGTCTCGCGCATCACGCAAGGTTGCCAGCCGGTCTCGGTCGAGCACGAGGTCACCGAGGTCGATGGCAACCTGATCCTGCGGATCGACGGCGAACCTGCGCTCGACGTGTTGCTGCGCGACCTCAAGATATCGCTCGACCGTCCGCAACCGGCGATCGAAACCGTGCGCGCCACGATGGTCGGCCTGTCGGACGCCGGCAGCGACGGCATCCGCCGCACCGGCGACCTGGGCGCCGACGTGCTGGTGCGCCACATCATCGGGCTCGATCCGACGCGTCGCGGCGTGGCGATCGCCGACACCGCGGAGGCGGGCATGCGCCTGAGCTTCTGCCGTCGCAATGCACAGACGGCGCGCACCGACCTGATGCGCATCTGCGCCGAGATCCGCGAGGAGCTCGAGCCGGAGGAGCAGACGCTGGCAACCGCCCGTGCGCTCTCGGCGGGCGAGGCGGAATCGGCGCCGCATCCGGCCCGGCGCATCGCGGGTGCGGTCTATGTGAGCTGTTCCGGCCGAGGCGGTCCGCACTTCGGCGCGCCGAGCGCCGAGCTGCAGATCGTCCGGCATGCGCTGGGCGACGTGCCGCTGGTGGGCTTCTTCGCGGGCGGCGAGATTGCGCGCCACCATCTCTACGGCTACACGGGCGTGCTCACGGTCTTCACGACCGACTGAGTCGCCGCTGCGTCGCCGTTTCGCTGGCGCCGGCCGATACCGGCTCGCCGGCGCTGCAACGGACATCCGGCAAAACCCTGTATTCGCGTCGGGTTGGCAGTTTGTTGCATCATCAATAGATGGCATGTCACTAATTGGCAGACCATGATTGAATGACGCAGCCACTTCCGTCCCGATCCCAGATCCACGAAACCTTCTTCTCGCTGATGGCGCAATCGACGCGCCAGTGGCGTCGCCTACTCGACCGCGAGCTGCAGCCGCTGGGCCTGGGATTGACCGAAGCCACCTGGCTCGCGCTTTTGCACCTGGCGCGCGCACCGGAGCCGATGCGCCAGAAAGACCTGGCGCTGTCGATGTCGCTCGACAGCTCCTCCGTGGTGCGGCTGCTCGACACGCTGGAGTCGGGCGGCCTGGTCGAGCGCATGGAGCACGTCGACCGGCGGGCGAAGACGATCGGCCTCACGCCGCGCGGCCTGGACATCGTGGCGCAGGTCGAGGTCATCGCGCGCGATGCGCGCAAGCGCGTCCTGGCGGTGGTTTCGGCGGACGAGCTGGAAGCGGCGTTCGGGGTGATGAGCCGGATTTCCGAGGCGCTGCAGCAGCCCGCACTGGAGCACGCCGCATGAACTGGATGCCTGTTCCACGGCGCGCGCCGCCGATCTGGCTGCTGGTGATCATCACGCTCAGCGGCACCATGGCGATGCACATCTTCGTGCCGGCATTGCCGATCGCGACACTCGGCCTGCACGCCAGCGTCGGCGAGATGCAGCGCACGATCAGCCTCTACATCCTGGGCCTTGCTGCCGGCCAGCTCTTCTACGGCCCGCTGTCCGATGCGGTGGGGCGCCGGCCGGCGCTGCTCGCAGGGCTTGCGCTCTACACCGCGGCAGGGATCGCGGCGGCGCTGGCGCCGGACGTTCACGCGCTGGTCGCCGCGCGCCTGATGCAGGCGCTCGGCGGCTGTGCCGGCCTGGTGCTGGGGCGCGCCATCGTGCGGGACACCACGCAGTCGGACAAGGCCGTGCGGCAACTCGCGCTGATGAACCTGATGATGATGATGGGCCCCGGCCTGGCACCGGTCGTCGGCGGCCTGATTTCATCGACCTTCGGCTGGCGGCCGGTCTTCTGGGTGCTGGCTTCGGCCGGCGCCATCACGCTGCTGCTGACCTGGCGGATGCTGCCGGAAACCGGTCGGCCGAGCCGGCAGTTCAGCGTCGGCATCCTGCTGAAGGACTACCGCAGCCTGATCGGCTCGCGGCGCTTCGTCGGATTCGCGCTGGGTGGCGGCTGCACGACGACCTCGTTCTACGCCTTCATCGCTGCCGCGCCGTTCATCTTCGCGACCCAGTTGCATCGGCCGCTCCATGAGGTCGGCTTCTACCTCGGCATGCTGATGGCCGGCATGGCGGTCGGCAATGCATTGACCAGCCGGTTGATCCGCACGGTGTCGATCGAGCGCTTGCTGCTGGGCGGCAACGCCGTGAGCGTCGTCAGCGCCGCGGGCCTGGCAGCCACCGTGTGGCTGGGGCACATCGGGGTGGTGTCGATCATGGCCTGGATGTTTCTCTACACCTGTGGCGCCGGCATGAGCAGCCCGGCTGCCTTGACCAAGGCGGTCAGCGTCGATCCGCTGCGGGTCGGCTCGGCGGCCGGCATCTACGGCTTCATGCAAATGGCCGTCGGTGCGGTCTGCACTGCGCTGGCGGCCGTGGGCCACAGCAACCCGGCGGTCTCGGCCGTGACGGTGCTGCTGTGCGCCGCGGTTCTGGGGCAGGTGTCGTTCTGGATCGCGCTGGCACGTTCGCCTGTTGCACCCGCGTCTGCGTAGACGATGCCCGCTATCGCTCTCCCAAGGAATTGTTCAACGTCTTGCTGATGGGTTTTGTCAGGTAGCTGAGAACCGTGCGTTCTCGCGCCTTGATCTCGACAGTGGCAGTCAAGCCCGGCCGCATCTGGATTTCTTGTCCTTTTTTGCCTTTGAACTCCGACTCCTTCACCAGTACATGCACGCGGTAGTAGCTGGTCGGGCCTTGACGCGTGTCTTCCGTCAGCGAGTCAGGGCTGATGTAGCTTACTCGGCCCATCAATGAGCCGAATATGGAGGAGTCGTAGGCATCGAGCTTGACGAATGCGGCTTGCCCCACTTCGACGAATGCGATATCCGACGGGCTGACTTTGGCCTCGGCGATCAGGTCGCCATCGGTGGGCGAAATTTCGAGTACGGTGTCGCCCGGCCTGAGCACGGCCCCTAGCGTCGTGGTGCGGATGTTGTTGACGATGCCATTGGTGGGCGCCAGGAGTTCCGTATGGTCAAGCAACTGGCTGCGATCGCGCAGCATCTCCTGTTGCGTATTCAGATCTTCCTGCGCTTTGGTCATATCGGTCTGTGCATCCTGGAAGTATTTGTTGCGGCGGTTTGCGATCTGCGCATTGATGTCGGCGGCACTGCGTTCCAGGCGCAATACTTCAGCGGCGCTGACGTCGCCGGAAGTGACCAGTTGAGAGTTGATCTGCAATTCCCGGTTCGCGATCTTCAGAATGCGCTGCAGTGAACTGATGTCTTCGCTGAATGCAGTCTGGCGGCGGTTGTAGAGATCGGTCTGATTGCGGATGTAGTCGCCATAAGCCTGCAGGTCGCTGTCGAATCGCAGAGGTTTCCCGTATACCTCTGCCTGCAAACGGGCCACGGTGATGCGCAACGCAGCAACCTTGGCCTTGCTGTCATCCACACCCGCCTGGGCTCGCTCTTTCTCGAGTGTGACAAGCAACTGGCCGGTCTTGACCTTGTCGCCCTCCCGCACGTGCAGCTTGGTGACCACGCCTGCATCCGGCGCCTGTATTACCTGGGAGCGCTCGGCTGCGATGACGCGTGCCTGAGCGCGCGTGACCTGGTCGATGTTGGAGAATGCGGCCCACACGAGAAGAGCCACCAGGCCCGTGACCATGATTGCGATGCCGATGCGGGATTTTCGAGGGCGAGGAAGATCGTCCTTGAGTACGACGGAGGTGGACGGAGCGGCGGACATGTCGTTGGCTTTCATCTCAGGCAGCAGTTGTTGCGATGGCAACTGGCCTGCTCACGGGAGGGGACGCTGGCAGGGGGGCGCGAGCAGTGAATTTGGCCAGTACTTCGTCGCGAGGGCCGTCGAGCATGATGCGGTTGCCATTGATCACGATCAGCCGATTGACGAGTGGCAGCAAGCTGGGCTTGTGCGTGACGATGACGATGGTCTTGCCGGCCTGAGCTTCCTGCGTGAGCACGTCGAGACAGCGCTTTTCCTGATCCTGGTCCATGTTGGCTGTTGGCTCGTCGAGCAGCAGAATGGGGGTGTCTGCCAGCACCAGCCGGGTGAATGCCAGCAATTGACGCTGGCCACCGCTCAGGCCTTTCCCTCCTTCCATGATCAGACGGTCGAGACCTTTTGGGTGACTCTGGACGAACTGATCCATACCGGTTCGCTGCATCGCGCGTCTGAAGATCTCATCACCTGGGTCGGGCATGCCGATCAACAGGTTCTCCCGCAGAGTGCCTTGAAAGAGTCGGTGCTCCTGCTGCAGATAGCCCGTCTGCCGATTAATGACCTCGCGACTCACATGAGAAATGTCGAGACCATCGATCAGCACCCTGCCTTCGACCGGTGCATACAGCCCGCTCAACAGGCGCAGCAAGGTGGACTTGCCCGAGCCGATGGGGCCGAGAATGCCCACGCGCTCGCCGGCCTGAATGTCCAGGCCCGGTACGATCAATGCAGGTGGGTTGTCACCGTAAGAAAATTTAACGCCATCGAGACGGAAGTTTCCCTGAAGGCGTTCCGGAATGAGGACCCTTTCCACACCGTGGTTGTCGGTTTTCAACTCGTAGAGGCGATTAAGGCCGTCGAGCGCGGCACGTGCATGTGCGTACTGGACCATGATGCTCGGAAGCGTCAGGATTGGAGCGATGATGCGTCCGCTCAAGATGGAGCACGCGATGAGGGAGCCTGTCGTCATGTCGCCTCGCATGACCAGCACGGACCCGACTACGATCACGCCCGTATAGCCAATCTGTTGGATTGCTCCAGCGAAGAAGTGAGTGCTCTCGTTAGCGGTCTTGAGTTTCAGATCGTTATGAATGGTGGTCGCATTGATGCGCGTCCATCGTGAAAGAAACTTCCAGCCACCGGATCCGGCCTTGATGGTTTCAACACCTTCCACGGCTTCGACGAGAAGACCTGTCTTCATGTTGCTCAGCTGTGCGCCTTGCGCGGCGAGCTTCATGATCCGTCGTCGTCCCAGAATGCCGACGCTGAGTGCCATGCCGCCCATCACCAGCGGAACCACCGCGACGATCGGGCTGGCAACGAGTGCAATGACGACCAGGAACAGGAGACCGATGGGCAGGTCCACGAATGCGAACAAGGTACTGGCGGTGTAGAAGCCGCGCACCTGTTCATATCCCCGGAGTTGCGAGACCAGACTGCCGACAGAAGGTGGAAGCTGGTCCACACGGAGGTTCAAAAGTCGCTGGAAGATCGCCGGTGAAAGGCGGTTGTCCATGCCCACGGCCACATGATCCATGATGTGTGATCGTGCAAATTTCATGACCAGTTCGAACAGGATGCTGAGCGTCACGCCGACGCTGAGAACGACCAGCGTGTATTCCCCTTTGGTCGGAATCACTCGGTCATAGACCTGCATTGAGAAAAGTGACGTGACCAGCGCAAGCATGCCGATGAAGAGGGACGCCACGAGCGCTTCCGCCATGCTGGTGTGATAGGGGCGCATGGCTGCGGAAAGCACGGCCGTGAAGGTCTTGGGTTCACGGCCCGTTGCATCGGCTCCAACCTGATCGAGCAGCACGTTTGAAAGGCGCAGTTCGACGCAACAATTGCGTAAAGCCTCGTTCGGCAGCTTGCGACTGTCTGATGGGAAATTAACTTGCCAGTATCCGTCCGGTTCGCGGTCGACAACGAGGCCCCAACCCAGTTCGGGCAGGTAGGTCAGCATTGGAAGGCAGGATCGATCGGGATGAGTGTGGCGCACCGCAGGCTCGTAGCCCAGCGCCACCATCACACGATTGACAATCACCAAACCCTGACGTCCATCGACTTTCGACAAGCCTTCCTGCAAACGCATGGAGTCGAGGACGATGCCGTGTGTGCGCGTCGCAGCATCAAGAGCCCAACGAAGACCTTCATTGGCTTCCGCCTTGGGAGAGGGGGTGGGAGGCGTTTGCACTTTGAACTTTCAAGGGGATGCGATTGCGGCTTGGACCTGAGCTGACGTGGGCCAGCTGATTGAACGTGCGACCCTCAACGAGGGAATGGCTTCGGCCTGAACCTCGTCTCGGCTTTGTGTGACCTCGATAGGCGCCTCGGAGAGGCTCGATACAGGCGGGAGCGCAGGAGGTGCTTCGGCGGCGGAATCGGCCATGGCAGGCAACACTTCGACATGCAAGTCGGCAGGCTTCAACACGGGTGTGGTCTCGCTGACAATCTCCGCCCGGCTCGATGCAATCTCCGCGGGCGCGTCGACAACCTTCGATCCTGGCTTGGTGCCGTCACCTCCGGGAGTTGATTCAAGCGATAGATCGACCGGAACCCCGATCATTTCTGGATCCACGCGCAACTGAAGCCGATACAGGGCAGAGGCTTGTGCAGCGCGCGTGTCCACCAGCGTGTAGGCGTTCTGCGCCACCTCGCGAACCGCATTCATCAGGTCGATCCAGCTCTTTCGGCCAGCCGTGAATTGCCTCTCGTACGACTCGAAGACGCGTTGCGCACCTTGCACTGCCAGATCCAGCGCCTGCGCTCTGACGCCGTTGTCGCGCAGATCATCCCGGTCGAGGTCGAGCGTCTGGCGCGCTTCGATCCGCGCGGCCTGTGCGCTCTCTTCGAGGGCCAATGCACGGGCGGCGAGTGCACGTGCCTCGACCCATGTGGAAAACCCTGCGCCCGGGGTGTATCGCACCCCGATGTAAGCACCGGTGTCCTTTCGGCCGTTGATGGTCTGGTCGAGCCGGGCATAAATCTGCGGTCGCGACTCTGCCGCTTTGGCGTTGATGCGCTCATTGCCCACGTGCATTTCTTCGATGGCACGCGTCACGGCTGGCTGTCGATTGGCGGCGGCATCCCAGTCGACCTGATTGAGCAGTTGCGACTGCTTGTCGAGGTCGGCCCGCGAGGGCAGAGGCGGGGGCGTAGAAAGTGCCGTTTCGAGGTTCTGCAAGCCGGTGAGGTTCTGGAGTCGCGTGATGGAAACCTGGACGCTGGTCTGCGCCTGGGTCAACTCCACGCGACCTTGCAGTATTCGCGAACGGACCAGATCGAGGTCGATCTGCGTGGAAAGCTCTCCGGCAACGCGTCGCAGCATCATCGATTCGTGTGATGCCAACTGCTTCAGCATGTTCTGCGAGACATTGATACGCCCATAGCTTGCCTGTAGCGTGCGCCAGGCGTCGATGACCTGAAGACCGATGGTCTGCCGCTGCGCCTCAAGCGCTGCGCTGGCGACATCGACCGAGCGCTCGGAAACACTGACATTGGCCTTTGTTCGGCCGAAGTCCCAAAGCGTCTGTTCGGCACGAAGTAGGCGCGCAGGTGCTTCAGTGCTGTTGGTGGGGCCGGACTCGACCGATGCAGAAAACGTCGGCCAATACTGGCGCTGTGCAGCGTCAAGATCTTCGTTGGCCGCATTGATTCCCTGGCGTGCGGCCTGGATGGTGGGATGTGTGTCGGAGGCGGCGCGGAGAAGATCCGGAAGCGTCAACGCCTCTGCTCCCGTGAAGAAGAAGAGTGCCGTTACCAGCGTGGTGAGTTTGAGAGTCAGACGTCCAAAAGGCTGATGGGGTAGTCCCTCGCGCAAGGAGAACGACGGTTGGCACTGTCGTATCGGTCGAAAGGGTTCCAAGCTGTTGCCCCGAGGGTGATTGACGGAAGGGGGCGAATGTTAAGCACGCCTCTTTCTGTCGCAGCCTTCAAGGATTGAATCGTCAATTATTGAGATCGAATCAACAAACGAGAGCATTTTGGCTTCAGCCTGATGAGGCAATGCATGCCAGCCAGTCGCATGTACTGAAGTCCATTCAGGTGACGACTCCGCACCGACCTTCACTTCTTGGCGATCTTTCGTGAGCTCATCCCTGTTTTTCGGGTGCTTATTCCCTTTTTCTGTGAATTGAGTTCTGGGGGCTCGATGATCGATTCGTTGAGTTGAAACTCGGCCGCGTCGGTGCCCGTGCCGATTCTTGCTTTGTGGCTTTCAGGCAGGTTTCACTATTGCCGTCTATGGCCGGGAAGCAGCCATGAATGACATTCGTGGTTGACGCGACCGCAGTTGCCAAGAGGTTCGATCACGGCGCATGGCCTGTGTTGCGAGGCATCGAAGCCCCCGAATTACGTCTCTCTAGTCCGAACTCACATCTATTTCATACCATGGCCCAGCAGCTTTTCATCAAGTTTCACGACACTCAGTCTGGCATTACGTCATTTGCTGCCAAGCCGGGTGCGATCAACAGATTTCCGGTCGGGGCGGATATTCATGTTGAACTGGTGGATCAACTCACGGGAAAAGGTCCGAAGAAGGTATTGCTCAGCCGCAAGGGAAACGACCTCTTGCTTCATGTCGATGACGACTCGGGTCAGGGCGGTGAGTCGACCGACATCGTTCTGGAGGGCTACTATCCTCAAGTCGGTTGTCAGTTGCTGGGCCTGAATGACCAGGGTCAATACGTCGAGTACGCACCGTCGCAGCCTGACACTGACAATCCGATCGCGATCCTGATCGATGGCGACACAACGCACATGGCGTTGACAGGTTTGCCGGTCGACATCACGGTTGCGCCTGGTGCCTGTGCGGCGCCGCTGCTGATGGATGGTTTCGCCCCGGTCGCCTTGGCCAGTACGTTGTCGCCATGGGCAATCGGAGCGATCGGTCTTGGGGCTGCTGCGGTGATCGCTGGTGGCAGTGGTGGCGGCGGTGGCGGATCTGCGGTGGTGATGCCGGCGACGCCCCTGCAGGCGCCGAGCGGGTATCTGGACAATGTGGGGCCCGTACAAAGCACGAACAGCACCGCTCCGCTGACGGACGACAACACGCCTGGCTTGCACATCGGTGCGCTCCCGGCAGGCGTGACTGCCGCGGTGCTGTATGTGGATGGCGTCATCAAGCCGGCTATCTACGATGCGGCCACGAGCACACTGACGCCCACGACGCCGCTGGCCGACGGATCGCATACGCTGGGTTACGGCTGGAGCAATCCGGCCGGGACCACGCCGTCAAGTCCAACGCTCGCGGTGACCATCGACGCCACCGCACCGGCTGCTCCTGCATTCACGGTGACTGATCCGGACGGTAACGGCAAGCCGAATATTTCGGGCTCCGGAGAGCCAGGAGGCACCGTCACCATCACTGATCCCACGGGGACCACCCATATCACCACGGTGGATGCCGAAGGGCATTTCGAGCTTGAAATCGACATGCCCGCAGTGCCGGCTGGCGAGTGGACGGCCACGGTGACCGATCCGGCCGGTAACGTCAGCCCTCCCGCTAGCGCGACGACCGTGAGCCTCGCACCTGCCGTCATCAACAGCCTGACCGATGACGTAGGCCCGATTCAGGGGCAGATCGTCAACGGCACCATCACCGATGATCAAGAGCCAACCTTGGCGGGTAAGGCTACGCCAGGAACTACAGTGGTGGTGCGCGATGGCGATGCCGTATTGGGTTCGGTTCTGGTTGGCCCGTCGGGCTATTGGTCATTCACGCCAAGCAAGGAGTTGGCAGAGGGAGCTCACTCGCTGACCGCAACGGTCATCGATCCGTTCGGGAACTCCAGCCCTCCAACCGTGCCGATCAATTTCGAGGTTGATACCCAAGGGCCAACCACAGCGACCGTGATCACGTCGGTTGTGGATGATCAGGGTACGAGCACGGGGCCGCTGATCAATGGGTCCGTCACGCCCACTGATGATTCCCGTCCTGTCTTCAATGGGACTGCTGAACCCAATACGACCGTCGTTATCAAGGACGGCACGGCGCAGATCGGAACCGCGACGGTAGGCGCGGCAGGCACGTGGACCTTCACGCCGTCGACGCCATTGCTCAACGGCGCGCACCACATCACGGCAACTGCAATGGACGCCGTCGGCAACTTCGGCGCTCCCTCCGCGGCATTCGATTTTCAGCTGGCCACTGGCGGATTGCCCACCGCGACGGCTATCACGGACGTCATCGACGATGTGGGGCCTGTTGCCGACATTGCACCGGGCGGGCTCACGAACGATGCCACTCCGACGGTCAGAGGCACGGCGCAGCCGGGTTCGATCGTCACATTGCTGAGCGAGACCAATGTCGTATTGGGCAGTGCAACGGCTGGCGCCGATGGCCATTGGAGTATCACACCGGCGGTTGCTCTGCCAGACGGCCCGCATACATTGACCGCAACAGCAGTCACGCCCAATGGCGATGTCATCGCACCTACTGGTCCGTATGCAATCGTTGTCGATGCGCTTGCGCCCGCGCCGGCCATTGGCGCCCTGACTGATAACGTGGGTCCACTGACCGGACCGATCACCGAAGGCAAAACCACGGATGATGCCACCCCCACTTTCGCTGGCACTGCGGAGCCGGGCAGCGAAGTTACTGTGCGCGATGGAACGTCGGTATTGGGTACGGTGCAGGTCGACCCAACTGGAAATTGGAGCTTCACACCGACGACAGCGCTGGTGAATGGGCCTCACGCACTGACAGCAACCGTGACCGACCCCGCTGGCAACGTCTCACAACCCACGGCGCCCCTGAACTTCTTCGTCGACACGAGTGCCGTGACCGTGGCAATCAACGAAGTGTTGGACAACGTCGGCAACATCACCGGTCCGTTGGAGGTCGGCGCATACACGGATGATCTGCGCCCAACTGTCAGCGGCAAGGCCACGCCCGGCGGATTGGTCACTCTCTACAAGGAGGATGGAACCGTATTGGGGACGGTGACTGCCGACAGTCATACCGGCGACTGGAGCATCACGCCAACGGTCGACCTGGGGCAGGGCACGCACAACCTGACCAGCACGGTCACGACTGCGGCCGGTGGTGAGAGCGCTCCCACTGCGCCTTTCACCATCCTGGTTGATTCCATTCCACCGTCAGCTCCAGTTGTTCTGGCTGCCAAAGATGACGTCGGCCCCATCCAGGTTCCTTTGACCAGTGGAACTCCAAGTGATGACAGTACCCCCACGCTCTCGGGCACGGCCGAACCCGGAAGCAAACTCACCTTTTTCGATGGCGGTCAAGCGATCGGTACCGCCAAGACTGATGCGGCGGGGAACTGGCAATTCACGCCTGGATCGCCGCTGAATCAGGGATCGCATCCCATCACCGTCATGGCGACTGACGCGGCGGGAAATCCATCTGAACTGTCACTTCCATGGACTGTCGTTGTCGATACCAGCGGTTCTCTCTTGCCGGGTGGTGGGGTAGATCCGATTTCTTTGAATAATATTGCTGTGACCGGCATCACGACCGATACCGGTGTGAGCGCGACGGACTTCAACACAAGCGATACGACGCTAATCTTCCGTGGTACCAGCGATGCAGCCAATGGATCGAAAGTCGACGTGCTGCTGGATGGAAGACACATTGGCTATACGACAGTCGTCAGTGGCACATGGAGTTACGACTACAGCAGTACGGCGCTGAGTGCTGGCAATCACAATCTGCGCGCGGATCTGGTCGATTCTTCCGGAAATGTAGCGAAGTCCTCGGCAGTCCAGGCGCTCGTCGTCGATACGAGCGGCACGACGATTCCCGGCGGTGGCGTCGACCCACTGACACTCAATGCGATCGCCGTGACCGGCATCACGACGGACACAGGCGTGAGCGCCAGCGACTTCAACACGAGCGACACGACCCTGATCTTCCGCGGCACGAGCGATGCGGCCAACGGCTCCAACGTGGACGTGCTGCTCAACGGATCGCACATCGGCTACACCACTGTCGTGGGTGGCGTATGGAGCTTCGACTACACCGGCACGGTGCTGGCACCGAACACTTACAGCATCCGCGCCGACTTAGTGGATTTGGCAGGCGGCATCGCCAAGTCCTCGGTAGTCCAGGCGCTCGTCGTCGACACGAGTGGCACCACGATTCCTGGCGGTGGCGTCGACCCACTGACACTCAACGCGATCGCCGTGACCGGCATCACGACGGACACCGGCGTGAGCGCCAGCGACTTCAACACGAGCGACACGACCCTGATCTTCAGAGGCACGAGCGATGCGGCCAACGGCTCGAACGTGGACGTGCTGCTCAACGGATCGCACATCGGCTACACCACTGTCGTGGGTGGCGTATGGACCTTCGACTACACCGGCACGGTGCTGGCACCGAACACTTACAGCATCCGCGCCGACCTGGTGGACTTGGCAGGCGGCATCGCCAAGTCCTCGGCGGTTCAGGCGCTCGTCGTCGACACGAGTGGCACCACGATTCCTGGCGGTGGCGTCGACCCACTGACACTCAACGCGATCGCCGTGACCGGCATCACGACGGACACCGGCGTGAGCGCCAGCGACTTCAACACGAGCGACACGACTCTGATCTTCAGAGGCACGAGCGATGCGGCCAACGGCTCGAACGTGGACGTGCTGCTCAACGGATCGCACATCGGCTACACCACTGTCGTGGGTGGCGTATGGACCTTCGACTACACCGGCACGGTGCTGGCACCGAACACCTACAGCATCCGCGCCGACCTGGTGGACTTGGCAGGCGGCATCGCCAAGTCCTCGGCGGTTCAGGCGCTCGTCGTCGACACGAGCGGCACGACGACTCCCGGCGGCGGCGTCGACCCACTGACACTCAATGCGATCGCCGTGACCGGCATCACGACGGATACCGGCGTGAGCGCCAGCGACTTTCTTACCAACGACACGACCTTGGTGTTTCGCGGCACGAGCGATGCAGCCAATGGCTCCAACGTGGATGTGCTGCTCAACGGATCGCACATTGGCTACACCACCGTCGTCGGCGGTACCTGGAGCTTCGACTACACCGGCACGGTGCTGGCACCGAGCACCTACAGCATCCGCGCCGACCTGGTGGATTTGGCAGGCGGCATCGCCAAGTCCTCGGCGGTGCAATCGCTCGTCATTGATACGGTCGCGCCAGCTACGCCGACGGTCACCAGTCTGATCGACGACCGAGGGCTCATCACGGGTCCGATTACCGATGGCAGTGCCACCGATGACTCGACGCCCATCTTCTCCGGAACAGCCGATGCGGGCAATATCGTCACTGTGCTCGACAACGGCATCCCTATTGGAACGGTCCTGGTTGATGGCGCGGGAAATTGGAGTTTTACTCCGCCACTGACCTCTCCGTTGGCCGATGGGCTTCACTCCTACACGGCAACCGCGACCGATCCGGCCGGTAACGCGAGTGGTCCGACGAACCCCATCGGCTTCACGGTGGATGCAACGGCTCCGGCGGCCAGGGCCATCGTGTCGGCCATCAGCAAGGACAGCGGTGTCGATACCACGAACTTCTCGACAAACAATCGTGATGCGGGTCGAGGTATCTACGGTACTTTTTCAGCTCCTCTGGAAGCCGGTGACACCGTGGAAGTGACGACCGATGGCGGTGCCAATTGGCGCGCGCCCGTCATCAGCGGCAACAACTGGAGTCTGATCGACACGAATGTTCATTTCGGCACTTGGGCCATTCAAACCCGGGTAATGGATCATGAGGGTAACGTTTCCACCTCGAGCCAATTGGTCACGCTCGATGAAACCGCGCCTAATGCACCGAGCAGCGTAACGTTGGTCGGCAGCGATTTGTCCGTTGCACTGGCCGGAGGGGTCGTGGTTGGAAACACTGTCAACGTGGCTTGGGGTGATCACCGCATCGAGCAAGTGCTGACAGCGGCCGATATAACCGCAGGTGTCGTGCATGTGTCGATACCGGCGACTTACCTGGCTGAGCTACCTTCCGCTGCCTATGGCGCGAGCCTGGTCGATGCCGCGGGGAATGCGTCGAACTACGCGTCTGGATCGACGGGCACTGTGAATGTGGCGGTACAGCACGTCGATGCGACGGTCAACGCGAACTATTACGCGAGCGATGCAGGGACCAACTTCATACTGGACGACACGTCGTATTTCAATCTGTCGAATAGTGGACTGCATGGCGGAAAGGGTTCGAATGCCTTGACGCTGACAGGTGCAGGGCAAGTACTGGATCTTGCCGCGATATCCGGGTTCAGCGATGGATGGAAGATTTCAAGGATCGAGTCCATCGACATCACAGGCAGTGGGAACAACACGCTGCGTCTTTCGGTGAATGATGTGATGAATCTTGGCAATTCGACGGCCCATATCGCAGATCCCAACACACAGATGCTGCTGAATGGCAATGCTGGCGATGTCGTCGTGCTATCTGGCCTGCACGATAACGGAACCGACACAGGCACATGGGCTGTGAGCACGGTGACCCCGACCGCGGTGGTGGCAGGTGTCTATTACAACGTCTATGTGTACTCCCATATGCCTGCAGAGGTGCTTGTCACTCAAGGTGTGACGGTCGTGATCTGAAGATCCTATTTCTGCAGTTCAATTTCGCTGAGAGAAGTGAAATGAAGAGAAGCCCGTCTCGTCGAGACGGGCTTTTTTTATCGAGAAAGTCGAGCTCAGGTCGATGGAATCAAGGCGAAAACGATCGAACCGGGAGCCGAGGATCTGTCTCGTTGCAACACGAATTTTGAATTCGAAAGCGGATGTCTGGAATTAATTCTGGATATTTGTGAACTGCTTGCATGTCTGTGCAGCTATCACCCGTCTGAAATTTTCCCGCGCTGAGCTCGTTTCGATTTTTCCGGTGCTCGTTCCCGATTCACGTGAATTGGGTTCGGATTCTTCAACTGCAGTGCACTCAAGTTGAAACTTGTTTGTGCAGAGGTATCTGCAAGGTCTCGCATCGTAACTTTCAAGGAATCGCACCGTGTCGTCGCCAATGCATTCGAAATCCGGCAACTTCCTCATACAGCCCGGGGCACCGAGCAGGCGGTCCTTCAGAGCACGCGCTCGAGCAACACGAGTCGACATCGACCAAATGGAAAAACGCCAGACAACGATGCAACAGCATGACAGACACGCAACCCGTTCGACAAGGTGGCGAGGTGGCCATCGAATGTCGCTTTGTCGATGGCGATGCCAGGCCTGTGCTGTGACACGCCACACCCTCTGATTCGCGATCTTTTTTGTTCACATCATTTTCACCAGTTCATACCATGGCTCAACAATCCTCCACCAAGCCCAGCAGCACCCAGTCCGGTACCCAGCCATTGGCGACCAGGCCCGACGTACTCGACAAGCTCACCGCGCCGGCAACCAATCCTGCCGATTCGGTTGATATGGCCAAAAATAAAGGCCTGCTCAAAGCGCAGGTACGGCAAAAAACCGATGACGCTGCGGACCATGGCGATGTCGATGCGGACCCGAGCGCGACAACGGTGGGTTTGGATGAGCAGGATCCCTATGTCGACGCCGCGTCCGCCGAGGCAAACATGGACGGATTGGTGGCCATGCTGGCAGATGGTGATTCGACCGGCATTGTGTTGGCCGACGCGTCGACTGACGCGGCTGCTGCCTCGGCGGCGCTCATCGATCCGATGCCGATCGCAACGAGCGTGCCGGCATTGTTTGCAGGTGACGCCGGAACGTCTTGGATATTGGGTGCCTTCGGCGTGGGAACTGCGGCACTCATTGCCGGCAGCAACAGCGGCGGCGGAAGTGCCGTGCCGGCCGCTGCTGCTGCAGTGGTCGTTCCCTCGGCACCGAAGAACTTGAAGATTGCCGATATCGATGGTGATGGCAAGCCCGACATCTCGGGCACAGCCGATCTGATTGGTGGCTTGATCACCATCAAGGACCCGACAGGTGCACTCCACACGGTCACGGTGGATGCAACCGGCCATTTTTCACTCGAGATCGACATGCCCAGCCAATCGCTGGGCGAATGGAGTGCCACCGTCACGGATACGGCGGGTGGCGGGGGCGTCAGCCCTCCCACAAATGTGAGCGTCACCGATCTCACGCCGCCGCTGGCACCGGTCGTGGAAGGCGTGATCGATCATGTCGGTATTTCGCAGGGGCCGATACTCGGGGACGGCACCAACAAGGGTCTCACGAACGATCCGACCCCTGAGTACAAAGGCACTGCCGAGCCGGGAGGTCTGGTCACCGTGCGAGACGGTGGCAAGTTCCTGGGTACCACCACCGCCGATGCTTCCGGCGAGTGGAGTTTCAAGCCGGGCAGCGCTCTCGATGAGGGTGACCATTCCTTCACGGCGCAGGTGACCGATGGTTCCGGCAACACCGGCCCGGAAAGTGAGGCGATCGAATTCACAGTCGACACGACTGCACCTCTCGCGCCCCTTATCCAGAGCTTGACGGACACCAAGGGCTCCATCACGGGTCAGATCAACACCGACACCGTCACCGATGACGTCAGTCCTACCATTGCTGGCAAGGCGGAACCGGGCGCACGGGTGACTGTCTACGATGGCACGACGGTGCTGGGTTCTGTCGACGTCGACGCACAGGGCTACTGGTCGTTCAAGCCGACCGGTACGCTGGCCGATGGCCGGCACGTCCTGGACGTGAACGTCACGGACCGGGCTGGCAACACTGGCCCGAAAGCGCAGTCGGTCAGCTTCGTGGTGGACTCCATCGCGCCCGACGCGCCCGTGATCTCTTCTGTCACGGACCACGTGGGTTCGTCGACGGGCGAGATAACCAATGGCGCAGCCGCGGCAATCGATGACGCCAGGCCGGTCTTCGCCGGCACGGCCGAAGCCAAGACTACCGTCATCATCAAGGACGGCGGTGTTCAGATCGGCACGGCAGTCGTAGCCGATGACGGCACATGGACCTTCACGCCCACGACGCCCCTGCTCAACGGTGCGCATCACATCACGGCATTTGCAATGGATGCGCCTGGCAATGTCAGCCAGCCATCTGCTGCGTTCGACTTCAACGTGCTTGCGGGAGGCGTGCCCACCGCACCGGCCATCACCAACGTGCTCGACGACGTGGGTCCGATCACCAGCATTGCAAAGGGTGGCAGCACCGACGACCAGACGCCTACCGTCAAGGGCACGGCCCCCGCGGGCAGCATCGTCACGCTGTATGACGAGAAAGGCGTCGTGCTCGGTACGGGCACGGCTGATGCAGATGGCCAATGGAGCATCACGACGTCGACATTGGCAGATGGGGATCACACGCTGAGCGTCACTGCAACCAATCCGACAACGGGTCAAGTCAGTCCGCCAACCGCTCCCTACCCGATCACCGTCGATCTCCAGCGGCCGGCGGCAGCGACCGCCACGCTGACCGACAACGTCGGCCCCAACACGGGTCCCATCACCGAAGGCACGATCACCGACGATGCGACCCCCGTTTTTGCCGGCACGGCACCGGCCGGCACCACGGTCACGGTGACCGACGGCGTTTCCGAGTTGGGCAAAGTCCTGGTGGATTCAACCGGTCACTGGAGCTTTTCGCCGCCCTCCGAACTGGTCGACGGCCGTCATTCGCTGACCGCGACGGTGACCGATTCGGCGGGCAACGTTTCGTTGCCGCCTCCTGTCACGGTGAATTTCATCGTCGACACGAGCAAGGTACTGGTGGCGATCTACGAGGTGCTGGACAAGGTCGGTGACATCATCGGGCCGCTGCAGCACAACGGATACACGGACGACCTGCATCCCACGGTCAGTGGCAAGGCCACTCGGGGCGGACTCGTCACGCTGCGCGATGGTGATGGCACCGTGCTGGGTACCACCACGGCCGACGTGCACACCGGTGAATGGAGCATCACGCCTTCCATCGCACTGGCGGAAGGCCTGCATGACCTAACCGCTACCGTCACGACCACGGCCGAGGGTCAGAGTGCGGCTACGGCCATCTTCCCGATCAATGTCGACGTCATTGCGCCGGACGCACCGGTCATCCTGACGGTCAAGGACGACACGGGCCCGATCCAGGGCAACCTGAAGCCGGGCGACTCGAGCGACGACACCACGCCCACCCTGACGGGCACGGCCGAGCCCAAGAGCATCGTCAGCATCTACGACCGGGGCCAGCTGCTTGGCACCGTCAAGGCGGACGAGTTCGGCAACTGGACGTATACGCCGGCCACGCCGCTCAACGATGGCGATCATCTGCTCACGGCCAAAGCCACCGACGAGGCCGGCAACAAGTCCGCAGCTTCTCCCGAGTGGGTCGTGACGGTCGACACCAAGACACCCGCTGTACCCGCAATCACCTCGGCGTACGACGACCAGGGCCAGACTGCGGAGCTGAAGAACAACGTCGATACCCCCCTTCCGTCCACAGACGACGCCCGCCTCGAATTCAAGGGAACGGGCACTGCAGGGATCACCATCATCGTCATGGAAGGCAAGGTGGAGCTCGGCAGGACGGTGGTCGGTGCCGATGGCACCTGGAGCTTCACGCCGGCCGAGCCGATGCTCAACGGCATCCACCATGTCACGGCGACCGGCATGGATGCTGCGGGCAACCTCAGCGAGGCATCGGTTCCGTTCAACTTCAAGCTGCTGACCGGCGGCGTGCCTACGGCACCGGCCATCACCAACGTGCTCGACGACACCGATGCCGGTGCAATCATCAGCATCACCCGAGGTGGCACGACCAAGGACGACACGCCCACCGTCAAAGGCACGGCAACGGCGGGCAACAGCGTCACGCTGTACGACGACAAGGGCGTGGTGCTTGGCACCACCACAGCCGATGCGGAAGGACAGTGGAGCATCACCACGCCGAAACTGGCGGACGGTCAGCACACATTGAGCGTCACGGCGACCGACCCGACGACCGGCGTGGTGAGCCCGCCGACGGCCCCGTATCTGATCAAGGTCGATCTCCACATTCCGTCGACCACCGCCAGCCTGACCGATGACGTCGGTGTGGTTGCCCCGATCCTGGACGGCGACGTCACGGACGATTCGACACCACTCTTCGCAGGCAAGACGGACCCGAACGCCACCGTCACCGTGCGCGATGGCATCAGCGTGTTGGCCACCGTGCGGGCGGACAAGGACGGCAACTGGACGTACACGCCGCCGACGGAACTGGACGACGGTCCGCATTCGTTCACTGCCACTGTGACCAGTGAAGCTGGCAAGACGGGGCCGGCCACGCCGGCGGTGAACTTCACCGTCGACACGAGCAAGGTACTGGTGGAGATCAACGAAGTGCTGGACAAGGTCGGCGATATCACCGGGCCGCTGCAGCACAACGGATACACGGACGATCAGCATCCCACGGTCAGCGGCAAGGCCACGCGAGGCGGACTCGTCACGCTGCGCGATGGTGACGGCACCGTGCTGGGCACCGCCACAGCCGACGTGCACACCGGCGAATGGAGCATCACGCCGACGGCCACGCTGGGTGCGGGTCTGCACAACCTCACCGCCACGGTCACGACCGCCGCGGCCGGCCAAAGCGCAGCCACGGCCGTTTTCCCGATCAATGTCGACATCGTCGCACCGGACGCACCGGTCATCCTGACGGTCAAGGACGACACGGGCCCGATCCAGGGCGACCTGAAGCCCGGCGACTCGAGCGACGACACCACGCCCACCCTGACGGGCACGGCCGAGCCCAAGAGCATCGTCAGCATCTACGACCGGGGCCAGCTGCTTGGCACCGTCAAGGCGGATGAGCTGGGCAACTGGACGTACACGCCGGCGACGCCGCTCAACGATGGCGATCATCTGCTCACGGCCAAGGCCACCGACGAGGCCGGCAACAAGTCCGCAGCTTCTCCCGAGTGGGGCGTGACGGTCGACACCAAGGCGCCTGCGGTCCCCGCGATCAGCTCGGCGTACGACGACCAGGGTCAGACCGCGGAGCTGAAGAACAACGCCGATACCCCCCTTCCGTCCACAGACGACGCCCGCCTCGAATTCAAGGGAACGGGCACGGCAGGGATCACCATCATCGTCATGGAAGGCAAGGTGGAACTCGGCAGGACGGTGGTCGGTGCCGACGGCACCTGGAGCTTCACGCCGGCCGAGCCGATGCTCAACGGCATCCACCATGTCACGGCGACCGGCATGGATGCCGCGGGCAACCTCAGCGCGACATCGGTCCCGTTCAGCTTCGAGCTGCTGACCGGCGGCGTGCCCACGGCACCGGCCATCACCAACGTGCTCGACGACACCGATGCCGGTGCAATCATCAGCATCACCCGAGGTGGCACGACCAAGGACGACACGCCCACCGTCAAGGGTACGGCGCAAGCCAACGAAGTGGTCGAGCTGTACAACGACAAGGGCGAAGTGCTGGGCCGCGCGACCGCGGACTCGAAAGGCCAATGGAGCATCACGCTGGCGCATCAGGATGACGGCCAGATCGGCCTGACCGTCAGGGGGACCGATCCGACGACAGGCGATGTCAGCGATGCAACGATGCCGTACGTGATCACCGTCGACACCCATCGCCCGTCGACCACCCTCACGTTGACCGATGACGTCGGCCTTTCCACCGGACCGATCCTGAACGGCGGCGAGACGGACGACCAGGAGCCCTACATTGCAGGCAAGACGGACCCGAACGCCACCGTCACCGTGCGCGACGGCATCATCGTGCTGGCCACCGTGCAGGCAGACGAGAACGGCAACTGGGAATACACGCCGCTGAAGGCCCTGGACCCGGGGCCGCACTCCATCAGCGCGACGGTCACGAGTGTCGCCGGCGTGGTCGGTTCGCCCACGTCCCCGGTGAACTTCACCATCGACACGCGCGGCGTCGACGTAGTGATCCACCAGGTGCTGGACGCCTATGGCGATATCCAGGGCCCGGTGTCGCCCGACGGATACACGGACGATCGTCACCCCACGGTCAGCGGTTACGCCACGCCAGGCGGACAGGTCACGGTGTACGACCGGGCGGGCCTGGAAGTGCTGGGCATCACCACGGCCGACATCCACACGGGTCAATGGACACTCAAGATCCCTGTCGAACTGGCGCAAGGCCTCCATGAGTTGACGGCCACCGTCACGACCGTGGCGGCCGGTGTGAGCGAGCCGACGGACGTCTTCCCGATCCATGTCGACAACGTCCCGCCGCCTCGACCGGCGATCCTGGAAGTCCTCGACGATGTGGGCCCGATCGAGGGCATCACCACGTCGGGCAAGCTGGTCACCGACGACAGCACGCCCAGCCTGTACGGCACGGCGGAAGGGAATGCGAAGGTCACCATCTACGACCGCGGCATCGCGATCGGTACCGTCAAGGCAGACGAGCTGGGCAACTGGTCCTTCACGCCGAAATCGCCACTCAACGACGGCGATCATCCGCTCACGGTCAAGGCCACGGACGCGGCAGGCAACGTGTCGCTGCCATCGGCCGAATGGGCCTTGACGGTGGACACCAGCGTGCCGGCCACGCCCACGACGATCACCTCCATCGTGGACCACCAGGGCACCAAGCAGGGGGCGCTCGACTACAGCGATCCCGACGTCGTTCCCGTCATGGACGACGCCCGCCCGGACATCTACGGCACGGCCGACAGCAAGCCGGGCACGATCGTGATCATCAAGGACGGAACGAAGCAGCTCGGCACCGCAGAGGTGGCTGCCGACGGAACCTGGCACTTCGTGCCGGTGGAACCGTTGCACAACGGCATTCACCACATCACCGCCATCGCGATGAACGAGGCCGGCAACCTGGGCCAGCCCTCGGCCGCCCTCGACTTCCAGCTGGTCACGGGCGGGCTCCCCACCGCGCCGGCCATCACCGAGGTCATCGACGACGTCGGCGCCATCACCAACATCGGCCGCGGCGACTACACCAACGACGACACGCCCACTGTCAAGGGCACGGCGCAGCCGGCCGAGCTGGTCACGCTCTACGACGAGAAGGGTGGGGTGCTGGGCACCGCCACGGCTGGCGCGGACGGCCTGTGGAGCATCACGTCGTCGCACCTGTCGGACGGCCAGCACACGCTGACCGTCACCGCGACCAATTCGGCGGGCAACGTCAGCGCTCCGACGTCGCCGTACCTCATCAACGTCGACACGCAGATCCCGGCGGCACCCGTCGCTTCCCTGGAGGACGACGTCGGCGTCAAGACAGGTCTCATCGCGAACGGCGACAGCACCGACGACCCGACCCCCCGGTTCTTCGGCACGGCGGATCCTCTGGGCACCGTCACCGTGATGGATGGCATCGAGGTGCTCGCCATCGTGCCTGTGGGTGCCGATGGCAAGTGGAGCTACACGCCCGCCGAGCGCCTGGACGATGGCCCCCATTCGTTCATCGCCATCGCGACCGACCGGGCCGGGAACGTGTCCGATCCCAGCACGATCAATTTCACCCTCGACACCCGAGCGCTCGTCGTGTCCCTCGACGAGGTGTTCGACAACGTCGAAAACATCGTCGGCCCGCTGGAGCGCGATGGGCACTCCAACGACGTGCGCCCGACCTTCAGCGGCTCCGCCACGCCCAACGGCGTGGTCAAGGTCTATGACGAAACCCATGCACTCGTCGGCCAGACCGTGGCCACCAGCGCCGGCAAATGGACGCTCACGCCCGCCTACGACTTCACGGAAGGCACGCATGACCTGACCGCCACGGTCACGACCTCGGCCGGAGGAGAAAGCGCACAAAGCGCGTCTTTCACGATCGTGATCGACACCATCGCACCGCTGCAGCCGGTGATCCTGAAAGACAAGGACGACGTGGGTGTCTATCAGGGCTACATCGCCTCCGACACCCCGAGCGACGACACGACGCCGGGCCTGTCGGGCTCGGCCGAGAAGAACAGCATCGTCGACATCTACGACGGCACGTTATGGCTCGGTGCCGTCAAGGCGGATGCGCTGGGCAACTGGCAATTCACGCCCAACCCGCCGCTCAATGAAGGTTCGCACAACATCAGGGTGACGTCGACCGACGATGCCGGCAACACGTCGCTTCCGTCGGCCATCTGGATCGTGAACATCGACGTCACGGCGCCCAACGTCCCGCCCACCAGAATCACCCTGGTCGCCGACGACCAGGCGCCGGACACCGGCTTCCTGGTCAGCGGCTCGGCCACGCCCACCAACGACCCCAACCCCGACTTCTACGGTGTGGCCGAAGCTGGCAGCACCGTCATCATCAAGGACGGCACGGTGGAAATCGGCCGGACCAAGGCCGACGGCAACGGCATCTGGTCCTTCACGCCCACGGAGCCGCTGATCAACGGCGACCATCACATCACGGCCACCGCGCTGGACAGTGCCGGCAATGCCGGCAATCCCTCGGCCGCATTCGACCTCAAGGTGCTCGTCGGTGGCGTGCCCACGGGCGTGGCCATCACCAACGTGCTCGACGACGTGGGGCCGATCACCAACATCCCCCCGGGTGGCACCACCGACGATCAGACACCCACCGTCAAGGGGACGGCGCCGGCGGGCAACACCGTCACGCTGTACAACGAGAACGGCCAGGTGCTCGGCACCGTCACGTCCGGTGCCGACGGATGGTGGAGCATCACCACGCCGATCCTGCCGGAGGGCCAGCACACGCTGATCGTCACGGCGACCGATCCGGCGACCGGTCATGTCAGTGAACCCACGACGCCGTACCTGATCAAGATCGATCTCCACCTGCCGGTGACCACCCTCAGTCTGGACGACGACGTGGCACCGGGCACCGGGCCGATCCTCGACGGCGACACCACGAACGACGCCAAACCGCTCATCGCGGGCAAGACCGATCCGAACGCCCTGGTCACCGTGCGCGACGGCATCATCGTGCTGGGCACGGCCACCGCGGACGAGAACGGCAACTGGCATTTCACGCCACAACGTGCGCTCGAAGACGGCCCGCATTCCATCACCGCGACGGCGACCAGCGTGGCTGGCGAGGTCGGGCCGTCCACGGTTGCCGTGAACTTCACCGTCGACGCGCGCGACGTGGCGGTGGCGATCTACGAAGTGCTGGACAAGGTCGGCGACGTGCAGGGGCTGCTGTCGCCCAACGGGTACACGGACGACGTGCGTCCGCGCGTCAGCGGCGTTGCCACGCCGGGCGGCCTCGTCACCTTGTTCGATGACCAGGGCCGGGTGCTCGGCACCGCCCTCGCGAATGCAAGCACCGGCGAATGGAGCATCCTGCCCACCGTCGACCTGGCCGAAGGCCTGCGCGGCCTGAGCGCCAAGGTGTCGACCGCCACCGGCGACACCACGACCGCGGCCTTCCTGATCCACGTCGACCTGACGGCGCCGGATGCGCCCGTCATCGTCAAGAACAAGGACGACGCGGGCGACATCAAGGGCTACGTGGCTTCCGGCGCTCCGAGCGACGACACCACGCCGACCTTGTACGGCACCGGGCCGGCGAAGACCAAGATCAGCATCTACGAAGGCAGCGCACGCCTCGGCAGCGTCATGTCGGACGAGCTGGGCAACTGGGTGTTCCAGGTCGTCAGCCCGCTCAAGGAAGGGTCGCACCTGCTCACTGCCAGAGCCACCGACGAGGCGGGCAACAAATCGCTGGATTCGAACGTCTGGAACGTGGTGGTCGACGTCACCGCGCCCGACGTACCCACGCAGATCAAGACGGCGTACGACGACCAGGGCCTCACGCACGGCGAATTCGCCAGCGGCGTGGGCACCGTCATCGACGACAGCCAGCCGGAGTTCCACGGCGTGGCCGAGAAGAACAGCAAGGTGATCATCAAGGACCACGGTGTGGAGATCGGCCGGGCCGACGTGGACGCCGACGGCAAATGGGTCTTCACGCCCATGCAGCCGCTGCTCAACGGCAGTCATGCCATCACCGCCACCGCAGTGGATGCGTCGGGCAACGTCGGCACGCCGTCCGCCGAATTCGACTTCCAGGTGTTCACCGGCGGTGTCGCGACGGCCACGGCCATCACGGCGGTCATCGATGACGTCGGCGAGAACGCCACCGAGATCCAGCCCAACGGCAGCACCAACGACAAGACGCCCACGGTCGTCGGCACCGCGCAGGCGGGCGCGCACATCACGCTGCTCGACGAGAACAATCAGATCCTGGGCACCGCCACGGCGGGCGCCGACGGTCGCTGGATCATCACCACGCCCGAGCTGTCGGAAGGCACGCACACGCTGACCGCCACCTCCATCGCGGCCAACGGCGACATCATTCCGCCGACCGGCCCGTACACGATCAGCATCGACATCACACCGCCGGCACCGCCGCTCGGAACCCTGATCGACAACGTCGAGGCCGACGTCGGCCCGATCACGGAAGGCAGTACGACGAACGACGCCACGCCGACCTTCAAGGGGACGGCCGTGCCCAACGGAACGGTCACCGTGTACGACGGCATCGTCAAGCTCGCCACCGTGTCGGTGGACGCGGACGGCAACTGGAGCTACACGCCGGTACTGGAGCCGGGCCCTCATTCGTTCGTCGCCACGGCGACCGATCCGGACGGCAACACGTCGCAGCCGACCAGCGCGTTGCACTTCACCGTCGACACCAGCAACGTGCCGATCGCGATCAACCAGGTGCTGGACCTGGTCGGTGACACCACCGGCCCGCTGCAACCCGACGGCTACACCGACGACCCGAGCCCCGTGGTCAGCGGCAAGGCCAGGCCGGGCGGCATGGTCACGCTGTACGACGGAGACGGCACGGTGCTGGGCGTTACCTTCGCCGATGTCCACACCGGCGAATGGACCATCCCGGTCCAGGTCAGCCTGCTCCCGGGCCTGCACAACCTGACGGCCACCGTCACGACCTCGCTCGGCGAGAGCGCGCCCACGGCCGCCTTCCCGATCCACGAGGTGTCGCGGCCCGATGCACCGGTCATCGTGTCCGTCAAGGACGACGTCGGCGTGCCGCAAGGGCTCGTCGCCAGCGGCCAACCGTTCGACGACAACACGCCGACCATCTCGGGCACGTCGACGCCGGGCAGCGAGATCACGCTCTACGACGACGGCAAGTACCTTGGCACCACCATGGCCGACGCCACGGGCACCTGGGTCTTCACGCCTGAATCGGCGCTCAATCTCGGCACGCACCCGATCACCGCCACCGCGACCGACGCGGCCGGCAAGTCCTCGGCGCCGTCAGCCGCATGGAACGTCGTCGTCGACACCAGCGGTGCGCTCATGCCGGACGGCAGCGTCGACCCGAGGTCGCTCGCCACCATCGCCATCACGCACATCACGGCCGACACCGGCGTGTACGACAACGACTTCAATACCTTCGACACCACCCTCGTCCTCGGCGGCACCAGCAGCGCGGCGGATGGCAGCAGGGTCGAGTTGCGGCTCGGCGGCGTCCACATCGGCTACTCCACCGTGGTGGGCGGCGTCTGGACCTTCGACTACACCAGCGTGTCCCTGGCGTCGGGCTACTACAACTTCCGTGCCGACATCCTCGACGACGCCAGCAACGTCGCCGCGTCGTCGAACGTGCGGCAAGTCACCATCGACACCAGCGGCCAGCTGCTGCCGGGTCCAGACGGCATCGACCCCGTGTCGCTGAAAACCATCGCGGTGACCGCCGTCACGCTCGACACCGGCGTGTACACGAACGACTTCAACACCAGCGACCAGACGTTGATCTTCAGCGGCACCAGCAACGCGGCCGACGGTTCCCATGTCGACGTGTTCCTCAACGGCGTGCACCTGGGCTACACCACCGTCATCGGTGGCGTGTGGACCTACGACCACACCGCCACCGCGCTGGACAGCGGCATCTACAACGTGCAGGCCGACCTGGTCGACGTCGCGGGCAACATCGCCGTGACCTCGGCGGTGCAGCAGGTGATCGTCGATCCCAGCGGTTTCACGCTGCCGGGCGGTGCGCCCGACCCATTGGCCACTAAGGCCATCGGCATCGCCGCCATCTCGGTCGACAGCGGCGTGTTTACCAACGACTTCAACACCAACGACCAGACGCTGGTCTTCAGCGGCACCAGCAACGCACCCGACGGTTCCCACGTCGACGTGCTGCTCAATGGCGTGCACCTGGGCTACACCACGGTCGTCGGTGGCGTGTGGACCTACGACTACACCGGCACGACGCTGGACAGCGGCGTGTACCAGTTGCAGGCCGATCTGGTCGACCTGGCCGGCAACATCGCCGTGGCTTCGGCGGTGCAGCAGGTGATCGTCGATCCGAGCGGTGGCACGCTGCCGGGCGGCGCACCCGACCCGCTGGCCTCCAACGTGATCGCGGTCGGCGCGATCACGATCGACAGCGGCGTGTCGTCCACGGACTTCAA
>NZ_JBWKNQ010000011.1:163769-231422 GCF_059415645.1 Variovorax sp. GW821-FHT10B04
CGCGGTCGGCGCGATCACGATCGACAGCGGCGTGTCGTCCACGGACTTCAACACCAACGACCAGACGCTGGTCTTCAGCGGCAGCAGCAATGCAGCCGATGGCTCGCACGTCGACGTGCTGCTCAACGGCGTTCACCTGGGCTACACCACGGTCGTCGGCGGCGTGTGGACCTATGACTACACCGGCACGACGCTGGACAGCGGCGTGTACCAGTTGCAGGCCGATCTGGTCGACCTGGCGGGCAACATCGCCGTGGTCTCGGCGGTGCAACAGGTGATCGTCGATCCGAGCGGTGCCACGCTGCCGGGCGGTGCACCCGACCCGCTGGCGACCAGGGCCATCGGCATCGCCGCCATCACGATCGACAGCGGCGTGTCGTCCACGGACTTCAACACCAACGACCAGACGCTGATCTTCAGCGGCAGCAGCAACGCCGCCGATGGCACCTATGTCGACGTGCTGCTCAACGGCGTGCACCTCGGCTATGTCACGGTGATCAGCGGCGCCTGGGCCTATGACTACAGGAGCGTGGCCCTCGACAGCGGCATCTACCAACTGCAGGCCAACCTGGTGGACGCGGCCGGCAATATCGCGGTGAGTTCGACCCACCAGGTGATCGTCGATCCGAGCGGCGCCACGCTGCCCGGTGGCGCGGCCGATCCGCTGGCCGCTGCCTCGATCGCGGTGACCGGCATCTCGAACGACACCGGCTCGTCGGGCACCGACTTCCTGACCAACGACTCCACGCTGGTGATCCAAGGCAGCAGCACCGCGGCCAACGGCTCCCATGTGGACGTGTTCGTCGACGGCATGCACGTCGGCTTCAGCACGGTCAATGGTGGCGCCTGGAGCTACGACTACACCGGCGTTTCCTTGTCGTCGACAGGTCACACGCTGAGCGCCAACCTGGTGGACACCGCCGGCAACACCGCGGTGTCTTCTGCGGCGCAGAGCATCGTGATCGACACGACGGGGCCGGACCTGACCATTTCTGGCACCCAAAGCGGAACCATCACCGGCCCGTCGACCTACAACTTCACTTTCACCGAAGCGGTCACCGGCTTCACGCAGAGCGACATCAGTGCGAGCCATGCGACGTTGAGCGCATTCACGCGGATCGATGCCACGCATTACTCGGTGGTGGCGACGCCGACTGGGTCGGGCGCTGGCTCGCTGTCGTTGTCAGTGGCGAGCGGGGCTTATTCGGACAACGCTGGGAATAGCAATTCGGCGTCGGATAGTATTTCGCAGAATTACTATTTGGGGCCGCCGGCTACCATTGATCTTGGTAGCATTGGGCAATTGATAGATCCATATCAGGTTGCTGGCACGAATATTGTCTATTATTTCCTGGATACAAATAAGGATGGTGCTTTAACCCGCGGAAGTATTTTTGACGACACAGCGCCGCAGGTTGACAAACTTACACATACTCAGTTGGATGCCATCTTTGCGCCGGGAGGCGTGACAAATGGCGGCACCGTGAGCGCCGTTGTTAATGGCGTCACCGTGTCTTTCCATGGCAGTGATGATAGCCAGGCCATTGCTGCGCTTCTTGCGCTTCGACCATTTGAGAACACGGATGCTGACACGACAAGAATTTGGTCATCGAACACCACTTGGTATGAAGGCTATGCCGGTGACGCGAATATCGGCCCGGTGCCAGCTCAATGGGTTGGTGGAGTAATTCAGCAGTTCGGAAACGACGCCTACGACGCCGGCGGGATGGGTGTTTCCTTGGCTAATATAGTTATGTTAAGTGTTGTAATTTAATAATAAATTGAGGGGTGATGCATGGAGAAAAGACTTTGTTATGCTGAAATTTGTTGTTGAATAAATTTCAGACGGAGCATTGAAAATACCCCGCAACTGCGGGGTATTTTATTTTTGAGGTGATGGAAGGTTAAGTTTGCTAAGTGTTTTTATGGGGATTTGAGCTTCCGGCATTCGCGAGCTGCTATCAATTCGCAGATCAAGCATCGGAGGTAAGTCTCGCAACTCGATTTCACACGCACGGAAGCCCCTCATTCAATCCCCAAACCGCCCGTTTCGATCCTAAAAAATGCACCTTCGAACACTCATCCAGAGCGCGCTCCAAAGCACCTGAAAATTTCTGCCCCCGGCGCCAATGCCGTCACTCTCCTTACTCGAATCGACATGACGCCAACGCTTTTTTCAGGCCCCGGCCCTCGCCGGAATCCGGTGGGTGCGGCGCCCGACGCCGAACTCATTCCCGACCCACCCACGCTCGCCGACGTTCATCTGGTGATGAACAGCCTCAACCAGCTGGCCGCCCATTTCCATGAAAAAACGCAGGAAGAAGATCCCCGGCTCTTCGCGGTGGCCGACTACCTCCACGTCGTTTTCCGCGACGGCAACGACAGGTCAGTCCCGGTCCATGAAGAGCTCGAACTTCTGCTGAGCTATGTCCGGCTCGTGGAAGTGAACCGGGCACTCGCCATCGCCTTCGCGTTCACGCCCGGCGCCGAGGCCGATGGCCGTGCCGGCCGCAGCGGCATGCGGGTGCAGCGCCATCTGTCGTGCGACCTTGTGTCTGCACTGATGCGCGCGCTGCCGGGCGACAGCGTGCGCACGGCAAAGCTGCAGTTGCAGCTGTCTTTCGACCTGGCGCCCGGCCCCTGGGCCTACAGCCTGCGCGCCTCGCTGCACGACGAGGCGGTGGTCGGCATCGCCGTCAAGTTGCGTGCGGAGGTCAACAGCCTGGCCGAACGCTTCGGCCTGGAAGCCGGCGCACAGCCCAACCACGAGATGCTGGTGGACGACGGCACGCTGCACTGGACGGTGCGCGTGCCGCAGGCCAGGGAGGTTTCGCCATGACGCTGTCGATGACCGTGCTGATCGCCGATGACGACGCGGCGCAGCTCAAATACATCCAGGACCTTCTCGCGACCCTGCGCCCGCACTGGACGGTGGTCGCCGCATTGCGCGACCTCGACGCCCTGCCGGAGCTGCTGGAAAGCGAACGACCCTCGCTGTGCATCCTGGATGTGAGCTTCGCGGAGGCGAACGGCATCGACGTGATGCGCAAGCTGACGTCCGCGCCGCCCATCATCTACGTGACCGGCGACGCGTCGTCGGCGCTGCAGGCTTTCGAAACGACCGCCATCGATTTCATCGTCAAGCCCGTGCAGCGCGCGCGCTTCGAGCGGGCGCTGGACCGCGCGGAGCAGCAGGCCGTTCGCCTGGCGGCGGAACGCACGGCCGCGGCGCAGTCGGCGGTGCAGGCCGAGTCGGGCCGCACCAGTGCGCCGACCATGGTGCGCATCCTGCGCGGCGACGACCTGATCATCGTTCCGCTCGACGAGGTGCTGTACCTGCAGGCCGACCGCAAGCACACCCGCGTGGTGCTGCAGGGGCAGGAGGGAACGCTGCGCATGAGCCTGTATGCCATCGAGCCTTTCGTGAATGCGGACCAGTTCTGGCGCATCCATCGCGGCTACATCATCAATGCCCGGCGTGCGTCGCTGGCCAAGCGCGACGACCTGGGGCGCTTGTTCATCCGGATGCAGAACCGGCCGGAAAGCCTGCCGGTGGCGCGGCCCTATGAGCATCTTTTCCGCAACGGGTTTTTTTGAGAACGCGCGCAAGGTCAGCAGTCGGCGAAGTCCTGCTGCGTCTCGACCATCATGCGGGGCCAGCCTTCGAGGACGTTCTGGTACTTCAGGTAGGTGCCGCGCATGACCTTGGAAAACACGTCGGCCCAAGACATGAACACGATGTTCATTTCGACCGGTGACAGACCGACGCTGTCCTGCAGGGCCTTTTCCATGTTCCGCGCATAGCGGGCCGGGTCGAATGCGCTGGTCCTGAATTCGAAGGTGGCGTCTTCCCGGCGCATGAGCCGCGTCAGCGCAATGGTTTCGGCGCGGCTGCCGGCACGAGCCCGGCTGCCCATGTGGCGGACGTTGCTGGAATAGCCCTCCAGGGCCCGCGCGGAGATGGCGCCGCCACGAAAGTCGTCCTGGCACAGCCACATGAACCGATGGGCGATGGCGCTGCATTCGGTGTGCAGCCGCAAGGCGAGTGTGCGTTGCTGGTGCGGCCGGTAGACCAGCACGCCGGAATCGGCATAGACGAACAGCAGGGCGTTGCGCAGGAAGGCGCAGAAAAGAAGGCCGGCATCGACGCCGGCAAACTCGAGGAGCGTGGCGCGCATCGAGAGCGCGTATCGGGGCTGGACATCATCCATGGTGGCAATCTCCACGTTGCGAAACTGGTGCAACACATCTTGCGACGGCACGTTCCGGCAAACGAAAGCTCGGAGCCGGCGCATCGTGACCGGGAACCGAAAGTGCGTTTTGAGGAGCGAAGCGGGAGGGCGCGCCGTGGGCGGTCGGCGGCGAGCTGGACACGCCGGCAGGGGCTAGCGGCGCATCTGCGCGAAGCGCTCGAACTCCCAGTTGCGCATGCCGAGCAGCAGCACGTAGCCCTCGCGCTCGGCGTCCGCCAGCTTCTGGTCGGCCTGGTGCTGCTGCGCGAAGTCCTGCGCCACGCGCTGCAGCCGCTCGAGGAAGGAAGGTGCGAGCGCGCGGCTGATGGTGCCGTGCACCAGCAGAAGACCTTCGGACGGGCCGTCGAAGCCGCCGCGGTAGTAGTCGAGCACCACGTTCTCGCGGAAGAAGTCCATCACCGGGCCATGCGGCCGCCAGCGGAAGGTCTTGGCGATCTTCAGCCGATAGCGGTTCAGCGGGCGCAGCTCGATGATGCCGATCCGGTCGAGCTGCGCGAGGCAGGCGATGCATTCGGCCTCGCTGATGCGGTAGGTCGACACGATCTGTTCCAGCGTCCACTGGCTCAGCACGTTGATGGCCACGAGCATGAGCTTCTCGTCGCGCACGACGGCCTTTTCCTGCTCCTGCGTGAGCTCGGTCAGCAGCGGCTGTGCGTCGGCCACGCGGCGCGCGAGTTCGGCGAAGTCGATCTTCAGCGCGCGGCAGATGGCGTCGATCCGTCCGAGTGGCATGTCGCCTCTGGCGAGCATGCGCTTCACGCTCGATTCCGCCATGCCCAGCGCGTGCGCCAGGTCGGCGTAGGTCATGCGCGCACTCTTGAGCTCGCGCTTGATGGCGAGGACGAGGTCGGCGGTGGTGCTCATGGGCGTCTCCCGGTGAAGGCGATGCAGTATCGAATGAGGATACCGAGGGGCGATTCAGGCGGCATCGTATCGAATCTCGATTCCTGTGGACTTTGCCATTGCGTAATCTGCCGGACGCGATGGCTGCTGCACAATCCCTGGCGCAGCGGTGCCCCGCATGCCCGAGGACGCCTGACAGCGAGATCCGAATGACCACACCCGCCGACCCCGCACCTGCTGCCGACGCGCACGCCAACCAGTTCGCCTTGCTGCGCCAGCGCCGCTTCGCGCCCTTCTTCTGGACCCAGTTCGCGGGCGCGGCCAACGACAACCTCTTCAAGTTCGCCTTCACCGTGATGGTGACCTACCAGCTGCAGCTGAGCTGGATGCCGCCCGAGATGGCCGGCCTGGTGATCGGCGCGCTGTTCATCCTGCCCTTCCTGTTGTTCTCGGCCACCTCGGGCCAGCTGACGGACAAGTTCGACAAGACGAAGATGATCCGTTTCGTGAAGAACCTGGAGATCGCGATCATGGCGATCGCGGCCTGGGGCTTCTTCCGCGCCGATGCGGTGGTGCTGCTGGGCTGCGTGTTCCTGATGGGACTGCATTCCACGCTGTTCGGCCCGGTCAAGTTCGCCTACCTGCCGCAGGTGCTGGCACCGCGCGAACTCACCGGTGGCAACGGCATGGTCGAGATGGGGACATTCGTCGCCATCCTGCTCGGGCAGGTGGCCGGCGGTTTGCTGGTCGCGTTGCCGGGCATCGGGCATGGCACGGTCGCCGTCGCCTGCCTGCTGCTGGCACTGGTCGGCCGCGGCGTGGCGCAGGCGATTCCGTCGGCGCCGGCGACCGATCCGGCGCTCGCCATCAACTGGAACCCGTTCAGCGAGACCTGGCGCAACCTGCGGCTGGCATATGGCAACGTCGTCGTGTTCCGCTCGCTGCTCGGCATTTCGTGGATGTGGTTCTTCGGCGCGGTGTTCCTGAGCCAGTTCCCGAGCTTCGCCAAGGACGTGCTGCATGGCGACGAGCAGGTGGCGTCGCTGCTGCTGGTGGTGTTCTCGGTCGGCATCGGCATCGGCTCGCTGCTGTGCGAAACGCTGAGCCGCCGCCAGGTCGAGATCGGCCTGGTGCCGCTGGGCGCGATCGGCATGAGCGTGTTCGCGATCGATCTCTACTTCGCTTCCCGTGCGCTGCCGCCAGCGGCCGGCATGGGCCTGCGCACTTTCGTGGCGCAGGCCGCGCACTGGCGCGTGATGGCCGACCTCGGGTTGCTGTCGCTGTTTGCCGGGCTCTACAGCGTGCCGATGTATGCGCTGATCCAGATGCGCAGCCAGCCGACACATCGCGCCCGCATCATCGCGGCCAACAACATCCTCAATGCGCTGTTCATGATCGCCAGCTCGGTGCTGGCAGGCGTCTTGCTGGGAGCAGGGTTCACCATCCCGCAGATCTTTCTCTTCACCGGCATCGCGAACGCGGTGGTCGCCTTCTACATCTTCATGCTCGTGCCCGAATACCTGTTGCGCTTCCTGTCCTGGGGCCTGTCGAACTTCGTCTATCGCTTTCGCATCCGCGGCGCCGAACACATTCCGGCCGAGGGCGCGGCGGTGCTGGTGTGCAACCACGTGAGCTTCATCGACGCGGTGCTGCTGATGGCGGCCAGCCCGCGGCCGATCCGCTTCATCATGGACCACCAGATCTTTCGCGTGCCGCTGCTCGGCCGCGTGTTCAAGCTTGCCAAGGCGATCCCGATCGCGCCGCAGAAAGAAGACCCGGCCGCCTACGAAGCTGCGTTCGCGCAGGCCGTTCAGGTGCTGGTGGACGGCGACCTGCTGGCGATCTTTCCTGAGGGTGCGCTCACCCGCGACGGCGAGCTGCAGCCGTTCAAGGGCGGCGTGATGAAGATCCTCGAGATGGCCGCCGCGCGCGGCGTCGAGCCGCCGGTGGTGCCGATGGCGCTGACCAACCTCTGGGGCTCGTTCTTCAGCCGCGTGGAAGTGCGTGATGGCAAGCACGTCGCGATGGCCAAGCCTTTCCGGCGCGGCTTCTACAGCCGCGTCGGCCTCCACGTCGGCACGCCGATGGCGCCGGCGGAGGTCGAGCCCGACGTGCTGCGCGATCGCGTCGGCCGATTGCTCGCGGCCTGATGCGCGCGGTCGACCCGTCCTGGGCGCTGCCCGGCATCATCCCGCCCGCTTTCTGGCACGCCTTTACCTGGCTGGGCGACAGCGGCCTGCTGATACCCGCGTCGCTGCTGATCCTGCTGGCGCTGGCCATTGCCCCACGCACGCGCGGCACCGCCTGGCTCTGGTGCGTCGTGTTCGGTGCGGGCAGCCTGGTGATCCTGCTGTCCAAGCTGGCCTTCATGGGCTGGGGCATCGGCAGCCGCAGCTTCAACTTCACCGGTTTCAGCGGCCACACGGCGATCTCGGCCAGCGTCTGGCCGGTCGTGCTGTGGCTGCTGGCGGCACGCTGGCGCCGGCCGGTGCGCATCGGCGCGGTGGTGTTCGGCTGGCTGCTGGCGGCCGGGATCGGTTTTTCGCGGCTGGCGGTGGATGCGCATTCGGTGTCGGAGGTCGTGACCGGCTACGTGCTCGGCGTCACCGTGAGCGCGGTGTTCCTGGCCCTGGCGCGGCGTCAGGCGCGGCCCGACCTGCGTTGGCCACTGGTGGTCGCGGGGTTGTTGCTGCCGTTGCTGATCTTTCCACCGGGCCTGCCCGCACCGACGCAGAACCTGCTGGAAGCGATCGCGGTGCGGCTCGCCGGCATCGAGCGCCCGTACAACCGCTACGACCTGCATCGCGATTCGAGGCCCAAGTCGCGGGTATCGAATACAGCTACTTCATGACGCACGGCGTGGCACCGGCATATTGATTCGATGCCGAGGAGAAGGTGGCGGCCCATCATCCGGCCACCTTCACTTCGCGGCAGTCTCCCTGCCGGCACGCATCATGAGGATCAGGACTTCTCTCGGCGCCCTCTGCATGGCCGCATCCGCGGCACTTGCTTTCTCCCTTCCTTCCACGGCCAGCGCGCAGAGCGAGGCATCGGCCGCGTTGTCGATGCTGCCGGTCGCATCGGTGGTGGGCGCAGCGGCGTCTGCGGGCGCTGCGGCCGGTTCGGTCGTCGCGTTGCCGGCGGCGCTGTCGGTCGGCGGCGCGGTGCTCGCGGTGGTGGCGGTCGAAGCATCGGTCGACGGCACGGTCTACCTGCTCGAACGCGTCTCTGACGGTGCCCGCGTCAGCGTCCGCGTGTCGGGGCAGGTGGCGCAGGGTGCCTCGATGGTGGCCGGAACCGCGGTCGCCGTGAGCGTGATCGGCAGCGGCGTCGTGCTGTCGGCCGCCGGCGAGGTGCTGGCTTTCATTCCGAACGCGCTCGGCCGCGCGCTGTTGCACAACGAGAGGCTGACGTGATGCGCCGGCTTTGGATCTCCTTCACCCTGGCGATCGCATCGCTGGGCCTGCTGGCCGCCGGCGCGCATGCCGGGCGCTCCTGCGAGCCGCTTCGGCAGACCGCTGCGTCCATCACGAAGGGCATGCAACTGGCCGAGCGGACCGCGCAGTCGCTGGATGCGAGCGGTGCGCGCGTGGTGCTGCTGGCGCGCACCGGCCAGGACCTCGGCCGCTACGGCCTGCGCTGGTCGCACATGGGCATCGCCTACCGGACCGACGAGGGTTCATGGCGCGTGGTCCACAAGCTGAACGAATGCGGCACCGCCGTGGCCGCGATCTATCGGCAGGGGCTCGGCGAGTTCTTCCTCGACGGCCTGTGGCGCTACCAGGCCGCGTGGTCGGTGCCGACGCCGGCCGTGCAGGCGCAGTGGCTGGCCTTGCTGCAGCAGCCGCCCGCGCGCATCACCCGGCTGCATGTGGCGCCGTACAGCCTGGTGAGCTATGCCTGGGGCCAGCGCTACCAGCAGTCGAACCAGTGGGCGATCGAGACGCTGGCCGCGGCGATGGAGCCCGCCACCATCGGCACGCGCGCGCAGGCGCAGGCCTGGCTGCAGTTCAAGGGTTACGAGCCGACCGTGCTGAAGCTCGGCCCGCTCACGCGTCTGGGCGGTCGGATGACGGCGGCCAACGTGGCCTTCGACGACCATCCGAACGACAAGCGCTTCTCGGACCGCATCGAAACCGTCACGGCCGATTCGGTCTTCGACTGGCTGCCGCGTGCCGGCCTGGGCACGGCGCCGGTCGTGCTGCAGCCATGAACCAGAATGGTCCGGCTGTATCCGTCCGCCAATCGACAAGAACCCATCAGGAGATTCCATGAGCAAGTCCTTGCGCCTGTCCGAAAAATGGTTCCGTCGCGGCCTCTGGCTGGTCGCCTTCGTGTTCGCGAGCTTCCTCATCGGCCTCGGCAGCACCCTCGTCGGCGACCTGCCGAAGGTGGAGCACGCCCTGAAGCTCGACGATTTCATCGACCGTGCGGCCGCCGACCCGCTGCGCGCCGCGCTCGAGCAGAGCGCGCGGCGAGAGACGAAGGCCGACGGCGACCTGGCGCAAGCCGAGCTCAAGCTCTCTGCCGCCCAGCAGGCCAGCCAGAACGCGCGCGAAACCTTCGCCAACTGGATCGCGACACGACGCGCCACCGCCCAGCCCGACCAGGACCCCGAGCTGATCGCACGCACCCGCGCGCTCGACGCGCTCAAGCAGAAGGAGGAGGCCGCGCAGCGGGACGTCGGTGCCCAGCAGCAGATCGCGCTCGATGCACGCCAGGCGGCCGAGCGATCACGCAGCGAACTCGACGTGCTCGAACAGGCCGCGCAGCAACGGCTCGATGCCGAATACCGCCGCGTCGAGCTGCGCGTGTTCGGCTATCGGCTGGCGCTCACGCTGCCGTTGCTGGTGGTGGCCGGCTGGCTGTTCGCGAAGAAGCGCAAGAGCACCTACTGGCCCTTCGTCTGGGGCTTCATCTTCTTCGCGCTGTTCGCGTTCTTCGTCGAGCTCGTGCCGTACCTGCCGAGCTACGGCGGCTATGTGCGCTACCTGGTCGGCATCGTGCTGACGGTGCTGGTCGGGCGCTATGCGATCGTCGGGCTCAACCGCTACCTGGCGCGGCAGAAGCTGGCGGAGGCACAGCCGGAAACCGTGCGGCGCGAGGAACTGGGCTACGACACCGCGCTGGCGCGGCTCGCCAAGGGCGTGTGCCCCGGCTGCGAGCGGCCGGTCGACCTGAAGAATCCGGAGATCGACTTCTGCCCGCATTGCGGTATCGGACTGTTCGACCACTGCGGCCGCTGCGACGCCCGCAAGAGCGCGTTTTCGAAGTACTGCCATGCCTGTGGCGCGGCGGCCCATGGCGTGCCGCGCTTGGGGGATTCGACGACGCCAACCGTCGCGGGCGCGTGATAGAACCTGGGCGGCCTTTTCAGCAGACACGACACTTCAGGAGTTTCCATGAGCATCTTCGGCAGCATCCTCGGCAAGATCTTCCCGTCATCCCAGGCAGCGCCTTCGCCGGCGCCATCCGCTGCGCCGGCCGCGCCGACCGCACCCGTCGCGCCGGCACCGGCGTCGACCGCCGCAGCGGCACCGCCGCCCGCCATTCCCCTGGTCGACGTCGCTGCGGTGCTCGACGCCATGCCCGGCGCCAAGAGCCTGAACTGGCGCACCTCGATCGTCGACCTGATGAAGCTGCTCGGCCTCGACAGCAGCCTCGCGGCGCGCAAGGAACTGGCCGCCGAGCTGAGCTACGGCGAGGACACCAGCGACAGCGCCAAGATGAACATCTGGCTGCATCGCCAGGTGATGACGAAGCTGGCCGCGAACGGCGGCACGGTGCCGGCAGAACTTCGCGATTGATTCGTTCATCGGCTCGCCAATGAAAAAGCCCGTCGTCGACGGGCTTTTTTTGGGGGCGCGCTAGACGCCGCGCGCCCGCTCGCTCTTGAACTGCAGCCTGAATTCCGCGAAACGCCCGGCATCGAGCGACTCGCGGATCTCGCGCATCAGGTTCAGGTAGTAGTGCAGGTTGTGGATGGTCGTGAGCATCGGCCCGAGCATCTCGCCGCAACGGTCGAGGTGGTGCAGGTAGGCACGGCTGAAGCCTTCGCGGCCGCCGTCGTTCCATGACACGCCCGACGTTCCGGCGCATGCGTGGCAGGTGCAGCTCGGGTCGATCGGCTGCGGATCGCTCTTGTGGCGCGCGTTGCGCATCTTCAGGTCGCCGAAACGCGTGAACAGCGTGCCGTTGCGCGCATTGCGCGTCGGCATCACGCAGTCGAACATGTCGACGCCGTCGGCCACGCCCTGCACCAGGTCCTCGGGCGTGCCCACGCCCATCAGGTAGCGCGGCTTGTGGGCGGGCAGCCGGTGCGGTGTGTGGCCCATGATGTGCAGCATCTCGTCCTTGGGCTCACCCACGCTCACGCCACCGATCGCATAGCCGGGGAAGTCCATGTCGACCAGCGCTGCGAGGGACTCCTCGCGCAGGTTCTCGAACATGCCGCCCTGCACGATGCCGAACAGCGCGTTCGGGTTCTGCAGCTTGTCGAATTCGGCCTGGCACCGCCTGGCCCAGCGCAGGCTGAGTTCCATCGACGTGCGCGCCTCGGCCTCGGTCGTGATGTGGCCGTTGGTGTCGTAGGGCGTGCACTCGTCGAACTGCATGACGATGTCGCTGTTCAGGATGGTCTGGATCTGCATCGAGACCTCGGGCGTGAGGAACAGCTTGTCGCCGTTGACGGGCGACGCGAACTTCACGCCTTCCTCGCTGATCTTGCGCATCGCGCCGAGCGACCAGACCTGGAAGCCGCCCGAGTCGGTCAGGATCGGCTTGTCCCATTTCTCGAAGCCGTGCAGCCCGCCGAAGCTGGCCATCACGTCGAGGCCGGGCCGCATCCACAGGTGGAAGGTGTTGCCCAGGATGATCTGCGCGCCCATCTCTTCCAGGCTGCGCGGCATCACGCCCTTGACGGTGCCGTAGGTACCCACGGGCATGAAGATCGGCGTCTGCACGACGCCGTGGTTCAGGGTGAGCGTGCCGCGGCGCGCATGGCTGGCCGGGTCGGTCTTGAGGAGTTCGAAGTTCAGCATGTCGTTCAATCGGATTGGCGCGCCAGCAGCATGGCGTCGCCGTAGCTGAAGAAGCGGTAGCGCTCGGCGATGGCATGCGCGTACAGCGTCATCACGCGCTCGTAGCCGGCCAGCGCGCTGACCAGCATCATCAGCGTGCTCTTGGGCAGGTGGAAGTTGGTGATCAGCAGGTCGACGTGCGCAAAGTCGAAGCCCGGCGTGATGAAGATGCGCGTGTCGCCCGACGGCTCGCCGCTCTTCGCCCACGACTCGAGCGTGCGCACGGTCGTCGTGCCGACCGCGACCACGCGCCCGCCGCGCGCCTTGCAGTCGGCGATGGCGCGTTGCGTGGCGTCGGGCACTTCGTAGCGCTCGGCGTGCATGGTGTGTTCGGCGATGTTCTCGGTCTTCACCGGCTGGAAGGTGCCGGCGCCGACGTGCAGCGTGACGCTGGCGCGCTGCACGCCGCGGGCCTCGAGCGCGGCCAGCAGGCCCTCGTCGAAGTGCAAGGCGGCGGTCGGTGCGGCCACCGCGCCGGGCACGCGCGCGAACACGGTCTGGTAGCGGCTTTCGTCCTCGGCCGAGTCGGTGTGTTCGATGTAGGGCGGCAGCGGCACGTGGCCGCAGCGCGCCATCAGCGCATACGGGTCTTCGCCGGCCGGGCTCTCGAAGGCGAAGCGGAAGAGGGCGCCGTCTTGTTCCGGCCAGCGGCCGAGCAGCGTCGCCGTGAAGCCGCCGACCATCTGCAGCGTGGTGCCGACGGGTGGCTTCTTGCTGACCTTCATGTGGCACACCGCTTCCTGGCCCTGCAGCACGCGCTCGACCAGCAGCTCCAGCTTGCCGCCCGTCGGCTTTTCGCCGAACAGCCGTGCCTTGACCACGCGGGTGTCGTTGAAGACCAGCAGGTCGCCGCTGCGCAGCAGATCGGGCAGGTCGCGGAAGATGCGGTCGACCGGCTGCTCGGCCGTGCCGTCGAGGAGGCGGGACGATGTGCGCTCGGTGGCGGGGTGCTGCGCCACCAGTTCGGGGGGCAGGTCGAAATCGAAATCGGAAAGCGTGAAGGCGCGCATGGTGCTTGAGGGCCGGACGGGCCCGTGCCAAGGAGGCGGTGGGAAATGAATGGGAATGGCGCCAGGACGGTGCCTGGAGCCGGGCAGAATTGTCCCATGCCGACTGCCAAGGTGCCCGCCGCCCCGTCTTTGCCCCGCACCACCGCCGGGGCAGCGCCGTTGGCCGTTCCCGCGCCGCCGGCTGCGCCCGGCTCCGGCCTGAGCCCGGTCCAGCGTGCGCTGCGCAAGCTCGGCCTGCTGCGGCCGATCGACTTCGCGCTCTACCTGCCGCTGCGCTACGAGGACGAAACCCGCATCGTGCGGCTGGCCGATCTGCGCGATGGCGAGAGCGGCCAGATCGAGGCCACCGTCATCGAGAGCGAGGTCAGCTATCGTCCGCGCCGCCAGCTGATCGTGATGGTCGACGACGGCGGCGAGACCTGCCAGCTGCGCTTCTTCAATTTCTATCCGTCGCAGCAGAAGCAGTTGGAAGTCGGCGCGCGCGTGCGTTTGCGTGGCGAGGTGCGCGGCGGCTTCCTGGGGCGGCAGATGATGCATCCGGTCGTGAAGGCGGCCGGCACCCAGTTGCCCGAGGCGTTGACGCCGGTGTATCCGACGGTCGCCGGGCTCGCGCAGCCTGCGTTGCGGCGCGAGGTGCGCGCCGGTCTGGCGCGTGCGGTGCTGGACGAGACCGTGCCCGGTCCGGTCGGCTTGCGGGGCGACGCGTGGGACCTGCGCCGCGCGCTGAACTTCCTGCACTACCCGACGCCCGACGTGTCGATCGCCGCGCTGGAAGACCACAGCCATCCGGCCTGGCAGCGACTGAAGGCCGAGGAACTCCTCGCGCAGCAGCTGTCGCAGCACCAGGCGCGGCGCGAACGCGCGGCGCAGCGCGCGCCGGTGTTGCCGCCTTCCGATGCGCCCGGCGCGCTCTACGCGCAGTTGATGGCGGTGCTGCCGTTCGCGTTGACCGGCGCGCAAGCCCGCGTGGTCGACGAGATCACGCGCGACATCGCGCGCGATGCGCCGATGCACCGGCTGCTGCAGGGCGACGTCGGTTCCGGCAAGACCGTGGTGGCGGCGCTGGCGGCGGCACGCTGCATCGACGCCGGCTTCCAATGCGCGCTGATGGCGCCGACCGAGATCCTCGCTGCGCAGCATTTCGGCAAGCTGGTCGGCTGGCTCGACCCGTTGCTGGCCGCGCGTGGCTTGCGCGTTGCCTGGCTCACCGGCAGCCAGAAGAAGAAGGAGCGCGACGTGATGGCCAGCGCCGTCGAGAGCGGCGAGGCCGCACTTGTCATCGGCACGCACGCCGTGATCTCCGAGAAGGTGCGCTTCAAGCGCCTGGCGCTCGCGATCATCGACGAGCAGCACCGCTTCGGCGTGGCCCAGCGGCTGGCGCTGCGCGGCAAGGCGGCGGAGGCCGACTCCGGCCACGGCGGCCACGGCGTGCCGGCGCCAGGCCTCGAGCCGCACCTGCTCATGATGAGCGCCACGCCGATCCCGCGCACGCTGGCGATGAGCTATTACGCCGACCTGGATGTTTCCACGCTCGACGAACTGCCACCCGGCCGCACGCCGATCATCACGCGGTTGATCGCCGAGCACCGCCGCGACGAGGTGATCGACCGCATCCGCCACCAGCTGGCGCAGGGCCGGCAGGTCTACTGGGTCTGTCCGCTGATCGAGGAGAGCGAGGCCGTCGACCTGCGCAACGCCACCGAAACCCGCGACGAGCTGGCCGGCATGCTCGGCGACGACGTGCAGGTCGGGCTGCTGCATTCGCGCATGCCGACCGCCGAGAAGCAGGAGGTGATGGCGCGCTTCACGGCCAACGAAGTGCAGGTGCTGGTCAGCACCACGGTGATCGAGGTCGGGGTCGACGTGCCGAACGCGTCGCTGATGGTGATCGAACATGCGGAGCGCTTCGGCTTGTCGCAGCTGCACCAGTTGCGTGGACGGGTCGGCCGTGGCGCCGCGGCCTCGGCCTGCGTGCTGCTCTATGCGCCGAACGAGGGCGGACGTGTCGGCGAGACCGCGCGGGCACGGTTGCGCGCGATGGCGGAAACCTCCGACGGCTTCGAGATCGCCCGCCGCGACCTCGAGATCCGCGGCCCCGGCGAGTTCCTCGGCGCCCGTCAGTCCGGCGCACCCCTGCTGCGCTTCGCCGACCTCGAAACCGATGTCCTGCTGCTCGACTGGGCGCGCGAACTCGCACCCCGCATGCTCGATCAGCATCCCGACCTGGCCCGCAAGCACATCGATCGCTGGCTCGGCAGCAAGGCCGAGTACCTGAAAGCCTGACGCGGCATCGCGTCATCGAGGGCGGGCGATAATTGTTAAAAGCTATGACCCTGACCGAACTCAAATACATCGTTGCCGTGGCGCGGGAGCGGCACTTCGGCAAGGCGGCGGAGTCCTGCTACGTCTCGCAGCCGACCCTGTCCGTCGCCATCAAGAAACTCGAGGACGAACTCGAGGTGAAGCTCTTCGAGCGCAGTGCCGGCGAAGTGACCGTCACGCCCCTCGGCGAGCAGATCGTGCAGCAGGCGCAGACCGTGCTCGACCAGGCGGCCAGCATCAAGGAGATCGCCAAGCGCGGCAAGGACCCGCTGGCCGGCCCGCTGAACCTCGGCGTGATCTACACGATCGGCCCCTACCTGCTGCCCGACCTGGTGCGCCAGAACATCGCGAGCACACCGCAGATGCCGCTGGTGCTGCAGGAGAACTTCACCGCCAAGCTGCTGGACATGCTGCGCGCCGGCGAAATCGACTGCGCCATCATGGCCGAGCCCTTCCCGGACACCGGCCTGGCGATCGCCGCGCTGTACGACGAGCCTTTCGTCGCCGTGGTGCCGGCTGCGCATCCGCTGGCCGCACGCACGTCGATCACGTCCGCCGAATTGCGCAACGAGACCATGCTGCTGCTCGGCACCGGCCACTGCTTTCGCGATCACGTGCTGGAGGTGTGCCCCGAGTTCGCGCGCTTTTCCAGCAACGCAGAGGGCATTCGCAAGAGCTTCGAGGGTTCGTCGCTGGAGACGATCAAGCACATGGTGGCTTCGGGCATGGGTGTGACGCTGGTGCCGCGGCTGTCGGTGCCGAACGACGCGCTGAAGCCGAAGCGCGGGCGCAAGGACAGCGAGATGGTCCGCTACCTGCCGATCAGCGATGGCCAGGGCCGAGAGCCGCCAACGCGCCGCGTCGTGCTGGCCTGGCGCCGCAGCTTCACCCGCTACGAAGCGATCGCGGCGCTGCGCAATGCGATCTACGCCTGCGAACTGGCCGGCGTCAAACGTCTCTCCTGAGTCCGGCGTCGACTGACGGGGCGTCCCAATCGGCGAGATAGAGTCTCGCTGTTGCGATGCCGCTGATCGGCTTCTACAGTCGCTACCTGTCACTCAAACCAACAAGGATCCATTGCCATGGCCAAAGCACCCAGCAAGCCGTTGAAGAAATCGAAACTGCCCGACATCGCTGCCTCGTCCGGCGGCAAGGTGCCGACCAAGGGTGGGGCACTGGTTTCGCAGGAATCGGGTAGCCGCAATGCGCCGATCATCAACATCGGCATCAGCCACCAGGACCGCGCCGCCATTGCCGAAGGCTTGAGCCGCGTGCTGGCCGACACCTACACGCTGTACCTCACGACCCACAATTTCCACTGGAACGTGACCGGGCCGCACTTCAACTCGCTGCATGCCATGTTCATGACGCAATACACCGAGCTGTGGAGCGCGACGGACGTGATCGCCGAGCGCATTCGGGCCTTGGGCCACTACGCGCCGGGTTCGTACGCCGAGTTCAGCAAGATCGCGACCGTGCCCGATGTGCCGCAGACCCCGCCGAAGGCGACCGAGATGGTGCGCATCCTGGTCAAGGGCCACGAGACCGTGTCGCGCATCGCGCGTGAATTCATCCCGGTTGCCGAGGAGGCCAGCGACGACCCGACGGCCGACATGCTGACCGCGCGCTGCACCGTGCACGACCAGACCGCGTGGATGCTGCGCTCGTTGCTGGAAGACTGAGCTCGCCCGCCCGGGCGGCGGCGCGTCGATAGAGTAAAGGGAAGGAGCGGCACAATCGCCGCTCCTTTTTCATTGGAGCTCGCTTGATGGCTGCCGGGCGCGTGGCGCTGTATCTCGATCTGATCCGCTGGGACCGGCCTGCCGGCTGGCTGCTGTTGCTGTGGCCGACGCTCGGCGCACTCTGGTTTGCTGCAGGCGGCTGGCCTGGCTGGCATCTCCTGACGGTGTTCGTGCTGGGCACTTTCCTGATGCGCAGTGCGGGTTGCTGCATCAACGACGTGGCCGATCGCGACTTCGACCGCCATGTGAAGCGCACGGCGCAGCGGCCGGTGACCAGCGGCGCCATCTCTGTCAAGCAGGCGCTCGGCTTCGGTGCCTTGCTGGCGCTCGCCGCCTTTGCGCTGGCGCTGACGACCAACGCAGCGGTGATCGTCTGGGCTTTCATCGGTCTGGCCGTGACGCTGGCCTACCCTTTCGCCAAGCGATTCGTCTCGATCCCGCAAGCGGTATTGGGCATCGCGTTCTCGATCGGCATCCCCATGGCGTTCTGCGCCGCCGGCGGTGGTGGCGTACCGGCGCTGGACGCTTTCGCGCGGGTGCCAGCATATGGCTGGGCACTGCTCATCGGCAATCTGGGTTGGGTGCTGGCCTACGACACCGAGTACGCCATGGTCGACCGTGACGACGATCTGAAGATCGGCATGAAGACCTCGGCGATCACGTTCGGCCGGCTCGACGTGACGATCGTCATGGCCTGCTACCTGCTCTTTCTGGCGATCTGGGGCGTGATCGGCGTGCGCCATGGGTTGGGGCCAGCCTTTCTGGCGGGCCTGGCCGTTGCGACCGCGCAGGCGCTGTGGCACTGGAAGCTGATCAAGGATCGCACGCGCGAAGGGTGCTTTCAGGCTTTCCGGCAGAACCACTGGCTGGGATTCGCCGTGTTTGCCGGCGTCGTCGCCGGGTACGCGCTGCGCTGATCGATTGCCAACGCCCGCGGCGGCGGGCGGCGGGCGTCAATCTTTGGAGATCAACTCAACTGCGGCCGAATTCCTCGCCCAGTTCGCGGGCGCGCAGTTCTGCGGCGCGCATGGCCGTCTTGAACAAGGGCTTGACCTGCGCGGCTTCCATCGCGCTGATCGCCGCATGCGTCGTGCCGCCCTTGGACGTCACGCGTGCACGCAGTACGGACGGCGCCTCGCTCGATGCCGCCGCCAGCGCCGAGGCGCCTGTGAAGGTGCCGACCGCCAACTGGTGTGCCTGCTGCGGCGTCAGGCCCATGTCGACACCCGCCTCGACCATGGCTTCGACGAAATAGAACACGTAGGCCGGGCCCGAGCCGGAAATGGCAGTCACGGCGTCGAGCGCCGGCTCGGCGTCGACCCAGAGCAGTTCGCCAGTTGGGGCCAGCACTTGCTCGACGAGCGCACGCTGAGGCGCCGACACGGCTGCACGGGCGAACAAGCCGGTCATTCCTTTGCCGACGAGGGCTGGCGTGTTCGGCATCGCGCGCACCACTCGCTCGGTGGCGAGCCAGCGCGCGATGCTGTCCGACGGGATGCCGGCGGCGACGCTCAGGTGCAAGCTTTGCGCTGCCGCCGCCCGAACAGGCTGGGCGGCTTCCGCGAAGATCTGCGGTTTGACGGCCCACACGACCACGGCGCAACGCGCAATGGCGGGCCCCGCTTCGGCTTGCGCCGAAATGCCGAACTGTTGCGCCAAACGCACACGCGCTTCCTCGAACGGCTCGACGACCTCCACCGAGGCTGGCGGCAGGCCCTGCTTCACCAGCCCGCCGATGATGGCGCTGGCCATGTTGCCTCCTCCGATGAAGGCGATGGGCGGGAGCGAGGCGGCGGAAGCGGTGTTTTCAGGCATGGTGTTGGCGATGAGGTCGGGTCGCTGAACTTGGAGCAGCAGATCGTCGGGACTGGCGTGCGGAGCGATCCCGCGTGCAATCACAGTGGAATTGTCGCCGTTGCGCAGCAGCGATGCATCCTGGCTGGGGCGAGGTAGTTGACATCGCCAGACCGCTGTGCAACAATCGCGGGCTTCGCTACAAAAAGGCGAAGCTTCTGCCCAGCGGAAGCGCTCCAAGTGGTTTGGGGCGTGGACGACGGGCCCAAGACTGACTGCGGTTCTTGTTTGGCGCCATTCGGCGTCGTCGGGGCCTCGGTACAAGTTGGGAACTAATCGAAATGATCCAAACTGAATCCAGGCTCGAAGTGGCCGACAACACAGGCGCGAAGTCCGTCCTGTGTATCAAGGTGCTGGGTGGCTCCAAGCGGCGTTATGCCAGCGTGGGCGACATCATCAAGGTCAGCATCAAGGAAGCCGCTCCCCGCGGTCGTGTCAAGAAGGGCGAAATCTACAGCGCCGTCGTGGTGCGCACTGCCAAGGGCATCCGTCGTGCAGACGGTTCGCTCGTCAAGTTCGACGGCAATGCCGCCGTGCTGCTCAATGCCAAGCTGGAGCCGATCGGCACCCGCATCTTCGGACCGGTGACGCGCGAGCTGCGCACCGAAAAGTTCATGAAGATCGTTTCGCTGGCCCCCGAAGTTCTGTAAGGACAAGCCATGAACAAGATTCGCAAAGGCGACCAGGTCATCGTGTTGGCCGGTCGTGACAAGGGCAAGCGCGGCACGGTTTCGCTGCGCAAGGACGACTCCTATGTGATCGTCGACGGCATCAACATCGTCAAGAAGCACGCCAAGCCGAACCCGCTCAAGGGTACGACCGGTGGCATCGTCGAAAAGACCATGCCGATTCACCAGTCGAACGTGGCCATCTTCAATACCGCTACCGGCAAGGCCGATCGCGTGGGCATCAAGATCGCGGACGGCAAGCGCGTGCGCGTCTTCAAGTCCAGCGGCGACGAAATCAAGTTCGCCTAAGGAATACTCACATGGCACGTCTCCAACAAATCTATCGCGAAAAGATCGCGAAGGACCTGGCTGAAAAGTTCGGCTACACCTCGCCGATGCAGGTTCCCCGTATCACCAAGATCACGCTCAACATGGGTGTGGGTGAAGCGGTTGCTGACAAGAAGGTTCTTGAGAACGCCGTTGGCGACCTCACCAAGATCGCCGGTCAGAAGCCTGTCATCACCAAGTCGAAGAAGGCCATCGCCGGCTTCAAGATCCGCGAGCAACAGCCGATCGGCTGCATGGTCACCCTTCGCGGCGTGACGATGTATGAATTCCTGGATCGTTTCGTGACGGTCGCTCTGCCCCGCGTTCGCGACTTCCGTGGTATCTCCGGTCGCGCTTTCGACGGCCGTGGCAACTACAACATCGGCGTCAAAGAGCAGATCATTTTCCCCGAGATCGAATACGACAAGGTTGATGCCCTGCGTGGTCTCAACATCAGCATCACGACGACGGCCAAGACCGACGAAGAAGCCAAGGCGCTTCTCGCTGGCTTCCGTTTCCCGTTCAAGAACTGAGGCGAACCGTGGCAAAACAATCTTTGATCCAGCGCGAACTCAAGCGCGACAAGCTGGTCGCCAAGTACGCTTCCAAGCACGCTGAACTGAAGGCGATCGCCTCCGACCTGTCGAAGACCGACGAAGAGCGTGCAGCTGCGCGTCTGGGCCTGCAAAAGCTCCCGCGCAACGCCAACCCGACGCGCCAGCGCAACCGTTGCGAAATCACCGGTCGTCCGCGTGGCACTTTCCGCCAATTCGGTCTGGCCCGCGCCAAGATCCGTGAACTGGCCTTCAACGGCGACATCCCCGGTGTCACCAAGGCCAGCTGGTAAGCCAGGCAGGAGCAAACAACATGAGCATGAGTGATCCCATTGCCGACCTGCTGACGCGTATCCGCAACGCGCAGATGGTGGCGAAGCCCACCGTGTCGGTCCCGTCTTCCAAGGTGAAGATCGCGATCGCACAAGTCCTGAAGGACGAAGGCTACATCGACGGTTTCCAGGTCAATACCGAAGCTGGCAAGAGCGAGCTTCTGATTTCCCTGAAGTACTACGCCGGCCGCCCTGTGATCGAGCGCATCGAGCGTGTGAGCCGTCCTGGCCTGCGCGTCTACAAGGGCAGCGCTGCCATTCCGCAAGTCCAGAACGGCCTCGGCGTTGCGATCGTCACGACCCCCCAGGGCGTGATGACCGACCGCAAGGCACGCGCCAACGGTGTTGGTGGCGAAGTTCTGTGCTACGTCGCCTAACCGAGACATTGAGGAGTTACTGAAATGTCCCGAGTCGGAAAAATGCCGGTCGTCATCCCCGCAGGTGTGGATGTCTCGATCAAGGAAGATCAGATCAGCGTCAAGGGTGCGGGCGGTACGCTCAACCTGCAACGCAACGTTCTGGTGACCGTCGTGAACAACGACGGCAAGCTGAGCTTCGCGCCCGCCAACGATTCGCGTGAAGCGGATGCGATGAGCGGTACGCTGCGTCAGCTGGTGAACAACATGGTCGTCGGCGTGACCAAGGGCTTCGAAAAGAAGCTCAATCTCGTCGGCGTCGGGTACAAGGCTGCTGCGCAAGGTGCGAAGCTGAACCTGCAAGTGGGTTACTCCCATCCGGTCAACATCGACATGCCGCAAGGCATCACGGTGACGACGCCGACCGCGACTGAAATCGTGATCAAGGGCGCCGATCGCCAACGTGTCGGTCAGATCGCTGCCGAGATCCGCGCTGTTCGTCCGCCTGAGCCCTACAAGGGCAAGGGAATCCGTTATTCGGACGAGAAGATCGTGATCAAAGAGACCAAGAAGAAGTAAGGGGCAGCAAAATGATGTTGACCAAAAAAGCACAACGTCTGCGCCGCTCGCGTCAGACCCGTATCCGGATTGCGACGCAAGGCGTTGCACGCCTGACCGTGAACCGCACCAATCTCCACATCTACGCCACGGTCATCTCCGGCGACGGTGCCAAGGTGATTGCCACCGCATCGACGGCCGAAGCCGAAGTGCGTGCGTCGCTGGGCGGTTCTGGCAAGGGTGGCAATGCCGCCGCTGCCACGGCCATCGGCAAGCGCATCGCCGAAAAGGCGAAGGCTGCCGGCGTCGAGAAGGTCGCTTTCGACCGCGCAGGTTTCGCGTACCACGGCCGTGTCAAGGCACTCGCCGACGCAGCCCGCGAAGCTGGCCTGCAGTTCTAACCGGACACGAGATTCAAAATGGCAAAGATTCAAGCAAGAACGCAGAACGAAGGCCCTGAAGACGGTTTGCGCGAGAAGATGATCGCGATCAACCGCGTCACCAAGGTGGTGAAGGGTGGTCGTATTCTCGGTTTCGCGGCACTCACCGTCGTCGGTGATGGCGATGGCAAGGTTGGCATGGGCAAGGGCAAGTCGAAAGAAGTGCCGGCAGCCGTGCAGAAGGCCATGGAAGAAGCGCGTCGCAACCTGTTCAAGATCTCGATCAAGAACGGCACGCTGCATCACGCGGTGAAGGGTCATCATGGCGCCTCGTCGGTGGTCATGTACCCGGCTCCCAAGGGTACCGGCATCATTGCTGGCGGCCCGATGCGCGCCGTGTTCGAAGTCCTGGGTATCACCGACATCGTGGCCAAGAGCCATGGTTCTTCGAATCCCTACAACATGGTTCGCGCCACGCTCGACGGTCTGAAGAATTCGACGACTGCTTCCGCTGTCGCTTCCAAGCGCGGCCTCACCGTCGAAGAGCTGTTCGCGTAAGCGCAATACGGAAAGTATTCAAATGACGCAACAACAAACCCTCAAGGTGCAGCTCGTGAAGAGCCCCATCGGCACCAAGGAATCGCATCGTGCGACCGTGCGTGGCCTGGGCCTGCGCAAGCTCAACAGCGTGAGCGAGCTGCAGGACACGCCCGCAGTGCGCGGCATGATTAACAAGATCAGTTATCTGGTCAAAGTTCTGTAAGAGAGACTGATATGGAACTCAATGGCATCAAGCCAGCCGCAGGCGCCAAGCACGCCAAGCGTCGCGTTGGCCGTGGTATCGGTTCGGGCATCGGCAAGACCGCGGGTCGTGGTCACAAGGGTCAGAAGTCGCGCGCAGGTGGTTTCCACAAGGTGGGCTTCGAAGGCGGTCAAATGCCTCTGCAACGGCGCCTGCCGAAGCGTGGCTTCAAGTCGCAAACCCTGAAGTACAACGCCGAAGTCACGCTGACCGCACTCGAAGTGCTCGGTTTGGCTGAAGTGGATCTGCTGGCGCTCAAGCAAGCTGGGCTCGTGGGTCAGATCGCCAAGGTCGTCAAGATCATCAAGACTGGTGAATTGACCAAGGCCGTCAAGCTGACGGGCATCGGTGCGACTGCCGCTGCCAAGGCTGCAATCGAAGCAGTCGGCGGCAGCGTTGCCTAAGACCGGACGAAAGTAGTTCTTCGTGGCAACCAACGCGGCAACGCTCGCAAAGACAGGCAAGTTCGGCGACCTGCGTCGTCGGCTGGTCTTTCTGCTGCTCGCTCTCGTGGTGTATCGGATCGGGGCGCATATCCCCGTGCCGGGCATCAACCCGGATCAGCTGGCACAGCTGTTCCAGGGACAGCAAGGCGGCATCCTGAGCCTGTTCAACATGTTCTCGGGCGGTGCGCTGTCGCGCTTCACCGTGTTCGCGCTCGGCATCATGCCGTACATCTCTGCATCGATCATCATGCAGCTGATGACGTACGTGGTTCCGACCTTCGAGCAGATGAAGAAGGAAGGCGAGTCCGGACGACGCAAGATCACTCAGTACACGCGTTATGGCGCGTTGGCACTGGCGCTGTTCCAGTCGTTCAGCATCGCGGTGGCCCTGGAGTCGTCGGCAGGTCTGGTTATTTCGCCTGGTTTCGGTTTCCGTCTCACGGCAATGGTCAGCCTCACGGCTGGCTCGATGTTCCTGATGTGGTTGGGTGAGCAGATCACCGAACGCGGTCTTGGCAACGGCATCTCCATCCTGATCTTCTCGGGTATTGCGGCTGGTCTGCCCAACGCGATCGGCGGTTTGCTGGAGCTCGTCCGCACTGGTGCAATGAACGTGCTGGTTGCACTGTTCATCGTGGCAGTGGTCGTGCTCGTGACCTACTTCGTCGTGTTCGTTGAGCGTGGCCAGCGCAAGATCCTTGTGAACTATGCGCGGCGGCAAGTCGGCAACAAGGTGTACGGCGGTCAGTCGTCGCATCTGCCACTCAAGCTGAACATGGCCGGTGTCATTCCGCCGATCTTCGCGTCATCGATCATCCTGCTGCCGGCAACGCTCGTTGGCTGGCTGAGCACGGGCGAAAGCATGCGCTGGGTCAAGGACATTGCCGGTGCGCTCACACCCGGACAGCCGATCTATGTGATGCTCTACGCCACGGCGATCGTGTTCTTCTGCTTCTTCTATACGGCGCTCGTGTTCAACAGCCGCGAAACGGCCGACAACTTGAAGAAGAGCGGTGCATTCATTCCGGGCATCCGCCCGGGTGATCAGACCGCGCGCTATATCGACAAGATCCTGGTTCGTCTGACGCTGGCTGGCGCGGTGTACATCACCTTTGTTTGCCTGCTGCCGGAGTTCCTGATCCTCAAGTACAACGTGCCGTTCTATTTCGGTGGAACGTCGTTGCTGATCATCGTTGTCGTCACGATGGACTTCATGGCCCAAGTGCAGAACTACATGATGTCGCAGCAGTACGAGTCGTTGCTCAAAAAGGCCAACTTCAAGACCTCCTAGAGGTCTGGAAGATTCGAAAGTAGACGCCGAAAGGCGGACGCGCATTGTGTTTCAGGCGATCGTTCGCCGCGTTGAAAAAGTTTAGGAGAATGAAATGAGAGTTTCGGCTTCGGTCAAAACCATTTGTCGCAATTGCAAGGTCATTCGCCGCAAGGGTGTTGTGCGCGTGATCTGTACCGACCCGCGCCACAAGCAGCGCCAGGGTTGATCAAAGAGATTTAGAGGACGCACATGGCACGTATTGCTGGCATCAACATTCCGCCGCACAAGCACGCTGAGATCGGCCTGACCGCCATCTTCGGTATCGGTCGCACCCGCGCCCGTCAAATCTGCGAAGCGAGCGGCATCGAGTATTCGAAGAAGATCAAGGACCTGACGGACACCGATCTCGAAAAGATCCGCGACCAGATCGCGCTGTTCACGATCGAAGGCGACCTGCGTCGCGAAACGACGATGAACATCAAGCGCCTGATGGACATCGGTTGCTATCGCGGCTTCCGTCATCGCCGCGGTCTGCCGATGCGCGGTCAGCGCACGCGCACCAACGCCCGCACCCGCAAGGGTCCGCGCAAGGCCGCGCAGTCCCTGAAGAAGTAAGGATAAAACAGCATGGCTAAAGCTCCTGCCAATAACGCCGCACAGCGCGTTCGCAAGAAGGTTCGCAAGAACGTTGCGGACGGTATTGCTCACGTGCACGCCTCGTTCAACAACACGATCATCACGATCACGGACCGCCAGGGCAATGCTCTGTCGTGGGCTTCGTCGGGTGGCCAAGGCTTCAAGGGCTCGCGCAAGTCGACGCCGTTCGCTGCCCAGGTTGCTTCCGAAGTTGCTGGTCGCGCTGCTGTCGAACAAGGCATCAAGAACCTCGACGTCGAGATCAAGGGCCCCGGCCCAGGTCGTGAATCGTCGGTGCGCGCCCTGGCCGCACTGGGCATTCGCATCAACTCGATCGCCGACGTGACCCCGGTGCCGCACAACGGTTGCCGTCCTCAGAAGCGTCGTCGCATCTAAGCGTGCGATGCAACGCGCAGTCCGCTTCACAGCGGCTGCGCATTTTTGCTTTTCAACAAGCCCACCGCCGTCGGCACGCCGCCAACGGCTCCCGCAGAGTCTGCGGTAGATGACATAAAAGGAAGCTCAAGTGGCACGCTATCTCGGCCCCAAGGCCAAACTCTCCCGCCGTGAAGGCACCGACCTGTTCCTGAAGAGTGCTCGTCGCTCGATCCAGGACAAGTCGAAGTTCGATTCCAAGCCAGGCCAGCACGGCCGTACTTCGGGCCAACGCACGTCGGACTTCGGTCTGCAGCTGCGTGAAAAGCAGAAGGTCAAGCGCATGTACGGCGTGCTCGAAAAGCAGTTCCGCCGTTACTTCGAAGAAGCCGATCGCCGCCGTGGCAACACCGGCGCGAACCTGCTGTCGCTGCTCGAGTCCCGTCTGGACAACGTGGTGTACCGCATGGGCTTCGGTTCGACCCGCGCCGAAGCACGCCAGCTCGTGTCGCACAAGGCGATCACGGTCAACGGCCGATCGGTGAACATCCCGTCGTACCTGGTGAAGACCGGCGACGTGATCGCCGTGCGCGACAAGTCGAAGAAGCAAACCCGCGTGGCCGAAGCGCTGCAACTGGCGGCCCAAGTCGGCATGCCGGCATGGGTCGAAGTCAATGCCGACAAGGCTGAAGGTACCTTCAAGAAGGTGCCGGATCGCGACGAATTCGCTGCCGACATCAACGAGTCGTTGATCGTCGAACTGTATTCGCGTTGATCCCCTGCTCGCGCCTCTGGCGCGAGTTGTTTTTGTTGTTCCCGTTCCTGGCGCGCCCTGCACGTGCGCCGGGCGCTTCACCAGCCTTACCGGTGTAACGAACCGGGGGTATTGAGAGGAAGTCTGCATGCAAACCACCCTGCTGAAACCCAAGACCATCCAGGTCGAGCAACTCGCGGCCAACAAGGCCAAGGTCACGCTCGAGCCTTTCGAGCGCGGCTACGGTCATACGCTCGGCAACGCACTGCGTCGCGTGCTGCTGTCGTCGATGGTCGGTTATTCGGCCACCGAAGTCACGATCGCAGGCGTGCTCCACGAGTATTCGTCGATCGACGGCGTTCAGGAAGACGTCGTCAACATCCTGTTGAACCTCAAGGGTGTGGTGTTCAAGCTCCACAACCGCGATGAAGTCACGCTGAGCCTGCGCAAGGACGGCGAAGGTCCGGTTACCGCTTCCGACATCCAGACGCCGCATGACGTCGAAATCATCAACCCAGATCACGTGATCGCGCACCTGTCGCAAGGCGGCAAGCTCGACATGCAGATCAAGGTTGAAAAGGGTCGCGGCTACGTGCCCGGCACGATGCGTCGCTACGCTGATGAACCGACCAAGTCGATCGGCCGGATCGTGCTCGACGCATCCTTCTCGCCCGTCAAGCGCGTGAGTTACACCGTCGAAAGCGCTCGTGTCGAGCAGCGTACGGACCTGGACAAGCTGCTGATCGAGATCGAGACCAATGGCGCGATCACGGCAGAAGATGCCGTGCGCGCGTCGGCTAAAATCCTGGTCGAGCAACTGGCTGTGTTTGCGCAGCTCGAAGGCGGCGAACTCGCTGCATTCGATGCACCGGCACCGCGCAGCGCCCAGCAGTTCGATCCGATCCTGCTGCGTCCGGTCGATGAACTCGAACTCACGGTGCGTTCTGCGAACTGCCTGAAGGCCGAGAACATCTACTACATCGGCGACCTGATTCAGCGTACCGAGAATGAGCTGCTGAAGACGCCTAACCTGGGTCGCAAGTCGCTCAACGAAATCAAGGAAGTGCTCGCTTCGCGCGGCCTCACCCTGGGTATGAAGCTCGAAAGCTGGCCACCGGCCGGCCTCGATCGCCGTTAATTTTTCAAAGGCCTCTCAGGCCAGTGCACCGGGCAGTACCTGATACGGCTGCCTGTTTTATAAAGTAAAGGAAAAGCACCATGCGTCACGGACACGGACTCCGCAAACTCAACCGCACCAGCTCGCACCGCCTTGCGATGCTGCAAAACATGATGAATTCGCTCATCGAGCATGAAGTCATCAAGACCACGGTCCCCAAGGCCAAGGAACTGCGCCGCGTCATCGAGCCGATGATCACCCTGGCCAAGAAGCCCACCGTCGCCAACAAGCGTCTGGCTTTCGACCGCCTGCGTGATCGCGACAGCGTCGTGAAGCTGTTCAACGATCTGGGCCCGCGCTTTGCGGCACGTCCAGGCGGCTACACCCGCATCCTGAAGATGGGTTTCCGTGTGGGCGACAATGCCCCGATGGCGCTCGTCGAGCTGGTCGACCGTGCTGAGGAAAAAGAAGTTTCGGAAGATTCGCAAAGCGCTTCGGAATAAGCTATAATTTAAGTCTGCCGCGCGATGGAGCAGCCTGGTAGCTCGTTGGGCTCATAACCCAAAGGTCGCAAGTTCAAATCTTGCTCGCGCAACCAAATCGGAAAGCCTCTTTGAGAAATCAAAGAGGCTTTTTCTATTTCCGAATCGCTTTTCCAAAAAAGCAAAAAGCACGCAACTGCGAAGTTGGTTGTACTGGTTGAATTCGCTGAAAAGTGCTGGAGTTTGAAGTCTCGCTGGCAGCACGACGAGTAAGCCCGGACAAGAATCGGGGACGCGCCCCAAAGACCCCAGCCGTGCCCGGGCAGCCGGGATCCCGAGCGGACGAGAGTCGGCCAAGCGACACAAGGCGTGCCGCGGCCCTGGGGAAGCCTAATCAGGCAAGACGGCCGTGACCTCGATCTCCACCTTCGCACGCGCCTCGACCAGCGCGGCCACCTGCACGCAGGTCATGGCCGGAAAGTTTCGGCCCATTGCTTCCCGATACACCGGCCCGAGTTCGGCGAGCCGGCTGTTGTATTCGTCGCGATCCGTGATGTACCAGGTCATCCGGACCATATGCTCCGGGCCGGCACCGGCTTCACGCAGCACCTCGACGATGTTGCGCAGGGCCTGTCCAGTCTGTTCGATGAAATCGTCCGATTCGAACTGCTGTTGTCCGTTCCAGCCGATCTGGCCGCCAACGAAGATCTGTGTACCGCGTGCCGCGATTCCGTTGGCATAACCTTTGGGCGGAAGCCAGCCGGCCGGTTGCAGGAGTTTGTTCATCATGATGTCTGTCTGAGTCTGAATCGCTGGAGTTTGCCGGTCTCGGTGCGAGGAAGCACCGCCACGAACTCGATCTCTCGCGGGTATTTGTAAGGTGCGATGGTTGCCTTCACATGATCCTGGAGGGCCTTGACCAACGCAGCGTCGCCATCCGTGCCCGGCTTGAGCACGCAGTAGGCCTTGACGATCATGCCTCGATCGTCGTCGGGCTTGCCGATCACGCCGCATTCGGCCACGGCCGGGTGCTGCAGCAGCGCATCCTCGACCTCGGGGCCGCCGACGTTGTAGCCGGCCGTGATGATCATGTCGTCGGCGCGTGCCTGATAGAAGAAATAGCCGTCATCGTCCTGCGTGAACGAATCGCCCGGGTAGTTCCAGCCGTCCTTCACATAGTCCTTCTGGCGAACGTCGTCGAAATAGCGGCATCCGACCGGGCCGATCAGTGCGAGCCGTCCGATGGTGCCGCGCGGTACCTCGTTGCCGTCCTTGTCGACGACCTTGGCCGTGAAGCCAGGCACGGCCTTGCCGATCGCGCCACGTCGCACTTCATGGCCGGCTGCGGAAATGTAGATGTGGAACACCTCGGTGCCGCCGATGCCGTCGAGCATCTCGATGCCGGTGGCGTCCTTCCAGAGTTGGCGCGTCGCATCGGGCAGCGCCTCGCCGGCGCTCACTGTGATGCGCAGCGTGCGCAGGCCGTGTTGCTTCGCGAAGGGCGCCATCTGGCGATAGAAAGTCGGTGCGGTGTAGCAGATGGTGGCGCCGACCTCGTTGATCAGCTTGACCATGCCTTCGGGTGTGTAAGGCACGTCCGGGTAGTAGATCGATGATCCGGCCCACATCGGGTAGATCAGCAGGCCGCCCAACCCGAAGGTGAAGGCCAGAGGCGGCGAGCCGAGCACGATGTCGTCCGGCGTCGCCTTCAGGATGTGGCGCGGCCAGGTCTCGCACATCGCGAGCACGTCGCGGTGCGTGGTGGCGGGGGCCTTCGGTTTGCCGGTCGTGCCGGACGTGAAGGCGAGCAGGGCGATGTCGTCGGCTGCGGTCGGGCAGGCGGGGAAGTGTCCGCTCTTGGTGGCCGCGCGTGCTTCCAACGAATCGGGCGCGTCCGAGCGGAACGGGACGATCGTGTGCAGCGACGGAAAGGCCTGCTGTGCCAGCTGCATCTCTTCGAGCAGACGGCCTTCGCACAGCGCAACCGCCGGGCGCGATTTGTCGATGATGTCGCCCAGCTCGCGCGCGCGCAGCAATGGCATCGTGGCCACGGCGATCAGTCCGGCCTTGACGACCGCCAGCCAGCCGAGCGCCATCGGAATCGAATTGCCGCCGCGCAGCAGTACGCGATTGCCCGGCACCAGGCCGAGGTCTTCCGTCAGCACCTGTGCGATCCGGTTGACTTCCAGCGCGGCTTCCGCATAGGTCAGCGTGCGGTTCGGCGAGCGCAGCATCGGCCGGTCGCCGAAGCCCTTGGCGGCCGCCTTGTCGAGCAGTTCCTCGACCAGGTTCAGTTGATCGGGCAGCTGAAGTTCCGGCAGGTCATACCGGAAGATCGGCAACTGGTCGGCGGGCGGCAGCCCGTCGTGGACGAATCGGTCGATTTGCGCGCTCAAGATCTACCCCCGCAGAACGGATTTGCCAATGATCAATTGCTGGACTTCGGTCGCGCCTTCATAGATGCGCAGCGCCCGGATGTCGCGATACAGACTTTCAACTTTCGTGCCCACCTGTACGCCGAGCCCGCCGTGCATCTGCAGTGCCATGTCGATCACGCGCTGCGCGTTCTCGGTCGCTGCCATCTTGGCCATCGCGGCGGCGGCGGTGAGGTCGCTCGACGGCTTGCCGCTGCGTTCGGCCTCGTCGCGCATCCACGCCGCGCGGTAGGTGAGCAGCGCTGCGCCGTCGACCAGCGCGGCCATGTCGCCGAGCTTGGCTTGCGTCAGCTGGAAATCCGCCAGCGTGTGGCCGAACATGCGACGACGCTGCGCATGGGCAATCGCTTCCGCGAGCGCGCGGCGTGCCATGCCGAGCGCGGCCGCGGCGACCGATGCGCGGAAGATGTCGAGCGTGCGCATCGCCAGCTTGAAGCCGCCGTTCAGCTCGCCGAGTTGCGCCGTGCGCGGCACCACACAGTTGTCGAAACGCAGCGTGGCGAGCGGATGCGGCGCCATCACCTCGATGTGCGCCGAGGTGTCCAGGCCGGGCGTCGTCGCGTCGACGATGAAGGCCGTGATGCCGCGCGTGCCGGCGGTCGGCTCGGTCTTGGCGAAGACGCAGTAGAAGTCGGCGATGCCGCCGTTGCTGATCCAGGTCTTCTGGCCGTCGAGCCGCCAGCCGTCGGCGGTGGGCACGGCCGTCATGGCCATCGCACCGACATCGGAGCCTGCGTCCGGCTCGCTGAGCGCGAAGGCTGCGAGCTTGTCGCCCTTGGCCACGGCGCGCAAGTAGGTCGTCTGTTGATCGGCGCTGCCAGCCAATGTGATGGCTCCACTGCCCAGGCCTTGCATCGCGAAGGCGAAGTCGGCCAGCGGCGAATGGAAGCCGAGCGTCTCGCGCAGCAGAACGAGCGCCCGCGAGTCCAGCCGTTCGAGCGCACCGCCGGACGCGCCCGGCACGCAGTAGCGCAGCCAGCCGCCGTCGCCCAGGCGCCGAACCCAGTCGCGGCAGGCGGCGCGATCGTCGCGTTCGTCAACCTCCTGCGCTGCGGCCCAGGGCAGCAGGCCGTCGGTCAGTTCGCGGTGTGCATCGTCGAAGAAAGGCAACGCGAGGTGCGCGGTCGACGGCACGAGGGTAGTGGGACCGGAACTCATCCTTCAGTCCCCGCCGAACACGGGCTTCTGCTTGGCCGCGAAGGCTTCGTAGGCGCGTGTGAAGTCGGCCGTCTGCATGCAGATCGCTTGCGCCTGCGCTTCGGCCTCGATCGCCTGCTCGATGGTCATCGACCATTCCTGCGACAGCATCGTCTTGGTCATGCCGTGTGCGAAGGTCGGGCCGGCCACCAGGTCGCGCGCGACGGACGTCGCCGCGGCGAGCAACGCATCGCCTTCGTGCAGCGCGTTGAAGAAACCCCAGGAGAGGCCTTCCTGCGCGCTCATCGCGCGGCCGGTGAACAGCAGTTCCGACGCGCGGCCCTGGCCGATCATGCGGGGCAGCAGGGCGCAAGCGCCCATGTCGGCGCCGGCCAGGCCGACGCGGGTGAACAAGAACGCCGTGCGCGTGGACGGGCTGCCGTAGCGCATGTCGCAGGCCAACGCGATCATCGCGCCGGCGCCGGCGCAGATGCCGTCGATGGCGCCGATGACAGGCTGCGGGCACTGCCGGATCGCCTTCACCAGATCGCCGGTCATGCGGGTGAACTCGAGCATCTCCGGCATGCTCATCTTCGTCAGCGGTCCGATGATTTCGTGCACGTCGCCGCCCGAGCAGAAGTTGCCGCCGGCGCCGGTGATGACGATGGCCTTCACGTCGGTCGCGTAGTGCAGCGCGCGGAACAGGTCGCGCAGTTCTGCATACGACTCGAAGGTCAGCGGGTTCTTGCGCTCGGGCCGGTTCAGCGTGATGGTGCCGACGCCTTCGTCGTACGACCAGCTGAAATGCCGGGCCACGTAGCCTGCCTTGGCTTCGAATTGCGCGTGCATGGGGTTGCCTGCGCCGATGTAGTGCTTCATGCTGTCTCCAGGGTGTTGTGCTGAGCGTGCTGCTTGACCTTGCCAAGCAGCTTGTGCAGTTGCGCGATCTCGCGCGCATTGAGGCCTGCGAAGGCTTCGACGATCCAGGCTTCGTGCTGTTGCGCCATCTCGTGGAACAGTTTGCGTCCGCGGGCCGTGAGGCGGACGCGCCAGGCGCGCCGGTCGCCCTCGACGTTCACGCGTTCGACCAGTTCCTCGGTCACCAACTGGTCGGTGATGCCGGTGACGTTGCCGCCGGTCACCATCATCCGGCGCGAGAGTTCGTTCATCTTCAGGCCCTCGGGCGAACGCTCGAGCTGCGAGAGCAGGTCGAAGCGCGGCAGCGTGGTCGCGAACTGCTCGCGCAGGCTGTTGCGCACATCCTTCTCGATCAGCTGAGTGCAGGTCAGCAGCCGCAACCAGAGCCGCAGCTCGTCGGGGTGTTCGCTGTGCGCGCGTGCTTCGAGGTCCATCAGGTCTCCGATTCTTCGTTCCGGGCCGCGGTCGCGGCCATCTGTTGCTGCTTGGCGATCTCGCGGTACATCTGGTCGCGTCCGGCGATGTACTGCCGGGGCCATTCGACGTACCGGCTCTGCAGCTTGGCCGCCTCGTGCAGCGTCCAGGCCGGATCGGCCAGGTGCGGGCGCGCGACAGCGCAGAGGTCGGCGCGGCCGGCCGCGATGATGCTGTTGGCCTGGTCCGCGTCGGTGATCGCGCCGACGGCGATGGTCGCGATGCCGACCTCGTTGCGGATGCGGTCGGCGAACGGCGTCTGGTACATGCGGCCGTACACCGGTTTGGCGGCACGCGTGGTCTGGCCTGAAGACACGTCGATGAAGTCGCAGCCGGCCGCCTTGAACAGCCTTGCGATCGCCACTGCGTCGTCGTCCGTGTTGCCGCCGGGGGCCCAGTCGTGCGCCGAGATGCGCACGCTCATCGGGCGATCGGCCGGCCAGGCGGCGCGCATCGCGTCGAACACCTCCAGCGGATAGCGCGCGCGGCCGTCGATGTCGCCGCCGTAGTCGTCGCTGCGCAGGTTGGTCAGCGGACTCAGGAAGGACGCGAGCACGTAGCCGTGCGCGCAGTGCAGTTCGAGCCAGTCGAAGCCTGCTTCGGCCGCGCGCCGCGTCGATGCGACGAACTGCTCGCGCAACCGGTCCATGTCGGCCCGTGTCATGGCTGCGGGCGTCTGGTTCTGTTCGCCGTAGGCCAGTGCGCTGGCGGCGAGCAGCGGCCAGTTGCCCGTCGGCAGCGGCTCGTCCGTGCCTTCCCAGCCCACCTGCGTCGAGCCCTTCGGCCCGCTGTGGCCGAGCTGGATGCCGATCTTCGCGCTGCTCTGCGCATGAACGAAGTCGACGATGCGCTTGAAGGCCTGGCCCTGCGCATCGGTGTAGAGGCCGGGGCAGCCCGGCGTGATCCGGCCTTCCGGCGTCGGGCTCGTCATCTCGACGAACACCAGTGCCGCGCCGCCGAGCGCGCGTGCGCCAAGGTGCACCAGATGGAAGTCCTGCGGCACGCCGTCGACCGCGCTGTAGGTCGCCATCGGCGAGACCACGATGCGGTTCTTGAGCTGGAGGCCGCGCACCTGCAAGGGCATCAGCATCGGCGGGATGGCCTTCTTGCCGCCGGCCAGCCAGCGCTCGAAACCGCCCAGCCAGGCCGCGTCGCGCAGACGCAGGTTCTCGTGGCTGATGCGCTGGCTGCGCGTGAGCATCGAATAGGCGAACTGCTCGATCTCCATGCCGGTGTAGCGCGAGACGTTCTCGAACCACTCGGTGGAATTGCGCGCAGCGTTCTGGATCTTCAGCACTTCGACGCTGCGCCGTGCTTCGTAGCCGGTCAGCACTTCGTCGATTTCGCCGCCCTTGCCGAATTCATCGGCCAGGTCGATCGCGTCTTCCAGCGCGAGCTTGGTGCCCGAGCCGATCGAGAAATGTGCGGTGTGTGCCGCGTCGCCCATCAGCACGACCGGCACGGTCTTGCCGTCGATCTCGACGCGATGCGTCCAGTGCTTGCAGACCACGCGCGGGAAGCGGATCCAGTTGGCCGAGCCGCGCAGGTGCGATGCGTTGCTGATCAGCGCGTGGCCGCCCAGGTACCTGGCGAAGAGCTTTTCGCAGAACGCCACGGCTTCGTGCTGTTCCATCGCGTCGAGGCCATGCGCCTTCCAGACCTCTTCGGGTGTCTCGACGATGAAGGTGGAAGTGTCCTCGTCGAACTGGTAGGCATGCGCCTGGAACCAGCCGTGCTCGGTCTGTTCGAAGGCGAAGGTGAAGGCGTCGAAGGTCTGGTGCGTGCCGAGCCAGACGAAGCGGCATTTGCGCAGGTCGATGTCGGGCTGGTAAACATCCGCATAGCGTTCGCGGATGCGGCTGTTCAGGCCGTCGCTGGCGATCACGAGATCGGCGTCGTACTGCGCGGCCAGGGCCTGGTCGTCGGTGACGTTGGTCTCGAACACCAGGTTCACACCCAGTGCGATGCAGCGTTCCTGCAGGATGTTCAGCAGCCGCTTGCGGCCGATGCCGCAGAAGCCGTGACCGCCCGAGCGCACCTGCTTGTCCTTGTAGAACACCTGAATGTCGTCCCAATGGTGGAACGACTCGCCGATCAGCCCGGCCGTGCCGGATTCGGCCGCGGCCAGGTTGGCGAGCGTCTGGTCGCTCAGCACCACACCCCAGCCGAAAGTGTCGAACGGCCGGTTGCGTTCGACCACCGTGATCTCGAGTTGCGGATGCCTTGCCTTCATGAGCAAGGCGAAGTAGAGCCCCGCAGGACCACCACCGATACAGAGGATGCGCTGAAGCTTGGACGCGAGGTTATTCATGAATAAATAGTTTAGGCATAAACATTCTGGTGTCAATGGGCATGGGGTTATCCGAAGGGGGCGGTTGACGAGTCTTTTTTCGCTCGCAAAAATCCGAATTCCCCAAAGGTTTATATTGACAACATGTCCAGCCTGATCCCGAAAATCGAGTCCCAACTGGCAACATTGCCTGTCCCTATTGCCCTTCAGCTACCGGACGGTCGGCGCGTCGCCCAGCCGAATTCCCGGGTGACCCTCGCTTTCACCGAGTGGTCCGCGCTGGCCAAGTTGGCGGCCCGGCAGGTGGGCACCATCGGCGAGGCCTATGTCGAAGGACGCGTCCAGATCGAAGGTGCGATGCGCGACATCATCGATGCCACGGTCGGCTTGCTGCCGGAGAACCCGGCCGAGGCGCGGCCCGGTTTCTGGGGCCGCTTCATGACGCACGCGAAGTCGCGTGGCCTGCACACCCTGCGCAAGGACGCCGCGCAGATCCAGTTCCATTACGACGTATCGGACGATTTCTACGCGCTGTGGCTCGACCCGCGCCGCGTCTATTCGTGCGCCTACTACCGCGAGGACGGCATGACGCTGGCCCAGGCGCAGGAAGCGAAGATCGACCACATCTGCCGCAAGCTCAATCTGCAGCCGGGTGAGCGCCTGCTCGACATCGGCTCCGGCTGGGGCGGGCTGCTGCTCTGGGCCGCCGAGCATTACGGCGTCGATGCGACCGGCATCACGCTGTCGAAGAACCAGCATGCGCACGTCACGAAGCTGATCGCCGAGAAGGGCCTGCAGGACCGCGTGCGCGTCGAACTGCGCGACTACCGCGAGCTCGACGTGGCGCAGCCCTTCGACAAGATCTCGTCGGTCGGCATGTTCGAGCACGTCGGCAGCGCCAACATGCCGGTGTACTTCAACAAGATCTACTCGCTGCTGAAGCCGGGCGGGCTGGTGCTGAACCACGGCATCACCTCGGGCCGACTCGACTATCAGCAGTTGGGCGCCGGCATGGGCGACTTCATCGAGAAATACATCTTCCCGGGCGGCGAGCTGCTGCACGTCACCCATGTGCTGCGTGAGACCGCGGCGTCCGGCCTGGAGATGGTCGACACGGAAAGCCTGCGTCCGCACTACGCGCGCACGCTGTGGGCCTGGTCGGACGCGCTCGAGGCGCAACTCGACGAGGCACGTGCGGTTCTCACGCGCAGCAGCAACGCCGAACAGGCCGAGCGGGTGCTGCGTGCGTACCGCCTTTACCTGGCGGGTTCGGCGATGAGCTTCGAGCAGGGCTGGATCTCGCTGCACCAGATGCTGTCGACGCGCCCCGACGGCAAGGTGGCGGCCCGCTCCCTGCGGGGCGCGCAATCGGTGTACCCTTTCACCCGGGACTACATCTACAAATAATCCAATGCTCTATCGATTCAAATCGCAAGCCACTGCCGACGTCGTCATGCTCGAGACCAACGCGCGGCAACTGTTCAACATCATCGGCAAGCCGGTGGCACCTGAAGGCGTCATCACGCTGGAGCAGATGCCGGCCGCGCTGTCGGCACTGGAAACCGCCATCGGCCAGGAAGCTTCCGTCAGCCCGCACAACCATGATGCGTATGCGGTGGAAGATCACGACACCAAGGCCGAACGCGAGCATGTCGGCCTGCACCAGCGCGCCGCGCCGCTGATCGAGATGATCAAGCGGTCGCTCGAAGACCAAAAGGCGATCGTCTGGACCGTTTGACCAGGCGCTTCAATCCACCGTGGCGCCAGAGTCCTTCACGACCTTGGCCCATTTGGTGTGCTCGCTGTCGATGAGCTTCACGAATTCGGCAGGCGTGTTGCCACTGGGAATCGCGCCCTGGGCCATCAGTTTCTCCTTCATGGCTGGCGTGCCGAGCGACTTCGCCACCTCCTGCTGAATGCGGTTGACGATCTCCGGCGAGGTGCCGGCGGGCGCCAGCAGGCCGAACCATGAACTGGCTTCGAAGCCTTTCAGCGCCGGGCCGCCGGCCTCTTCGACCGTCGGTACATCCGGCAGTGCCGGCGAACGCTGCGCGCTGGTCACGGCCAGCGCAACCAGCTTGCCGCCCTTGATCTGCTGCATCGACGACGGCAGGTTGTCGAACATCACGTCGGCGTTGCCAGCCACCATGTCGAGCAGCGCCGGCCCCGATCCCCGGTACGGAATGTGGGTCATGAAACTGCCCGTCATGCTCTTGAAGAGTTCGCCTGCCAGATGGATCGACGTGCCGCTGCCGCTGGACGCCATGTTCAGCTTGCCCGGATGCGTCTTGGCATAGGCCACGAAGTCGGCCACGTTGCGGATGCCGAGCGCCTTGGCCTTCTCGGTGTTCATCTCCATCACGTTCGGCACGGCCGCCACCAGCGTGATCGGCACGAAATCCTTGATCGGGTCGAAGGGCAGCTTCGGATACAGCGCCCGGTTGATGCCGTGCGTGCCGACCGTGCCCATCAGCAGCGTATAGCCGTCGTTGGGCGCCTTCGCCACGATGTCCGTGCCCACGTTGCCGCCGGCGCCGGCGCGGTTGTCGACGATGAACTGCTGCCCGAAGGCTTTCGACAGTTCGGGCGCCATGGCGCGTGCCAGGATGTCGGTGGTGCCGCCGGCCGCAAAGGGCACGACGATGCGCACCGGTTTGGTCGGCCAGCCGGTGTCGGCGGCCGCAACGCCTGCCAGCAGCAGCAGGGACGCCGCCGCGCCGGCGGCGAGCGCGCTGCGCCGGCTGCGGTGGATGTGTTGGGTCATGGTGTGTCTCCGTTTTTTGCAGAGACCGTTGTACAGGCGCCGTGCCCGCTTTTCCGCCGGTAGTAACCCCGGTGGCACGGTGGCCGGCGCGCCGGCCAGAGCACTTCGGCCGCGTTCCTCAGCGCCCGTCGACCATTGCCGCAAAGCCGTCCGAGCGAAAGCGCTCCACCACGAAGTCCACGAAAGCACGCGTCTTGGCCGGCAGCAGCTTCTTGCTCGGGTAGTAGAGCGACAGCGCCCCCGCATCCGCGTACCAGCCCGGCAGCAACCGAACGAGCGCGCCGCTTTGCAGCGCGGGCGCCGCGAAGGGCATCGGCAGCAGCGCCACGCCCAGGTCCATCAGCGCCGCCTGGCGTTGCGCCTCGGGGTCGCTGAAGATCGCGCGCGGCCGAAACTCGACCGTGCCTTCCTGGCCGCGTGCATTGCGCAGCGTCCAGACGTGCACGCGGCCGGTCGGTGACGAACGTCGCGCGATGCCCTCGAGCGCAGCCAGGTCCGCCGGCCGCTTCGGCGTCGCGCGGCCTTCCATGTAGTGCGGCGATGCGACCGCGACCACGTGCACCCGTGCCAGCTCGCGCGCCACCACGCCGGGCGTGAGCACGATGCCGCCACCGATCGCCGCGTCGAAGCCTTCGCCGACAAGGTCGATCTGCCGGTTGTCGAAATGCCAGTCGGGCAGTACCTTGGGGCAACGGGCCAGGAAGTCGCCGAGCATCGGCACCAGATAAGCGCGCCCGAAGGCCTGGCCCATGCTGACCTTCAGCGTTCCGGCCGGCTGGCCGTCGTCCTTGTCGACACCGGCCACCGCGTCCTGCAGCGTCGCGAGTGCACCGCCCACCTGCTGCAGGAAGCGCTCGCCGGCTTCGGTGAGCGTCAGGCGCCGTGTGCTGCGCTGGAACAGCCGCACGCCGAGCCGCGCCTCCAGCCGTGCCACGTTCTTGCTCACGGCCGCAGGCGTCAGGCCCAGCCGCCGCGCCGCGGCGGAAAAGCTGCCGCCCTCGGCGCTCTGGACGAAGGATTCGAGGTGATTGAGCGGTTCCATGCACTCTATTTTCAACCATGAGTTGAATCTGATTGACGGAATTCATGGCTACCGGAGAAGCAATGAAAAACCGAGACTGGAGGCCTTCAACAAGCAACCAAGGACTTCCACATGACCACCGCTTCCACTCTTCTCCCCACCGTTCTGACCGGCAAGATCGCCTTCGTGACCGGCGGTTCGCGCGGCATCGGCGCCGCCATCGTGCGTCGCCTCGCGCAGGACGGCGCCACCGTCGCCTTCAGCTACAGCAGCTCCGGCGAAGCGGCCGATGCGCTGGTGCGCAGCATCGAGGCCGAAGGCGGACGTGCGCTCGCCCTGCGCATCGACAGCGCCGATGCCGCCGCGTTGCGTGCCGGCATCGACGACGTGGCGCGCCGCTTCGGTCGGCTCGACATCCTGGTCAACAACGCGGGCGTGCTGCGGCTCGGCGGCATCGGCGACTTCTCGCTGGCCGACTTCGACCAGACCGTGGCGGTCAACATCCGCGCCGTGTTCGTGGCCACCCAGGCCGCCGTGGCGCACATGGGCGAGGGCGGCCGTGTGATCAACATCGGCAGCACCAACGCCGAGCGCATGCCCTTCGCCGGCGGCAGCGTCTACGCGATGAGCAAGTCCGCGCTGCAAGGGCTGGTGCAGGGCCTGTCGCGCGACCTCGGCCCGCGCGGCATCACGGTCAACAACGTGCAGCCGGGTCCGGTCGACACCGAGATGAATCCCGCCGACGGCCCCAACGCCGAGGGCTTGCGTTCGCTGATGGCACTGCCACGCTTCGGCCGCGCCGAAGAGATCGCCGGCATGGTCGCCTACCTCGCGAGTCCGCTGGCGGGCTTCGTTACCGGCGCGAACCTGACGATCGATGGCGGCTTCGCGGCTTGAGGCTGCGCTCCGTGCCGGCTGCCACGGCCGGCCGAAAGCAAAAAGGCCGCCGGCACCGAAGTGCGGCGGCCTTGGCCGTTATTCAGGCGACGGTACGGCGGATCAGTCCGCGTACACGCCCGCTGCCTTGATCACCGGACCGAAGCGCGCGACTTCGGACATCACGAACTTCTTGTGTTCGGCAGGTTCGACGCGCTTGTCGTTGACGATCACCGCGCCCAGGCCTTCTTCCTTGGTGATGAATTCCGGGTCCTTCAGCGCGACCTTCAGTGCGTCGTTGAGCGCCTTCAGCACCGGTGCCGGCGTGCCCTTGGGCGCGTACAGGCCGTGCCAGATCGTGACCTGGAAGTTCTTCAGGCCCGACTCGTCGAGCGTCGGCAGGTCCTTCAGCGCCGGCGTGGTCAGGCGTTTCAGCGTGGTCACGCCATAGGCCTTGACCTTCTTGGCCTCGATCTGGCTCGTGGTGTTGGTGGTCTGGTCGCACAGGATGTCGATCTGGCCGCCCAGCAGGTCGGCGATGGCCGGTGCCGTGCCCTTGTACGGCACCGTCGTCATTTCAGCCTTCAGTTCGTTCTGGAACAGCAGGCCGCACAGGTGCGAGGCGGAGCCGATGCCGGCATTGCCCAGGTTCACCTTGCCCGGATTCTTGGCGATCCAGCTGCGCAGTTCGCCGAAGTTCTTGGCTTCGAGCTGCGGCTTGCCGATCAGCGTCATCGGCACGTCGTTGATCATGCCCAGGTACTCGAAGTCGGTCTCGTAGTTGTAGGGCAGCTTGCGGTAGAGCACCGGCGTGGTGGCCATGCCCACGTGGGTGACCAGCAGCGTGTAGCCGTCGGGCTTGGCGCGCGCGACCTTGGCATTGCCGATGGTGCTGCCGGCGCCGGCCGCGTTGTCGATCACGATGCTGACGCCGCCCAGCGGCTTGCGCAGCGCTTCGGCCAGGTCGCGTGCCACGCGGTCGGTCGGGCCGCCGGCTGCGAAGGGGACGACGATGGTGATCACCTTGTCCTTGCCGGGAAAGTCTTCCGCCTGTGCGGTATGCGCGGTCAATGTGGCCACGGCAACAGCCGTGAGCGCAAGCAGCTTCTTCATGGTCTCGTCCTGGTTGCAAAAGTTACAAAACCGGAAATCTTAGGGGCTGACCGCCAACTGACCCAGCTTGGAAACCCTTAGTAAAAACCCTCGAAAACAGAGGGGTTCGGAGGCCGCGTTTCGGGCGATCGGCATCGGTGTTGGACGACAGGCCCCGGGCCGGGCGTTGGCTAGCGTGGACACGTCATCCATCTGCACAGGAGCTTTCCGTGGCCCGTTCCAGCCCCTCGCGCAACGCCGACGGCAGCGCACTCGCACAGACGCATCGCGCGATCCAGCGCGGTCAAAAAACCAGGGACCAAGCCGCACCGGCCAAGAAGAGTACGAAGGCGGTGCAGGCCGGCGCACGCGTGCAGCCCAGCCGGCAGACCGGCGAGCAGCAGAAGAAACCGGGCCGCGAAGCCGACATGAAGCTGCGGCCCCGCTACAACGCGCCGGGCTACCAGGGCAGCGGCAAGCTGGCCGGCATGAGCGCGATCGTGACGGGCGGGGATTCCGGCATCGGCCGTGCGGTCGCCGTGCTGTTCGCGCGCGAAGGCGCCGACGTCGCCGTCGTCTACCTGAACGAGCACGCCGATGCCGAAGAGACCCGGGCCGCGGTCGAGGCCGAAGGCCGGCGCTGCCTGCTGATCCCGGGCGACGTGCGGCGCGCGGCCTTTTGCCAGCGTGCTGTCGAGAAAGCCGTCAAGACCTTCGGCCGGCTCGACGTGCTGGTCAACAACGCCGCCTTCCAGATGCATGCCGAGTCGCTGGAGGACATCAGCGACGAGCGCATCGACCTCACGCTGCAGACCAACATCGGCGGCTACATGCGCATGGCGCGCGCCGCGTTGCCGCATCTGCCGGCGGGCGGCTCGATCATCAACACGGGCTCGCGCACCGGGCTGCAGGGCAGCCGCAACCTGATCGACTATTCGGCGACCAAGGGCGCGATCCACGCGTTCACCAAGGCGCTGGCGCTCAACGTGATCGACCGCGGCATCCGCGTGAATGCGGTTGCGCCCGGCCCGGTGTGGACGCCGCTGAATCCGGCCGACAAGACCGCCTCCGACGTGAAGAAGTTCGGCAAGGAGACGGACTTCAAGCGCGTTGCGCAGCCCGAGGAGCTGTCGCCGGCCTATGTGTTCCTGGCTTCGCCGGTCTGCGCGGGCTACATCACCGGCATCGTGCTGCCCGTCACCGGCAGCGTTGCCGCGATCTGAGCGTCGACGCTGCCGCCTCCGACGGCGTGGCGGGCGCGGCCCGCTACTTGTAGCTGCGTGCGTCCTCGATCACCTTGCCGTCGTTCGGCAAGCCACCGAGCGGCACGAAGGTGATGGCGCAGCGCAGCTTGGTCACTTCGCGCACGGCGTCCGCGATGCGCGTGGCCAGGGCTTCGTCGGCTGCAGCCTCGACGTGCAGCGTCATGCGGTCGTCCGCCATCTCGCCTTCGACCACCAGCCGTGCGCGCGCTGCTTCCGGAAAGCGCTTGAGCACCGTGGCGACCTGCCCCGGATGCACGAACATGCCGCGCACCTTGGTCGTCTGGTCGGCACGTCCGAGCCAGCCGCGGATGCGCGTGTTGGTGCGGCCGGTGGGGCAGGCGCCGGGCAGCACGGCCGACAGATCGCCCGTGCCGAAACGCACCAGCGGATAGTCGCGGTTGAAGGTGGTCACGACCACTTCACCGACCTCGCCTTCCGGCACCGGGTCGCCGGTGCCGGGGCGCACGATCTCCAGCAGCACGCCCTCGTCGAGCACCAGCCCCTCGCGCGCCTGCGTCTCGTAGGCGATCAGGCCCACGTCGGCGGTCGCATAGCACTGCATGCCCTGCACGCCGCGCTCGGCCAGCCAGTCGCGCAGGCTGGGCGGGAAGGCTTCGCCCGAGAGCAGCGCCTTGGTGAGACTCGGCAGTGCGAGGTTCGCCGCCGCCGCCTTCTCCATCAGGATGCGCAGGAAGCTCGGCGTGCCGACGTAGCCGTTCGGCCGCAGTTCCAGCATGGCCTCGAGTTGCTGCTCGGTCTGGCCGGTGCCGCCGGGGAACACGGTGCAGCCCAGCGCATGCGCGCCGCTTTCGAGGATCGTGCCGGCCGGTGTCAGGTGGTAGCTGAAGCTGTTGTGCACCAGCTCGCCCGCGCGAAAGCCCGCGGCATGCAGCGCCCGCGCGGTGCGCCAGTAGTCGCGGCCCGCGCCTTCGGGCTCGTAGATGGTGCCGGGGCTGGCGTAGATGCGCGGCATGGCCGAGCCGCGGCCGATCGCGCTGAAGCCGCCGAACGGGTCGCTCGCGCGCAGCCGTTTCTGGCGTTCCAGCAGGTCGGTCTTGCGCGTGACGGGCAGCTTCGACAGCGCCTCGCGTGTCGCAACGGTGCCGCAGTCGATGCCTGCGAGGACCTCGGCGAAGGCCGGTGCGGCGGACTGCGCGTGCCGAAGCTGGCGCGGCAAGGCCACCATCAGTGCAGCTTCGCGTTCGGCGGGTGCGCGCAGTTCGAGCGCGTCGTAGTGGTCGGACATGCCGTTGCTCCCTTGTTGTGCCTTGTCGGCTTCAGGCCAGCCAGCGCTTGCGCCGCTTGTAGCTCTTCACGTCGCGGAAGCTCTTGCGGTCGGCGCCGCCGACGCCCAGGTAGAACTCCTTGACGTCCTCGTTCTCGCGCAGGCTCTTCGCTTCGCCGTCCATCACGATGCGGCCGTTCTCGAGGATGTAGCCGTAGTCGGCGAAGCGCAGTGCCATGCTGGTGTTCTGCTCGGCGAGCAGGAAGGTCACGCGCTCCTTCTCGTTCAGGTCCTTCACGATCGCGAAGACCTCCTCGACGATCTGCGGCGCCAGGCCCATCGACGGCTCGTCGAGCAGCACCATGCTCGGGTTGGCCATCAGCGCGCGGCCGATGGCGCACATCTGCTGTTCGCCGCCGGAGGTGTAGGCCGCCTGCGAGCCGCGGCGCGTCTTCAACCGCGGGAAGTAGGCGTAGACCTTCTCCAGCGTCTGCGCCACGGCGGCCTTGCCGTCGGTGCGCGTGTAGGCGCCGGTCATGAGGTTGTCCTCGATCGTCAGGTGCGCGAAGCAGTGGCGGCCTTCCATCACCTGCACCAGGCCGCGCTGCACCAGCGCCGAGGGCGTGAGCGCCTCGATGCGCTCGCCGCGCAGCTCGATCGTGCCCTTGGTCACCGCGCCGCGTTCGCCGGCGAGCAGGTTGCTCACGGCGCGCAGCGTGGTCGTCTTGCCGGCGCCGTTGCCGCCGAGCAGCGCGACGATGCCGCCTTCGGGCACCGTCAGCGACACGCCCTTGAGCACCAGGATCACGTGGTTGTAGATGACCTCGATGCCGTTGACGTTGAGGAGGATGTTGGGTTCGCTCATGGTGTGGTCCGAAGCATGTGAAAGGCCGTGGCCTGCGCCCGCCTTTCACATGCCGGCTCTTGCGAGCCGACAGCGGTCGCTACGCGCTCCCTTCGGGAAACACCGCGGGACCGGCTTTGCCGGGTCGCTGGTGCTGCCCCCGGTGAGGGGGTTGGCGAAGCGACACGAAGTGCGCGAAGACTGGGGTTCAGCAGGCCCTTGGCTTGATGTTCTTGTCCTTCGCGTACTTCTCCGCGTATTCCTTCACCAGCGGGTCGATGAAGCTCTTGTCGGACTGGTACCAGTCGGACTTGATCTCCCACTTGGCGCCGTCCCACTGGACGATGCGTGCCCAGTCGTCACCCATGTGGTTGCTGCACGAGGTCTTGACCGGCCGCATGATCTCGCCGAAGCCCAGCGCCTTCAGCTTGTCGGCCGTGAGGTTCAGGTTCTCGAAGCCCCAACGCACCTGCTCGGGCGTCATCGCCTTGCCCTTGCCGTACTTCTCCTGCGCGGCGCGGATCGCCTCGACCTGCAGCATCGAGATCATCATTCCGCGGGTGTGGGCCAGCGAGCCGACGCTCTCGGCCGGGCCGGTGCCCTGGCCCTTGTCGTAGACGATCTTCTTCAGGTCGTCCTGGACCTTGTCCTTGGCCGCGCTGTTGTGGATGGTGATCGCGTTGTAGCCCTTGGCGCCGGTGCCGATGTCCTTCACGTCATGGTCGGAGCCGGCCCACCAGATCGCGTAGATCTTCTCGCGCGGATAGCCGCTGGCCTGCGCCTCGCGGATGCCGGCGGGCGTCATCACGCCGGCCGACCAGAACAGCACGTAGTCCGGCTTCTGCTGGCGGATCTGCAGCCAGGTCGACTTCTGCTCCACGCCGGGTGGCGTGACCGGGAACAGCGACAGTTCGAAGCCCTGCGCGGCGGCGCGCTTCTGCAGCAGCGTGATCGGCTCCTTGCCATAGGGCGAGTCGTGGTAGACCAGCGCGATCTTCTTGCCCTTGAGGTTGCCTTTTTCCTTCTTCGCGATGTCCTGCATCATCACGTCGGCAGCCGTCCAGTAGGTGCCCAGCAGCGGGAAGTTCCACTCGAACACCGTGCCGTCGGCCGATTGCGACAGGCCGTAGCCGGGCGTCTCGACCACGACCTTGTCGACGAAGGCCTTGTCGGTCACCGCGAAGGTGATGCCGGTCGACTGCGTGTCGAAGCCCGATGCGCCGGTGCCCTTGGTCTTCAGGCGCTCGTAGCACTCCACGCCCTTGGCCGCGTCGTACGCGGTCTCGCATTCCTCGTAGGTCAGCTTGACGCCGTTGACGCCGCCGTCGCGCGCGTTCACCAGCTTCAGGTAGTCCTGCTTGCCGTCGGCCCATGGAATGCCCAGCGGCGCGAACTGGCCGGTGCGGTAGACCAGCAGCGGCACGAACTGCTCGGCCGGCTGCGCCGTGGCGACGGACGCACCGCCCACCAGAGATGCCACAGCCATGGCTGCGGCGACGATCTGCATTCTGAGTTTCATTCTCTTGTCTCCTAGTTGGTCAGGTCACGGGAAGCGAATGGGGAGGTCTTCAGTGTGGGAAGGGCCACAGGCGCAGCTTCTGTCGGGCGGTGGACCACAGCCGCGCCAGGCCGTGCGGCTCGACGATCAGGAAGAACACGATCAGCGCGCCGAAGATCATGTGTTCCAGGTGCGACGCGGTGGCCGTCGAGATCGACAGGCCGAGCCAATGCGGCACGTAGTTCAGCAGCAGCGGCAGCAGCACGATGAAGGCGGCGCCGAAGAAGCAGCCGGCGATCGAGCCGAGCCCGCCGATGATGATCATGAACAGCAGCTGGAACGACTTGTCGATGCCGAAGGCCGCGGGCTCCCAGGCGCCCAGGTGCACGAAGCCCCACAGCGCGCCCGCCACGCCGACGATGAAGCTGCTGACCGCGAAGGCCGTGAGCTTGGCGTACACCGGGCGGATGCCGATGACGGCCGCGGCCACGTCCATGTCGCGCATCGCCATCCATTCGCGGCCGATCGCGCCGCGCACCAGGTTCTTCGCAAGGAAGCCGAAGACCACCACGAAGCACAGGCACAGCAGGTACTTCTGCACCGGCGTGCTGAACTCGTAGCCCAGCATCTGCAGCACGCGCACGCCGACCGAGCCGGAGGGCGAGTCGTTGGTGACCCACTTCACGCGGTTGGTGAACCAGTCGATGAAGAACTGCGCGGCCAGCGTCGCCACCGCCAGGTACAACCCGCGGATGCGCAGGCTCGGAATGCCGAACAGCACGCCCAGCACCGTGGCTGCGAGTCCGCCGCCGAGGATCGACAGGATGAGCGGCATGCCCTCGATGCGCGCCTGCAGGTTGTAGGCCGCATAGGCGCCCACCGCCATGAAGGCGCCGGTCCCGAGCGAGATCTGGCCGCAGTAGCCGACCAGCACGTTCAGGCCGATGGCCGCCAGCGCGAGGATCAGGAAGGGGATCAGCACCGCGCGGAAGGTGTAGTCGCTGACCAGCATCGGCACCGCGACGAAGCAGATCGCCGCCAGCGCGAGCATGGCCCAGCGGTCCTGCGCGATCGGGAACAGCGCCAGGTCGGCCCGATAGCTGCTCTTGAATTGACCGTTTTCTCTGTAGAACATGGTGTCGATCTCTTCAGACGCGGTCGATGATCTTGTCGCCAAAGAGGCCTTGAGGACGAATGAGCAAGACGCCCAGCGCCAGCACGTACGCGAACCAGTTCTCGATGCCGCCGCCCACGTACGGGCCGAGGTAGATCTCGGACAGCTTCTCGCCCACGCCGATGATCAGTCCGCCCAGGATCGCGCCCGGCACCGAGGTGAGGCCGCCGAGGATCACGACCGGGAAGGCCTTCAGCGCGACCAGCGAGATCGAGTACTGCACGCCCAGCTTGCTGCCCCAGATCAGGCCCGCCACCAGCGCGACCAGCCCGCCGACCGACCACACGATGACCCAGATGCGGCCGAGCGGAATGCCGATCGACTGCGCGGCCTGGTGGTCGTCCGCCACGGCGCGCAGTGCGCGGCCGGTGCGCGTCTTCTGGAAGAACAGGGTCAGCAGCGCGACCAGCGCCGCGGCGGCCACCGCAGCATAGAGGTCCTCCTGGTTCAGCAGCAGGCCGCCTTCGAAGATGTTCTCGAGCACCAGCAGCGGATCCTTCGGCATGCCGATGTCGATCTTGTAGGTGGCGCTGCCGAAGATCAGCTGGCCGCCGCCGTCGAGCACGTTGGCGATGCCGAGCGTCGCCATCAGCAGCGTGATGCCTTCCTGGTTGACCAGCCGGCGCAGCGCGAAGCGTTCCACCGCCCAGGCCACGCCGACCATGCACAGCGCCGCCGCGATGAAGGCCAGCACGTTGGCCAGCAGCAGGCTGTCGAAGCCCAGCCAGCGCGGCAGCCATTCCGCGAAGCGCGCCATCGCCAATGCCGCGAACAGCACCATCGCGCCCTGCGCGAAGTTGAAGACGCCGGAGGCCTTGAAGATCAGCACGAAGCCGAGCGCGACCAGCGCGTACAGCATGCCGACCATGAGGCCGCCGAACAGGGTTTCGAGGAAAAAGCCCATCAGTGTTCCACCCCGAGGTAAGCCCGGATCACGTCGTCGTTGTTGCGCACTTCGTCCGGCGTGCCGTCGCCGATCTTCTTGCCGTAGTCGAGCACCACCACGCGGTCGGAGATGTCCATCACCACGCCCATGTCGTGCTCGATCAGCACGATGGTCGTGCCGAACTCGTCGTTCACGTCGAGGATGAAGCGGCTCATGTCCTGCTTCTCTTCCACGTTCATGCCGGCCATGGGCTCGTCGAGCAGCAGCACCTGCGGTTCCATCGCCAGCGCGCGGCCGAGGTCGACGCGCTTCTGCAGGCCGTAGGGCAGCTGGCCGACCGGCGTCTTGCGATACGCCTGGATCTCGAGGAAATCGATGATGTGCTCGACGAACTCGCGCTGCTCCAGCTCCTCGCGCTCGGCCGAGCCCCAGCCGAAGGGGTTGCGGAAGGCCTGCGCCAGCAGGCCGCTCTTCATCTTGAGGTTGCGCCCCGTCATGATGTTGTCGAGCGCGCTCATGCCCTTGAAGAGCGCCAGGTTCTGGAAGGTGCGCGCCACGCCCATCTCGGCCACCTGGCGCGAGTTCATGTGCTTGAAGACTTCGCCGCGGAAGGTGATGGAGCCCTGCTGCGGCTGGTAGACGCCGTTGATGCAGTTGAGCATCGAGCTCTTGCCCGCGCCGTTCGGTCCGATGATGGCCCGCACCTCGCGCTCGCGCACGTTGAAGCTGATGTCCGTCAGCGCCTTCACGCCGCCGAAGCTCAGGGAGATGTTCTGGATGTCGAGGACGACAGGCCGTGGCTCCGAGCCTGCCTGTGCAGGCTTGGACGGCCTGTCGAAGGATGGTTTCTGGCCATCCGTCGTCGCCCTGCTTTTTTCTGAACTCATGCTGCCGCCTTCACTTCAGCGAACCGCTTCGCATCGACGATCGTCAGCGTCGCGCTGACCGAGCCGGTGCGGCCGTCCTCGAACTTCACCTGCGTCTCGATGAACTGCTCGGCCTTGCCGCCATACAGCGCATCGACCAGCACCGCGTATTTCTGCGCCACGAAGCCGCGCCGCACCTTGCGCGTGCGGGTCATCTCGTCGTCGTCCGGGTCGAGTTCCTTGTGCAGCACCAGGAAGCGCGCGACCTGCGTGTCGGCCATGCCGGGTTCCGCGGCCAGGTCGGCGTTCACCTGGGCGACGCAGTCGGCCACCAGCGCCAGCACGTCGGGCTTGCCGGCCAGGTCGACGTAGCCGCCATAGGCCAGTCCGCGCCGCTCGGCCCAGTTGCCGACCGCCTCGTAGTCGATGTTGATGAAGGCGCAGACCGCGTCGCGCGCGTCGCCGAAGCACACGGCTTCCTTGATCTGCGGGAAGAACTTGAGCTTGTTCTCGATGTAGTTGGGCGCGAACATCGCGCCGCCGGCCATGCGGCCCACGTCCTTCGCGCGGTCGATGATGCGCAGGTGGCCTTCGCTGTCGAGCACGCCGGCGTCGCCGGTGTGGAAGAAGCCATCGGCGTCGAGCACCTCGGCCGTGGCGTCGGGGCGCTTGTAGTACTCCTTGAGCACCGACACGCCGCGCACCAGCACCTCGCCGTTGTCGGCGATGCGCAGTTCCATGCCGGGCGCCGCCGGGCCCACGGTCTGCAGCTTGACCTTGCCGTCTTCCTGCAGGCACACGTAGGCGCAGGTTTCGGTCTGGCCGTAGAACTGCTTCAGGTTGACGCCGATCGAGCGGTAGAAGCGGAACAGGTCGGGGCCGATCGCCGCGCCCGCGGTGTACGCCACGCGGATGCGGCTCATGCCCAGCACGTTGCGCAGCGGGCCGTAGATCAGCACGTTGCCGACGCCGTACATGAAGCGATCGACGGCGCTCACCGGCGCGCCGTTCAGGATGTCCGCACCCACGCGGCGGGCCAGCGCCATGAACTTCGCATACAGCCAGCGCTTCGGCGCGGCCGCGTCTTCCATGCGGATCGACACCGAGGTCAGCAGGCCTTCGAAGGTGCGCGGCGGGCCGAAGTAGTAGCTCGGTCCGATCTCGCGCATGTCGTTCATCACGGTCGCGGCCGACTCGGGGCAGTTGAGCGTGAAGCCGCCCACCAGCCACTGCGCCACCGAGAACAGGTGGTCGCCGACCCAGGCCATCGGCAGGTAGCTCATCACGTCGTCGCCCGGGCCGAGCCGGTCGGTGGTCACGCCGCCGCGGCCCGCCGCGATGAAGCTCGCATGCGTCTGGCACACGCCCTTGGGCCGGCCGGTGGTGCCGGAGGTGTAGAGGATCACGCCGACGTCGTCCGGCTCGCCGCTCGCGACGGCCGCGTCGAAGAAGTCCGGGTCGGTGGCCATGAAGCCGCGGCCGAGTTCACGCAGCTGCGCGAAGCTCATCAGCCCCGGCTGGTCGTAGTGGCGCAGGCCGCGCGGGTCGTCATAGACGATGTGGCGCAGCCGCTGCACGCCGCCTGCCTGCCGTTGCAGCTCGCGGCATTCGAGCAGCTTGTCGACCTGCTCCTGGTCTTCCGCGATCACGAACTCGATGCCCGCGTCGTCCAGCATGAACACCATCTCGCTCGCCACCGCGTCCTGGTAGAGCGGCACCGGCACGCCGCGCAGGCTCTGCGCCGCGATCACCGCCATGTAGAGATGCGGCCGGTTGGCACCCACGATGGCCAGGTTGTCGAAGGGCCGGAAGCCCAGGCTCGCGAGGCCGCAGGCCATCTCGCGCACGGCCTGCGCCGTGTCCGCCCAGGTCCAGGTCTGCCAGATGCCGAGGTCCTTCTCGCGCACGGCCGGAGCGTCGGGCTGTTGCCGTGCATGGGCCAGCAGCAGGCGGGGAAAGGTGGTGGGAGGTGTCGTCACAGTGGGCGGATCGTAGGTTGCACTTTGACGCCAAGTTGTCGTTGCGACGACAATCTCCGGGATACCACTCCCCGGAGTTTCCCGATGCCGATCGGCAGTCCCAGCGGCAATTCGATCCGCGACCGCGTGCGTGCGGCCACCGCCGCCGAGCTCGACAACGTCCCGTGGCTGCACACGCTGGCGCCGGCCGAGCGTCGCCGCGCCGAAGGTGCCGTGGTGGTCGGCGAGGCCGAGCCCGGCGATCTGGTCTGCCGCATCGGCCGTCCGCCGACCTATTGGTTCGGCGTGATCGAAGGCCTGCTGAAGATGAGCAACGACCGCGCCGACGGCACGTCGATGACCTACAGCGGCCTGCCGCCGGGCGGCTGGTTCGGCGAGGGCACGGCGATGAAGCGCGAGCCCTACCGCTACAACATCCAGGCGCTGCGCCGCAGCCTCGTGGCCGGCCTGCCGATCGACGAGTTCCACTGGCTGCTCGACCATTCGATCGGCTTCAACCGCTTCGTGATGAACCAGCTCAACGAGCGGCTCGGCCAGTTCATCGCGGCGCGCGAGGCCGACCGGCTCAACAACCCCGACGCGCGGGTGGCGCGCAACCTCGCGGCGCTGTTCAACCCGGTGCTGTTCCCCGGTGTGGGCGGCATGCTGCGCATCACGCAACAGGAACTGGCCTACCTGATCGGCCTGTCGCGCCAGCGCGTGAACGAGGCGCTGCGCGCGCTCGAGGCACAGGGCATGATCCGGGTCGAATACGGCGGCCTGCGGGTGATCGATCTCGCGGCACTGCGCGGCAGCGTGGCGGCCTCTCCGGCTTCGTCTCTTTCCCCACGGCGCGCAGCGCGCGCCGACCTTTCCCTTTCCTCCAGCAGCTCAGGCGCATAGACACATGACTTCATCGAAACACCTCACCCTCATCACCGGCGCCTCGCGCGGCATGGGCCGTGCCATGGCGGGGCAACTGCTGCAGTCCGGCCACGCGCTGGTCTGCATCTCGCGCAAGACCGACGAGGCGCTGGCGGGCCAGGCTCAGCAGGCCGGCGCGTCGCTCGAGCAATGGTCCTTCGACCTGGCCGAGCCGGCGGCGGCGGCCGAGCGCGTTCGCACGTGGCTTGCGCAGCAGGACGGCGCGGCCTTCGACAGCGTCACGCTGATCAACAACGCGGGCACCGTCGGCCGGCTCGGCCCGCTGTCGGCCGCCGCGTCGCCTGACCTCGCGCAGTCGCTGCGCATCGGGCTCGAGGCGCCGATGCTGCTGACGGCCGCCTTCCTCGCGGCCACGCAGTCGTGGCGCGGCGTTCGCAAGGTGCTCAACATCTCGTCCGGACTGGGCCGCAACGCGATGGCCAGCCAGGCGCCGTACTGCGCGGCCAAGGCCGGCATGGACCACTTCTCGCGCTGCGTCGCGCTGGAAGAAGCCGCGCTGCCGAACGGCGCGAAGATCGTGTCGCTCGCACCGGGCGTGATCGACACCGACATGCAGGTGCAGATGCGCGGCACCGACGCCGGCCTGTTCCCCGACCGCAGCCGCTTCCTGAAGCTCAAGGACGACGGGTTGCTCGACTCGCCCGCCACGGCCGCCGGCAAGGTGCTGGCCTATCTCGCGCGCGCGGACTTCGGCAGCAAGCCGGTGGCCGATGTGCGCGACGTCTGAAGACATCCGACATGGCCACCGCACAAGCCATCACCACGGCCGAGTACAAGCTGTTCCCGAATCCGCGCAACGTCCATCGCGTGGTGTTCGAGCACCAGGTGTTCGTGCCCTACCCGTACATGCTGATCGAGATGGAGGGTTACTACCTGAAGGGTCGCTACAGCCTGTTTGCCGCGCACCGGCTGTCCGACAACAAGTCGGGCCAGCTCGTCACGTTCGAGGACGCCGCCGACGAGACGAAGTTCAAGGCGAAGTTCGTGCCGGACTGAGCCGGTGGACGACATGGCGGACCCGATCGGCACGGCGCTGCCGGTGCTCTATTCCTTCCGCCGCTGCCCGTATGCGATGCGGGCACGGCTGGCGCTGCTGGCGAGCGGCCAGCGCTGCGAACTGCGCGAGGTCGTGCTGCGCGACAAGCCGGCCGCGTTGCTCGCCGTATCGCCCAAGGCCACGGTCCCGGTGCTCGTGACCACCGATGGCGCGGTCATCGAGCAGAGCCTGGACATCATGCTGTGGGCGTTGCGGCGCCATGACCCGTCAGGCTGGCTGCAGCCGGGCGATGCATCGTTCGACGACATGCTGGCGCTGGTGGCGCAGTGCGACTTGCACTTCAAGCCCGAGCTTGATCGCTACAAGTACCCCGGCCGCTACGGCGACACCGATCCGCTGATGCACCGCGAGACGGGCGCGTCGTTCCTGCGCCAGCTCAATGCACGCCTGCAGCAGCGGCGCTTCCTGGCGGGGCCGCGCGAAGCGCTGGCCGATGCCGCCATCGCACCCTTCGTGCGGCAGTTCGCGATGGTCGACCCGGCGTGGTTCGGCGCCAAACCGTGGCCGCGGCTGCGCGAGTGGCTGGCCGCGTGGGAAGGCGGTGCCGCCTTCGAGCGCGTGATGGGCAAGTACGAGGCCTGGAAGGCCGGCGAGGGCGTCGCCTTTCCGCCGTGAGGCGGTAGACCATAGGCCGCTGCGGCGCTTCATGCGGCTGACGGATGCCGCTGGCGTGACGCGTCACATGCGTCGCGTTTAGATTGCGAATTCGTTTTGTAATCTTTGGATTTCGAGTCAGGCGACTGGATTTCACGTTGTGTGGCTGGCCTGCGACGTGAGCAAAGTTCTGGCGAATCCAGGACCGCTCCACATGGGTTCGGATGGCAGACTGCCTCCCGTTTCAGGGAGTAGAAGATGACCATCAGATCCAGTGCGCGCGCATTGCGCGTGTCCGGCGCAGCCGTGCCGAAGTGGCAGGGCGAGCCTGCTTTGACGCCTGTCCGGCTGGAAGGTACCGAAGCGGTGAACCGCCTCTTCGAGTACCGCTTGCTGCTCAAGACGCCCGACCATCGGAGCTTCAGCCCCAGCGTGGCGCTGGATATCAAGCTCAACGAGGCGGTCGGTCGCGAGCTGACGGTTCATATCGAGCTGGAGGGCATGGGCACATTCGTCCCGGGCCTTGTCGGACCCACCGCCTCAGGGTTTGGCGCAGGCGAGCGCCAGATCAGCGGCATCGTGACGAAGGCACGTTTTCTGCGCGCATCGGACCGGCATGCGTATTACGAGTACACCTTGCGACCATGGCTGCATCTGGCGACGCTCACCAGCGATTGCAGGATCTTCCAGAACAAGACTGTCGTCGAGATTCTTGAAGAAGTGCTTGCCGACTATGTCTTTCCTGTCGAGAAGCGGCTCGGCACCCGCTATCCCGAGCGTGATACGCAGACGCAACTCAACGAGACCGATGCCGATTTCATGTTGCGGCTGTGCCAGGAATGGGGCATCAACTTCCACTTCGAGCACAGCGACGGTGGCCACAGGCTGGTGCTGTGCGACAACAACGGCGCATTCCCGGCCCATCCCAGCGAAGCGTATCGGCGCGTGCGTTTTCATGACGGAAAGAACCAGATCGACGAGGAGTTCATCGACGAGTTCATCATCAGCGACAGCCTCACCAGCGGCGCGTACCGCAGCCGGGAGTACGACTACACGAGGCCACGCGCATCGCTCGAGGCGAGCGACAAGGATCCTCGCGACACCGGCCATGCAACGCAGGAGCGCTACCTGTGGCGCGCCGACCAGGGCAGTGATTACAGCCAGCCGAATGCAGGCACGCTGGCGGACGCCAATCAGAGCGAGATGCAAGGCGCCTTGCTCGCGCGTCTGCGCATGGACGCGTTGCGCCAGACGGGCGTGCGCGCACAGGGACGCGGTCAACTGCGTGGGTTGCTTGCAGGGCACGTTGTCGAACTGACGCACCATCCCCGTCAAGAGGCCAATGGCGACTATCTTCTGATTTCGACGACGCTGTGCGTGGAGGACGTTGCCGAGGCTTCGCAAGGTGGTTCCGGCGCGCCACACGCGCAGCAATGGCAGGTCCACTTGACGTTCGAAGCGCAGCCGCTTCACCAGGCGTTGCGGCCTGACTTCACAGTGGCCAAGCCGCGCCACCACAGCCCCGAGACGGCCGTGGTGGTCGGGATCGACAACGCGCAAGGCACGCCGAACAACATCCACACCGATCACCTGGGCCGCATCAGGATCCAGTTCCACTGGGACCGTCACGGCGGGAAGAACGAGCGCAGTTCGTGCTGGGTGCGGGTGTCTAGCGCCTGGGCCGGCAACCAGTCAGGTGCGATGCATGTACCCCGCGTCGGCCAGGAGGTCATCGTCAGCTTCATCGGTGGCGACCCCGACCTGCCGATCGTCACCGGCCGGGTGTTCAACCAGCTCAACATGCCGCCCTGGCGGCTTCCAGGCCAGCAGGCCCTCAGTGGCTTCCGCTCGCGCGAACTCACTGCTGACGGCGGCAATGGCGCGGCGGGACGCAGCAACCATCTGATCCTCGACGACACGGCGGGCGGGCTGCAGGCCCAGCTCAAGAGCGACCATGGCCACAGTCAACTGAGCCTGGGCGACATCGCCCGCATCGAGGATCACGCCGGGCGCAAGGACCGGCGTGGCGAAGGCTTCGAATTGCGCACCGACGTACGTGGCGCCCTGCGCGCCATGGCGGGCCTGTTGCTGACGACCGAAGGTCGAGAGCGCGCCCGCAGCTATGTCACGGACATGGCCGAGCCCTTGCGTCGGCTGGTCGCAGCGCACACGCAGCACCGCACCACGGCATCGCTCGCGACCCGGCATCGTGCCCAGGAACCCGATGCCGACCAGGCCGAGGTGGCAGCTCGGTTGCAGACGCAGAACGAATCGATCCAGGGCACCGGTCCCGCCGACGTGGACGCCGGGCGTTTCCCGGAACTGACGGCGCCGCACCTGGTGCTTGCCAGCGCCGCAGACATTGCCGCCACGGCCGCCGGGAGCCTGCATTGCGCGGCGGGTGAGGACATCGCCACGACGAGCGCCGGTCATACGAGCGTCAGCAGCGGCAAGAGCTTTCTGGTCAGTGCCTTCGACGCGGTCCGGCTGTTCGCCCACAAGGCAGGCATCCGCATCTTCGCGGCCGGCGGGCCGGTCCAGCTTCAGGCGCAGGACGACATGATCGAACTGGTGGCGCAGCGCGCCGTCGAGATCATCAGCAGCAAGGACTGGATTCACTTGAAGGCCAAGCTGGGTATCTCGCTGGAGATCGAACACAGCCAGCTCGTCATGGACGCTGCGGGCTTCTCTTTCAAGACGCCCGGTGCTCATCACGTGTGGGCCGGCGATCACCAGACCTTCGGGCCGCACACCCTGCGCACCGCACTGCCGGAGATGCCCACGAACGTGTGCATCCCCTGCCTGCTGAAGGCTGCGCTCGCAGGCAGCCCCGTGGCGCTGATGTGAGGCGACCGTGACGATGAAGACCTTCATTCTTCTGGACGGTGCCATGGTGTATGGCGCTCTCTCGGTCTCGCCGCTGTTCAAGGACGGCAAGGCCGACTGGTTCGAGGCGTTGATGCCGCCCGGCGAAGCGCGACTGGCAGGACCATTGCTGATCGATCTGGCGGCCATTCGTGAGCACGGCATCGAGCAACCCGTCAGTCGTGTCGCCATGAGTTATCCGCAGCGCATGGCTTCCTCATTGGTGGAGTCGAAACAGACCTTGGCGGAATTGGCCGCTCATCTGCGTCGTTTCATGCGCTTCGTCGATCCGGACGGCGATGTCTTCGGGCTGCGCATTGCCGACAGCCGCGTGCTGGCGCATGTGGCACACGTTCTCGAAGCGGATCAATGGCATCGACTTACCGGCCCCATCGAACAGTGGGCGCTGTATGGCTACGACGGAAAGCTGACGCACTTGAAGCTGCGCAATGAAGAGCCCTCCGTCGCCAGCGACGCTCCGCTGCGGCTGAACGAGGCGCAGATTCATGCGCTCATCGATGCCAGTGAGCCGGATGCATTGCTTGCCGCGTTGGAACGCGATCCGGCGTCGAGGCCCGATGCCGATCACCTGCACAACCATCGCATGGCGCAGCAGTGCGTCAAGCAGTGGCTCGCAGAAGGTGGCAAGGATCGCGGTGCGTTGCTGGCGTTGGGGCGCCGGGCGTTTGCTGCGGTCGATGCACGAGGGTAGTGGCTTTGTCAGCGGTATCGAGCGAGGCGTTGCGGAATCGATGGAAGCTATTTATGGGGGATTGCATGAACAGTGATTTGAATGCGGATGGCAGCGGCATTTTGGAAGCGTGGAAGTGCATCCTCAGTTGGATTGCGACCCTCGCTTTATCGCTATCGGTGGCCGCTTGCGTCAGCGGGCTCAATGATCTTGTGCCTGATCAGAGCAAGGTTGGCGTGAGCGTCGCGGGTGTCGGGCATTACGGCCGAATGATTGGAATTCCCGGATTTTCTATCGACGGTTTTCACGCGGGCAACGTTGAAGGCTGGGGTGGTGGGGGCGGCGGGTTTTGCTGTGTTCTGCTGCCCCGCGTCGTTACCAAGCCCATCAACGTGACGGTGAAATGGGAGAGTTGCGATATCGGCCACATTAAGTTCGTCAATGATCGAATCGTTGATAGGAACGAAAGCTGCAAATTGGAGAAGCATGAGGAGGTCGTGCCGATTCATTTCACCGTCCAACCCGGTGAAGGAGGATCGGGTTTGAAAGTTCATTTTCTTCCTGGACACAAAGTTGAAGTCTGGTACACGCCGGAAGGACCGGCGAGCACCGAATACCTGGGGCCACCCTATCCTCGCGGCCCCGCGCCAGACTATGCGCCGCTGCCTGACGAGAAGCCGGCGGCAACGAGCACGAATCAAAAATAAGTATCTTCAGGGAGTAATTAAATGACTGAATTCAAGACGGCGCTCGACGTCGCAGTAAGTAGTTGCCCGGCATCCTTGCCGATTTCCCGAGCATACAAATGTGAGTTCACATTGAACATCGGACTGTTCTTTGATGGAACTGACAATAACTGGAATGTTGAAGGGGACTTGAGCAGTATCAACACGAACGTAGCTCGACTGTCCGCTGCCTACCGAAATAATCCATCGGAAGGCTTTTATCGGTACTATGTCTCGGGTATTGGAACCCCATTCACCGAAATTGGAGAAAAAAATCCACCAGCTTTGGGAGCGCCATTCGGTGCAGGCGGCGAAGCGCGCATCGTCTACGGCCTTCTGCAGGTGATCAACTCCATTCACAGTTTCGTGAACAACCAGATCAGAAGATTCACCCTCGACCAACTCGCCGCCCTCTGCTCCGAAACCCAAGTCCCCGATCTCAATACCGACCAGCCCCAGCCACCCCGGCTCACTCCCCAACAACAGATCCTCAAAGACCTCGGCCTCTCCCGCGGCCTCGTCGGCGCCAGCGACCGCAGCTTCCTCGGCGCGAACCTCGAAGGCGAGCGCCACCGCTTCTTCGCCCGCATCGCCGCCGAACTGACCCGGCAGGTCCAGGCCCGCGCCACGCTGCCCAAGATCTCGGCGATCTACCTCGACGTCTTCGGCTTCAGCCGTGGCGCCGCACAGGCGCGCGTCTTCACCTCCTGGCTGCATGCGCTGATGCTCAGCCGCGGCGAACTCTTCGGCGTGCCGAGCTACGTGCGCATGCTCGGTTTGTTCGACACCGTCTCCAGCGTCGGCGTGACCAATGCCGCCGGCGGCAGCGGCCACAACGCCTGGGGACTGGCCAAGGATCTGCGCATTCATCCCGAGGTGAAGCGCTGCCGTATCGCGAATCGGCGAAGGCGTTGCAGGAGAGGTCACGCATCAGTCAATACGCTTCGAGGAGGAGTTGCATGAACGACCAGTTGAATCCGTTCGGTAACCGCATTGCTGAAAGACGGATGAGCGTTGTCTATCGGGTAATGACCATCGCCCTATCGATATTTGTCGCCGGTTGCATCAGTGGCATCAATGACTTGGTGCCGGACCGGAGCAAGGTGGCCGTTCCAATTGCTGGCGTTGGTCATTACGGGAAAAGTATCGGAGTTCCAGAATTCTTTGTCGATGGTGCGTCGGGAGGTAATGTGTCGGGATGGGGCGGCGGCGGGGGCGGTTATTGCTGTGTACTTCTTCCACGTTCAATCACCAAGCCTGTGATGGTGAGGGTCAAATGGGAAACTTACAGAAGTCGTGTAAACGAAGGTCGGTACCACGAACAGGTAGTACCGATTCACTTTGAAGTAGAGCCCGGGAAAAGTTCAGGCTTGTATGTACATTTTCTTCCGGGACATAGAGTTGAAGTTTGGGTTCCGCGTGGCTATCCCGAGGCAGATGGATATCCAGGCCCGCCCTATCCTCGCGGCCCCGCGCCGGACTATGCGCCGCTGCCTGATGAGAAGCCGGCGGAAAAGAGCATGAATCAAGAATAAATATTTGTCAGGGAGTAATTAAATGAAGGAATTCAAGACGGCACTCGATGTTGCGGTAAGCAGCTGCCCGGCATCCTTGCCAATTTCCAGAGCGTACAAATGCGAATTCACACTGAACATCGGACTGTTCTTCGATGGAACTGACAATAATTGGAATGTTGAAGGAGACTTGAGCAGCATCAATACGAACGTAACTCGACTGTCCGCTGCCTACCGAAATACACCATCAGAAGGCTTTTATCGGCACTATGTCTCGGGTGTTGGCACTCCATTCACTGAAATTGGAGAAAAAATTCCGCCCGCTTTGGGAGCGCCGTTCGGTGCAGGCGGTGAGGCCCGTATCGTTTATGGCTTGCTGCAGGTCGTTAACTCCGTGTATCGCTTTGTCAACAAAGAAGTTCGATTCGACATAGACCAACTCGCCGCCCTCTGCTCCGAAACCCAAGTCCCCGACTCACTCTCCGACCAGCCGCATCCACCCCGGCTCACTCCCCAACAACAGATGCTCAAAGACCTCGGCCTCTCCCGCGGCCTCGTCGGCGCCAGCGACCGCAGCTTCCTCGGCGCGAACCTCGAAGGCGAGCGCCACCGCTTCTTCGCCCGCATCGCCTCCGAACTGACCCGGCAGGTCCAGGCCCGCGCCACGCTGCCGAAGATCTCGGCGATCTACCTCGACGTCTTCGGCTTCAGCCGCGGTGCCGCACAGGCGCGCGTCTTCACCTCCTGGCTGCATGCGCTGATGCTCAGCCGCGGCGAACTCTTCGGCGTGCCGAGCTACGTGCGCATGCTCGGTTTGTTCGACACCGTCTCCAGCGTCGGCGTGACCAATGCCGCCGGGGGCAGCGGCCACAACGCCTGGGGACTGGCCAAGGATCTGCGCATTCATCCCGAGGTGAAGCGCTGCGTGCACTTCGTCGCGCTGCACGAGTTGCGCGCCAACTTCCCGAGCGACAGCGTGGGTGGCGAAGAAGGCGTGGTGCCGGCCAATTGCAGCGAGCACTTCTACCCCGGCGTGCACAGCGACGTGGGCGGCGGCTACGCGGCGGGCGAGCAGGGCAAGGCGGGGATGGTCCGGAGCGTCGAGCCGGGGCGCTCCATCGCCAAACGCTTCGAGCCCGAGGAGGGGCGCAAGCTCTCGCAGTTCGCGCTCAACCGGATGTACGACGCAGCACGGGCAGCGTGCGAGAACCATGAATATGTGCCGTGGATGGACATCCATTCGGAGGCCGGCGGCGATCTGCGCTTACCTGAGCGCTACGCCATGTCCCACGACGCCTACGGCACCTACTACGTGCGCCGCGCCGTCGAGCGCTACTTCGCCGAACTCTGCGGCGTGCCAGCGGGCCTGAACGCACGCGATGCGCTGCGCCAGCATGGCCTGCGCTACCTGGCCTGGCGCTACCGCGTCACCGTCGCCAAGAGCTTCGAGGATCTCGGCAGCGTGAAGTTCGCCGCCATCGGAGAAGACGCGGAGTCCCTCGTGTACTACCGCTTGGGTCAGAAGATCTTCGAGGACCAGGTGCGCCTGCTGTCCAGCGCGGCGCCGCTGATCGACCTGAACCTCACCGGCGACAAGGAGGTACGCCAGGGCTTTCATCCGAAGGCTGCGGAGATCTTCAAGGAGATGAAGGCGCTTCGGCTGCACGACAGCCTGGGCAACTTCTTCGACACCTGGGTGCACGACTCCTACGCGGGTTTCATCGGCAAGTTCAGGCAGGCGGCTGGCGGCAACGCCACGCTGCGCAACCTGATTCACATCATGGCGGAGCCGCAGCGCTACGTGCGCTGGCGCGGGCTGTATTGCGGCAGCGACGTACAGGTGAATGCAAAACTGCCTCAAGCGCTGGATGGCGATGCACGACGAGCTGCCTGAATTGAATCCGGCAACGCAGCGAAAGAATCCCCATGCGTGATATCCGAGGCCGCCGGGCCATCCGCCTGGGCGACACCACCGATCACGGAGGCACCGTCAAAACTGCGCTGCGCGAGTTGACGGTGCATGGCATCGCCGCAGCTGGCGAGGGCAATGTCGTGCATTGCCCGAAGTGCAAAGGCGATTTCCGGATCGTCGCCACCGCAGGCGGCGGCCGTCGCCATCACGGCGTGCTGCTGGCCTACGAAGGCGACCGTACCGAATGCGGGGCGGTGCTCATCGCCTCGCTGCCCGGTTGAGCGCTGTACGCAGCCGATGAGACCGTTCAGTCCAGCAGCCGCAGCGCCGACTCCCACGCCATCTGCGAGTGCGCCAGCCCTTCTTCGCGGTTGAACTGCGCCGCGGTGCGTTCGCAGACCTCGACCGGCGGCATGCTCAGCTTGCGGCCGCCGCTCAAGGCCTTCACCTGCGCCTGGCATGCGCGCTCGAGGAAGTAGATGTTCAGGAAGGCTTCCGCGATGGTGCGGCCGGCGGCCAGCAGGCCGTGGTTGCGCAGGATCATCGCGCGATGGTTGCCCAGGCTCTTCACCAGCCGCTCGCGTTCCTCGAGATCCAGCGCGATGCCTTCGTAGGCGTGGTAGCCGAGGTGGCCGTAGAACTTCAGCGCATGCTGCGTGATCGGCAGCAGGCCTTCTTCCAGGCACGACACCGCAATGCCGTCGGCCGTGTGGGTGTGGATCACGCAGGCCAGGTCGTGGCGGGCCATGTGCACGGCCGAATGGATGGTGAAGCCGGCCACGTTCACACGCTGTTCGCCGTACTTCATGGCATCGTCCACGGCGCGGCCGCTCGGGTCGATCTTCACCAGGTCCGACGGCTGCATCTCGTGGAAGAGCACGCCGTAGCGGTTGATCAGGAAGTGGTCGGGCGTGCCCGGGATGCGTGCGCTGATGTGCGTGTCGACCAGGTCCGTCATGCGGAAGTGGGCGATCAGGCGGTACAGCGCGGCCAGGTCGTGCCGGGTCTTCGCTTCGGCATCCTGCGGGTCGATGGGTTCGAGCGCGTTCATTTCGGTGACTCCTGTGCGGGCGTTCATGAGGTGGTGAGGTCGGGCTGTTGACGGATGAGGCGGGCGACCGCATGGCTCTGCGGATCGTCCTGCCGTTCGAGCGCGGCGATCACGCCGAGGCGATCGGCCACGCTCTTGTCCTGGTTGAGTTTCATCTTGCCTTCGAGGCTGGCGATCGGCAGCGTCACCGCGACGATCGCCTTCATGCGCGACGCGGTCAGCGTCTCGGGCATCGCGCCGAAGGCCCATTCGCCGCCCAGCGGCGTGTCGTACTGCGCCACGGTGCGCTGCAGCACGGCGTGGATCGCCTGCGGGTCTTCCACCAGCGTAGGCATGCCGCGCACGTGGATGGCGGTGTAGTTCCAGGTCGGAAAGGTCATGCGGTTCTCGTACCAGCTCGGCGAGATGAAGGCATGCGGCCCCTGGAAGATCACCAGCGCGGGCGTGCCGAGCTGCAGGTCGCGCACCTGCGGGTTGGCGCGCGCGAGGTGCGTGGTCAGCATCCCGTGCGGGCCGACGTCGGCATCGAGCAGGAAGGGCAGGTGCGTGGCGTTCGGGCCGTCCGGCCCTTGCGTCACCAGCGTCGCAAAACTCCACTCGCGCATGCGTGCGTGCAGAAGCTGGGCATCCGTCTCCGCATAGGCGGGTGGCGTGTACATGCGTCGGTTCTCCCGGGCGTCAGGCGTGCTGCTGGAACCAGCGCACGGTGTCTTCGAAAGCCTCGTTGGCGACCTCGGCGACCGAGATGGCTTCGAGGAAGCTGTGCACCGTGCCCGGGTAGATCTTGGACGCGACGTCGACGCCTTCATTCTTCATCTTGGCGACCATCTCGATGTTGCCGTCGTACAGCGGATCGCACTCGGTGATGACCAGGAACGCCGGCGGAATGCCCTTGAGGTCGGCGTCCAGCAGGTTCATGCGCGGGTCGGTGAAGTCCTCCTTGCGGCCGAGGTAGTTCCGGTAGAACCACACCATCATGTGCAGCGACAGGCCGTAGTCGCCCGCGCCGTAGCGCACCACCGAGTCCTGGTACAGGTCGGTGCTGAAGCCGGTGTAGTTGAGCACCATGCCGCGGATCGGGCTGTTGCCCAGGTCGCGGAAATGCATCGAGGTGCACAGCGACAGGTTGCCGCCGGCCGAGTCGCCGCCGATGAAGAACTGCTTCGGGTCGAAGCCGATCTCGGCCGCGTTGGCGATCAGCCAGCTCACCGTGTCGATGCATTCCTCGATCGGCTGCGGGAACTTGGCTTCGGGTGCGCGCGTGTAGTTGATGCCCACCACCACGATGCCGGCGCGGTCCGCGTATTCGCGCATCAGCCGGTCGTGCGTGTTGATGCTGAACAGCACGAAGCCGCCGCCGTGGATGTACAGGAAGGCGCCGGGCATGCGGCGTTCCTTCGGGTAGTAGGTGCGGATCAGCACCTCGCCATGGCGCGTCGGCACCATCTGTTCGGTGGTGCGCTCCATCACCGGGCCGCCGGCGGTCCAGGGGGCGCGCACCTGCTCGGCGATTTCCCGGCCTTCGGCGATCGACACCGTGTCGCGGCGCGGGAACTTGGCGGCGTCCGCGGCCATCTGCCGCACGAAGAGTTGGACTTGCGGATCGAGCGGCGCCGGCTTGGCGCCATTGGTCGATGCGGAGAAGGCTGGATCGAGATTGCTCATGTCTGTGAGTTGGCAGTTGGAATGAGGATGAGCGGACGCGAGCCGTGCATGGCGTTCAATAGCCGCGGGTCGTGTCCACCTGGTTGAAGAAGGGGGCCTGCGCGTGCAGTTGTCCGATGTTGCGCACGACCTGGCCGATCACCACGTCGTAGGTGGCCATGGTCGCCATGTGCGGTGTCACGACCACGCCGGGCGTGGTCCAGAGCGGGTGTTCGGCCGGCAGCGGCTCGGTCTCGAACACGTCGACCACGGCGCCGCGCAGCTGGCCGCTGCCGAGCGCCGCAATCAGGTCGGCCTCGACCAGATGCTCGCCGCGCCCGCAGTGGATCAGCGCGGCGCCCCTGGGCAGCCTGGAGAAGGTGCGTTCGTTCAGGATGCCGCGGGTCTGTGCGGTCAGCGGCAGCAGGCAGACCAGCACGTCGCACTGCGCGAGGAAGGCGTCGAACTGGTCGTCGCCGCCGAACATCGTCACGCCCTCGATCTCGCGCGCCGTGCGGGCCCAGCCGCTGACCGGATAGCCGAGCAGCGGCAGGCGCCTGGCGATGTGGCCGCCCAGTTCGCCCATGCCCATCAGGCCGACGCGGCAGCTCGCGGCCGGCGTCTGCAGCGGGCGCTTCCATTCCTGGATGCGCTGGCTGGCCATCGCCTGGTCGAGCTTGCGGTGGAAGTGCAGCACGCCCCACAGCACGAACTGCAGCATGCCTTCGGCCAGCATCGGGTCGACCACGCGGCACACCGGCAGGCGGCTCACGTCCTGGCCGGCCACCACGTTGTCGACGCCGGCGGCGATGCTGTGCACCAGCTTCAGCCTGGGCATCTGCGCATAGGCGCCGTGCGGCGCGTTCCAGCAGACGGCCACTTCGGCATCGACGAAGCGCGGGTCGGGCCAGATCACGACATCGAGCGACGGATCGGCCGCCGTCAGCATCGGGCGCAGGAATTCGAGGTTGGCGGAACTGCTGAGAAGGGCAACGATCGTCATGGTGCGGAAATCAGGTAACGGGCCAGCGCGTGGTACGCGGGCAGGGTGGTCGGGTCGGTGTGCATGCTGGCGGCCATCGGGTGCGAGGCGAAGCGCGCGATCACCATCTCGGCGAACGGGTCGACGTAGATGTTCTGGCCATGGATGCCGCGCGCCATGAAGGCGCCGTGCGCGTTGTGCGTCACCCACCACATGTTGCGGTAGCTCCAGCCCGGCAGCAGCGGGTAGCTCGCGCTGGCGAAGTGTGCGCGGTCGCCGCCCATGCGGATGTCGTCGATGGCCGCGGTCGGCACGACCTGGCGGCCGTTGAACCAGCCTTCGCCGCGCATCATTTCGCCGAAGCGCGCCATGTCGCGCAAGGCGCCGTTGAAGCCGCCGCCGGCGAACTCGGTGCCTTCGGCATCGAGCGTCATGTAGGCGTCCTGTTCGGCGCCGAGCTGCGACCAGATGCGCTGGCTCAAGGCTTCCGACAGCGACAGTCCGGTGACGCGCCGCACGATCCAGCCGAGCACGTCGGTGTTGATGGTGCGGTAGGTGAAGCCGCGGCCATGCTCGCCGGTCGACTTCACGGTCTGCAGGTAGGCACAGAAGCCGTCGATGCCGTCATAGCCCGCGGGCCGCGGCACGATGCCGCCGGCGCGTGCGTGCGTCCAGACTTCGGCGTTCGGGTTCACGTATTCCTCGGAGAACTGCAGCGCGGTCGTCATGTCCATGACCTGGCGCACCGTCGCATTGCCCCAGCCGCTCACGGCCAGCTCGGGCACGTACTGGGTGACCGGTGCGTTGGTGTCGAGCAATCCGTCGGCGGCGAGCGACGCGGCGAGCGTGGCGACCAGCGACTTCGTCACCGACCAGCCGATGTGCTGGCCGTGCGCCTGCAGCACGCCGGGATAGCGCTCGTAGACGATGCGCCCGCGGTGCAGCACCACGATGCCGTCGGTGTAGTTGGCGGCCAGCGATGCGTCCCAGCGCATCGGGCGCGCGCCGCCCAGCGGCAGGAACTCGACCGCCTCGATGTCGTCGCGGTCGGCGCGCGGCAGCGGCCGCAGCGGGCCGTGGCCGCGCCAGACGTTCACCGTCGGCATCAGCTGGCGGATGTTCGAGAAGGACCAGCGCAGCTGCGGAAAGGTGAAGAGCCCGCCCTCGGCGAAGCGGACCTGGCGATCGCGCGGCGGCGGGGAACCGAGCATCCAGCGTTGGGCGGCGGGATGGCTGGCGGCGGCGTCGGGAATTTGCGGTGTGTTGTTCATGTGACGAGTCTCCTTGAATCCTTCGGTCGAGGCGGCCGCTCGGGCATGTGCCCGCGGCTTCCGGACCGTTGCGCTTCAAGGCGCCATGGCGTTGCGTCGCGTCATGCCGCTGCCATCAGGTGCCGCGCCAGCGCGTGGTAGGCCGGCAGCGTGGTCGGGTCGCTGTTGGCGCTGGCAGCCTTCGGATAGGACGCGAAGCGCGCGATCACCATCTCGGCGGCCGGGTCCACGTAGATGTTCTGGCCATGGATGCCGCGCGCGCAGTACGCGCCGTGTTCGTTGTGCGTCATCCACCACTGGTCGCGGTAGCTCCAGCCAGGCAGCAGCGCGTAGCCGGCCTGCGCGAAATGCGCCGGGCTGGCGCCGCGGCGCACGTCGGCGACCGCGGCCTCGGGGATGATCCGCCGGCCGTTGAAGAAGCCGTCGCAGCGCATCGTCTCGCCGAAGCGCGCCATGTCGCGCAGTGCGCCGCTGAAGGCGCCGCCCGCGCCGGCCCGGCCGTGCGGGTCGACCACGAACCAGGCGTCCTGCTCGGCGCCCATCGGCGTCCACAGGCGCTCCTCGACGAGCTGCTCCAGCGGCTGGCCGGTCACGTTGCAGAGGATCCAGCCGAGCACCTCGGTGTTGACCGTCTTGTAGGTGAAGCGTTCGCCGTGCGTGCCGCTGGACCGGATGGTGCGCAGGAAGTCGCGCAGACCGACCGGGCTGCCGGCCGGCGCCGGCATGCCGGGCAGCTGGCCCGCGGTGCGCAGGTAGGTCCAGACCTCGGCGTCGGCGCGGGTGTAGTCCTCGTCGTAGTGCAGCGCGGTCGTCATGTCCATCACCTGGCGCACCGTGGCGTCGGCCCAGGCGGTGCCGGCGAGTTCGGGCACGTACGCCGGCACCAGCGCGTCAGGGTCGATGCGGCCGGCCACCATCTCGGCGGCGGCCAGCGTGCCGACCAGCGACTTGGTGACCGACATGCAGACGTGCGGCTTGTGCGGTTTCAGCGGGCCGTCGAAGTACTCGTAGACGACCTGGCCGCGGTGCAGCACCACGATGCCGTCGGTGTGGTTCGCGGCCAGCGAGGCGTCCCAGCGCATCGGCGTGCCGCTGCCCATCGGCACGAAGGTCAGCGCGTCGATGTCGTCGCGCAATGCGCGCGGCAGGCTGCTGGCCGGGCCGGGACCGCGCCAGACGTTCACCGTCGGGCTGGTCTCGCGCATGCCGCTGAAGCGGGCGCGCATGCGTTCGGGCGACAGCGCGTCCGGGTCGATCGCCAGCGAAGGCGCGCCCATGTGCCAGCCCAGGTCGACCGCGGGTGCGGCCGGTGCTGCAGCGGCGGAGGCCGAAGTGGTGATGCTCATGCCGCCAGCTTGTGCTCGAAGAAGTCCAGCCCCGGCATCGCGCCCAGCAGCGTGCGCGTGTAGGCATGCTGCGGGTTGCTGAAGAGCGCGCCAGGCGCGCCGCGCTCGACGATCTGGCCCTTCTGCATCACGACCACCGAGTTGGAGATCTCCGCGGCCACGCGCAGGTC
>NZ_JBWKNQ010000012.1:0-220119 GCF_059415645.1 Variovorax sp. GW821-FHT10B04
GCAGATGCCGACCCCGAGCACATTCGTTGGTACAGGAAGGTCCGCTTCGGAGCAACCTGAACTTCCGCTTAGGGCCCAAAGCTGCCGGTGAAACTTCGTCAAAGCGGTCATTCAACGAGACTGGCCGCAAGCTGACGCGCTTAAAAGAAATAATCCCTACACAAATAAAATTACTTGCAAGGCCGAACTTTTGGGAAAAGCTTGTCCATCTCCATCTGAGTCATGACTTTCGGCAATGGGTCTGACTCTGGAAGCCCATCAGGCCGAAGCCGGTATGGCTTTGGCGGAATTTCATTAGGGCAGCCGGCCGTAGACGGAGGTAGCGAAGCAGCCAATGCGAAGAAGCGTTCCCGCCATGGCTGCCTAGCAACATTGACATTGATCCAAACTTCGTATGAGCGACGTTTTTCTATCCACGAAAGTAGCGATATCGCATTGCCGGAAGGTGCTTCCAAGACCACTAACCGCGCCGGCATTCCGTTCACACGCTCTGGCTCATCTTCTGGCTTTCGCCAAGCACTAGAGCCATCTGCGGACATGTCGTGCTCAAACAAAGTTACCACATACCCTTCCGGGGTGCGAAAGCCACGGTATAACCTCGATTTTTTTTCACCGACGGCCTCTGGCATGAGGCCCAAGCTTTTTAGCTGAGCAAACGGGGTATTTTTGATGCTGACTGGAGGAAAATCCAAACCAGCCTTGTCCAAGTCTATTTTTCGGTAATTTATGTTGAACCGTTTTAAGTCCGCTTCACAGACCGGAAGAAAGCCTTTTTCTCTTATTTGCGCAGCTTTCGTCAACTCGAAATCCGCGTAGTTTGGCGCGTCTGGAGGAGGCCCCAACCCGCAGAAATCTGTGGCACTGTGAGCACTGAAACCGAATGTACTGCTTATGAGAAAATATACAAAATATGCGAAATGCTTTTTCATTTACAAGGATCTAATACTTATTCATTGATAGTGCAGCAAATACCGCAATGCGGAATTTCAGCTCCGTCCGCTTTTTGGCCGGTAGCAGACAGTTTGCCTGCGGCATGAAAGCTTGATGCTAGCAAACCGTTGACGGCCATTTGGGTTAGTTTTTCTGCGATTGACGCGCCTCGAAAAACGCGTTGAATGTCCCCTCGTGGCATAGCTCGGCCTGATAGAGATCTCGGCCCATTCCCGAGGTGTCGGCGGTTCGAACCGTCTGCCTCAACAGTTGTCTCCGGAACGCCCGCAAGGCTTTCTTTCCAACCTCGCCATCGGTGTCTACCGGTGGCGGGGTTTTCTTTGGCAGGTCGAAAAGCATGAGCACCAAGAAACCCGGCGAGCAGGTCATCCAGGCCATCGCAAACCTTCAGGCAGTCGGCGCCACGCCCACGCGCAAGACCATTGCAGAGGAGGCCGGCCTGCCGCTGTCGGTCATCGACTGGCACCTGCGCGCGCAGCGCGATCTTGGCCGGATCCACTCGCCCGCGAACGCCGTGTGGAACGTCGTGCACCAGCAGCACGAGGACCGCGCCATCTCGTGCACGCACCTGCCCGGCGGGCGGGTGAAGCTGGAGATCGGTGACGCCTGCATCGAGATGAGCCTGCGTGAGGGCCGCATGGTTGCCATGGCGACCGGCGGCATCGCGCTGTCGTTCGGTAAGTGATCCCAATCCGTCCGATAGAGCGCGCCAGCAGCACGGCCACGCCAGACTTCGCTTCGGCTCGATTTCAGATGCGCGGCGATTCGCACGGGCATCTGTGGATTGCCATCTGCCTGGTTGTGGTCGACGGTCAGAAGTACCGCGGCAGCGCTCGGGCGTACGTGATGGGCGAGGTCGACACGATCGCACTCGCGCAGGTTCTCGAAGCTGAAGCGCTGGAAGACGCGCGGCGTCTTGTTGCCGCAAGGAGGCTCCCGCACGACGGGCTTGGAACAACACCCCCGTAGTGTTTGCGCGTTGCAGGACCGGTGCAGATCATGCTCCGCATGATTCCGGCCTTTCATCCACTCACCCGCAACCGTCCGCCTTCCGTGAAAGGGCGTGGCTAATGGCGCGTCGCACCGACATCGACTGGTCTCCGATCCAGCGCGCCTATCGTCTCGGCAACCAATCGAACAAGCAGCTCTCTGAGGTCTTCAAGGTTGACGCTGCGACGATCGGTCGGAAAGCCAAGAAAGACGGCTGGGTTCAGGATAAGCGGAAAGATGTGCAGGCCGTCACTGACAGCGTGCTGATCCAGGCAACAGCCAATGCAACCCCGGGTTCGGGCAATGCAACCCCCAAAGTCAATCCGAATGCAACCCCCACTGCATTGGAGATCAAGGTCGCGGGAACAGTGGCGGCGGAGAAGGTCATGGCGCACCGCGTCGGGCTCCGCCGCCTGGCTGATCTCTGGAACAAGCTGGTCGGCGAAATCGAACTGATGACCGACAGCGCGGTGGTCCTGAAAGAGTTCGTTGACGCGATCGACGAGAGCGGCCCGACCGAGTCTGGCGGCTGGTACACCGACAAGAAGGCCGCGATGATGCAGGCCATCCTCGGCGCGCCCGACCGCATCGACAGCCTGAAGAAGCTGGCCGAGATCGACGAGCGCATCCGCAAGGGTGAACGTGAGGCGTTCGGCATCCAAGCCAACCCGGGCGATGAACCCGACGCGCTGGCGTCGCTCATTGCATCGTTCGGTCGCAGTGCGCTGCCGGTGGTCCATGAGGTGCCTGACGATGTCTGACGCATCGCAGACCCATTGGATGGTGCCGACCACGCCCACCGAGCTGGCGGTGTGCCTCTCCGATCCCATGTGGCGTATCTGCTCAGGGCAGATGTACCGCATCATGATCAAGGCCGGCGATGACGCGCAGGGTTCGGTCATCCCGTTCATCCCGAACCTGTCTCAGCGCCGGCTGCTAAAGCGGCTGTGGCACCGCAATATCATCCTTAAAGCCCGTCAGCTGGGCTTCACGACGCTCGTGGCCATCCTCTGGCTCGACCACGCGCTCTTCAATGCCGACCAGCGCTGCGGCATCATCGCGCAGGACCGGGAGGCTGCCGAAGCCATCTTCCGGGACAAGGTCAAGCTCGCCTATGACCGGCTGCCCGATGCCATCAAGGCGGTGCTGCCCCTTGCTCGCGACAGCGCGGCGGAGTTGCTGTTCTCGAATAACTCGAGCATCCGCGTGGCCACGTCCATGCGGTCCGGCACCATCCACCGGCTGCACATCAGCGAGTTCGGGAAGATCTGCGCCAAGTTCCCGGACAAGGCTGCTGAGGTCGTCACCGGGTCGCTACCAGCGGTACCCGACGACGGCATCGCGATCATCGAATCGACCGCGGAAGGTCGCGACGGCGAGTACTACAAGATGACCCAGCGCGCGATCGGCATGGCCGACGCGAAGACGCCGCTGACCATCATGGACTACCGCTTCCACTTCTTCGCGTGGTGGCAGGACCCAGCGTACCGCCTCGAGTCGACCCACGTGGTGATGACCGACCGGGACCGCGAGTACTTTGCCGTGGTCGAGGCGGCGTGCTCGACGACGCTCGCGCCCGCGCAGCGCAACTGGTACGTCGCCAAGCGCGACAGCATGTTCAGCGGCGACGAACAGAAGATGTGGCAGGAGTACCCCAGCACGCCCGCCGAGGCGTTCCAGGTCTCCACCGATGGCAACTACTTCGCCAAGCAGGTGGCCGCGGTGCGCAGGACCCAGAGACTTGTGCGCGTGCCGGTGCTCGAAATTCCGGTGAACACGTTCTGGGACATCGGAAACGGTGATGGCTGCGCGATCTGGTGCCACCAGCAGGTCGGCGCGGAAGACCGCTTCATCAACTACCACGAGGCGCACGGCGAGTCGCTGATGTACTACGTCAAGTGGCTCAGGGACACGGGCTACCTGTTCAACAAGCACTTCCTGCCGCACGACGCGGCCCACAAGCGGCTCAGCGACACGAACAACAGCACAGAAGAGATGCTGAACGAGCTCGGGCTCGTCAACACCGTCATCGTGCCCATCATCACCGACTTGAACACCGGCATTCAGATGGCGCGGAAGCACTTCGCATCGTCGGTCTTTGACGAGGAGGGCACGAAGCTCGGATTCAGCCGGCTCGAGAACTACAAGAAGAAGTGGAACCGCGCTGATGGCCGATGGGGTGACGAGCCTGACAAGGCCAACGGCTGCAGCGAGGGCGCAGACGCGTACCGGCAGTTCGCCCAAGCCAAGGAAGGCCAGCTCATCACCATGGCCGGGCGCACGTATCAGAGCGCCCGCCGCGCGCCTCCTGACTGGCGCTCATAGAGACCGCAATGAACCTCATCGACAATACCGACCAACCTGACAGCGATGGCCTGTCGCTCGAGACCTTCACGAGCTACTTCCGCGAGATCGACCAGCAGCCCGCCTGGCGAGCAAAAGCCGATCGCGAGATGGACTACGTCGACGGCAATCAGCTCGACAGCGAGATCCTGCGCAAGCAGGCGATGGTGGGCATGCCACCAGCGATCGAGCCGCTGATCGGCCCCGCCATCGACAGCGTGCTCGGCCTCGAGGCGAAGACGCGGACGGACTGGCGCGTCATCCCCGACAGCGACAAGGCGGGCGACGACGTGGCGGCGGCGCTGAACCACAAGCTCAACCAGGCAGAGCGGCACAGCAAAGCCGACCAAGCGTGCAGCGACGCTTTCAAGCCGCAGGTCGCAGTGGGCGTCGGCTGGGTGGAGGTCTCGCGCGAGTCGGACCCCTTCAAATATCCGTATCGGTGCAAGGCGGTCCATCGCAATGAGGTCTGGTGGGACTTCCTGAGCGTTGAGCCGGACCTCAGCGACGCGCGGTACCTCGTGCGCCGGAAATGGATTGACCGATCGCAGGTCGCGCTGAAGTGGCCGGACAAGGCGGAGCTCGTGCGCCTGGCCTCGAATCGCTGGTTCGGCATTCAGGACATGACGCTGGATGGCGGCGGCAGCACGAACCTCGCGATGTCGATGGTCGACGAGCGCGGCTGGAGCGTCGAGGAGCAGCAGTGGCGCGACATCGAGAACAAGCGCGTGTGCATCTTCGAGGTCTGGTATCGGGTCTGGGTGCGCGCGATCGTGCTGAAGGCGCCGGACGGGCGCATCGTCGAATACGACTCGGCCAACCCGGTCCACAACCAGGCCATCGCTTCGGGCGTCATTCGCCCTGAGTCGGCAGTGGTCTGCAAGATGCGCGTCTCCATGTGGATGGGCCCGCACAAGCTTTCCGACGGTCCCACGCCATACCGGCACAGCAAATTTCCCTATGTGCCCTTCTGGGGCAAGCGTGAGGACCGAACCGGAGTTCCCTACGGGCTTGTGCGCGGCATGATGTACATGCAGGACAACGTCAATGCGACCCAGTCGAAGATCCGCTGGGGGCTTTCGGCAGTGCGGACCACACGCACCGCTGGCGCCGTGTTGCAAGAGGACGAGGCTTTCCGGCAGAACATCGCGCGCATCGATGCGGACATCGTGCTCGATCCCGCGGCGATGGCCAAGAATGGCGCCGTGTTCAAGGTCGAGCGCGACTTCCAACTGAATGAGCAGCAGTACAAGATGCTCGCGGACTCGCGCATCGGTATCCAGCGCACCAGCGGCATCGCTGATGTCATGCAGGGGCGCAGCAGCTCGGCCACGTCGGGCGTGCAGGAAGCCACTCAGGTCGAGCAGGCGACCCAGGCGCTGGCCGACCTGATGGATAACTTCCGCACGGCGCGCATGGCCGTCGGCGATCTGCTGGTTTCCCTGCTCATCGAAGACATGATCGGCAAGGAAGAGGAGGTCATCATCTCCGGCAAGGGCTTGAAGCCGGATCGCGTGATCCGGCTGAACACGCCGGCGGTTGATCTGGACACCGGCTTGCAATATCTCGACAACGATGTCGAGCGGACCAAACTGAAGATCGACCTGCAGGATGTGCCCAGCACGCCGTCGTTCCGTTCGCAGCAGCTCGCCGCGATGTCGGAGGCTTTCAAGTCCATGCCTCAGCAGTACCAGGTCATCGCGCTGCCGCACCTGCTGAACCTGATGGACGTGCCCGACAAGGAGGACATCATCCAGGCGATCCAGCAGGCGGCCGAACAGATGACGCCGGAACAGATCCAGCAGAAGATCGACGAGGCAGTGAAGCTGGCCCTGTCGCAGTCGGGCGCGGAGCTGAAGGCGCGCGAGCTCGAGCTGAAGTACTCGCCCGCCATGCTGGATGCGCAGGTGCGGCAGATGGTCGCCAACGCGTTCAAGATCAACGTCGAGGCGCTCTACTCGGCGAACCAGACTGCCGCGTCGCTGGTGATGAACCCGGCGATCGCGCCGGTCGCTGACGTGGTTGCGCAGGTGTCCGGCTACCAGGCGCCGTCACCGGCCGGCGTGGACCCGAACCTGCCGATCCCCACGGGTCTGCCAGCGCCCGTCGCCACTCAGGCGCTGCCTGGCACTCACACGAACACCAGCCCTACGCAGCCGCCTGTGCCACAGACGCCGCCCGGTCCGTTGGTCGGCAGCGAAACCTTGCGCACGTCGGACAACGCGGGCGCCGCGATGCCATCGTGACACGCGCGGAACGACCAACACCCCCTTAGTGGTAGTCGCGCGGCACGCGCGTGGTTACCTTCCATCTCCAGCAACGTCGTGATGACGTGGCACCCGCAACGTCGTGAGACGAGGCGTATCCCACGAGATGGAGGGCGGGGCTTCGGCCCCTTACCCGAATCTTGGACCTCACTGCGGCCACGGCGATATGTGGCAGAGGATCAAGTTGAAGCTGGACCCAATCGAGCAGTTCTACGAAGCCCACAAGGATGCCGACGGCAACCTGAGTGATGCAGATAACGCCCGCATGCTGATGCTGGACGTTCAGGGCGATACCGGCGCCGTCGTGCGGCCGGAAGGTGGTGCGCCCGACACCACGCTGGTCACTCCGCCCGTTGCGGCTCCTGCCGCCCCTGCGGTCCCCGATCCCAATGCCGCCGCGCCAGTTGCTGCTCCTGCAGCCGCTGCTGGCGCACCTGCGGAACCTGTGCCCGTTGTGCTCGCGAAGGATGGTGTGCACACCATTCCCTTCGAGAAGCTCAGCCAGGCGCGCGAGACCGCAAAGCACTGGGAGACGGTGGCGCAGCAGACGCGCGCCGAACTCGATGCCCTGAAGAATGCGCCGGCCCCTGCGCCCGCAGCTGTTGTCGCAGCGGCGCCTGTCGCTCCGGCAGGAGATGCAGCAGCGGTGCCGGCCGACGTGTTCGGGGACTACTCGGAAGAGGCGATCGCGAAGGGCGTGGCAACCCTCGTGGATGCGAAGGTCAAGGTGATCACCGAAGCGCTCGAAGCGAAGTTCACGTCTGCGCTGGCACCCGTCCAGCAGAAGGCCGTGATCGACGCCAACGCCGCGCACTACTCGGCGATCTACACGGCCCACCCGGATGCCGACAGCGTGGTCGAGAGCGCCGAGATGAAAGCGTACATCGACTCGCAACCCACCTTCATGCGTGCTGCGATGCAGGACGTGCTGGAGAAGGGCACGGCGGATCAGGTGGTCGAGCTGCTCGATACGTACCGCAAGGCTCACCCGGCCATCGCGGCACCTGCAGCTGCACCAGCGGCAGCGCCCGCAGCTGCTCCAGCTGATGCGGCTGCGGAAGCGGCTGCGAAAGCGAAAGCCCTCGTTGCGGCGGCCAAGTCGGCGACGCCCACCAGCCTGTCGGATCTTCCGGCGGGCTCGGCGGCGCATCACGACGAAGCCGCCGCCATCTTGGAGATGTCGGACGCGGCCATCGCCGAGAAGTTCGCGGGCAAGAGCCCCGAGCAGATCCGCGACCTGATGAGCCGGCTGCTTTGAACCCATTCGTGCACCGCCGTGAGGCGGAGCCAGTCCTCAATACGGAGTTTTCATGACCCAAACCGTCATTCCCTACGGCTCGCCGCTCGCAGTGCGGTTGCAGTCGGCCGGCCTGTTCGCTGCCAACATGCAGCGCAACACCACGCTCAACCGCCTCACGGGCAAGTTCTCCCAGCAGAGCGATGCCGAATCGGTCCTGAAGCAGCAGTCCAGCAACGACTATCCGATCGTGCGTTGCATGGATCTGACCAAGACCGCTGGCGATGAAATCACCTTCGACCTGATCAACCCCATGGGCGGCAAGCCGATCATGGGCGAGCGCATGGCAGAAGGCCGCGGTCGCAGCATGTCGTTCACCCAGGACAAGCTGCGGATCAACCAGACCCGCTACCCCATTTCGGCCGGCGGCCAGATGACCCAACAGCGCACGCCTCACCAGCTGCGCCGCCTGGCGCGCGCGCAGGGTCAGAGCTACATGGACCGCCTGCAGGATCAGCTGACGCTGGTCCACATGGCCGGTTCCCGCGGCTACCACAACAACATCGAGTGGGCCGTGCCGTTGGCCAACGATCTGGACTTCGCCGACATCTGCGTGAACACGGTGAAGGCACCGACGCGCAACCGCCACTTCCTGTCGACGGGCACTGGCATAGAGCTGGTCAACGCGGCCGGCAACGAGATCGGCATCGCGACCACCGACGTGCTGAATTCGGACGTGGTCGACGCGCTGCGTACCTACCTCGACTCCATGCCGCTGCCGCCGCCCGCCGTCATCTTCGACGGCGACAAGATGGCTTCGGACGCGCCGGTCCGTGTGCTGCTGGTCTCCAGCGAGCAGTACACCTCGTTTGTGAAGTCGACGAACTTCCGCACGCTGCAGGCCAATGCGATGGCGCGCGCCTCGTCGGCTGGTGGGAACCCGCTGTTCATGGGGGAAGCCGGTCTGTGGAACGGCATCCTGATCGTGAAGATGCCGAAGCCGATCCGCTTCTACGCCGGCAGCAGCCTGCGCTGGTGCCCGAGCTACACGAGTGAGGTCGAGACCACGACCGACCTCGTGCCCGCATCGTTCGGCACCACCTATGCGGTGGACCGCGCGATCCTGCTGGGCGGCCAGGCGCTGGCGGAAGCGTTCGGCAAGAACGGCCACACCGGCAATCCATTCTTCTGGAGCGAGAAGCTGCTGGACCACGACGACAAGCTGGAAGTCCTGATCGGGATGATGGCTGGCAAGTCGAAGGTGCGCTTCGAAGTCGACTACGGCGACACGAAGCAATACACCGACCACGGGATCATCGTCATCGACACGGCGGTCGCCATCAGCGGCCAGTAAGCGACAGGCCCGGCTTCGCGCCGGGCTTCGCTGCGAACCCTCGCACCAACCCTTCTTCCCCTTCAGGAGCCTGTCATGGTCACTGTCAACAAGAAATACATCGCCAGCCAGGGCCGCTTCGGCGGCACGCCATATGGCAATGCCACCCTGCATTCGTTCAAGCTGGCCGCGCTCGCTGGCGGCGTCCTCATCGATTCCGACAAGGCCACCGCGCCGGCCGTCGGCGATGTGATCCGCATCGGTATCCTGAATGCCGGCCTCTACATCGTCGATGGCAAGGGCATCGTCTCCACGGCGTTCACGGCGGCCACGAACTGCAAGGTCGGTTTCGCCTATGTGGACGGTGTCGACGATGCCACCGTGCCGCAGGACGACGACTATTTCCATGCCGCGCTGTCCCTCAACGCGATCGGCCGCACGGAATCGAACAACAACACCGTCGTGCCGCTCACGCTGCCGAAGGACGCCTACCTGATCTTGACCTGGGCGGGCGCGGCCAACGCCGCAGCCGGCGTCCTCGACTACATCGTGTCCGGCATCGAGAGCGGACCCAAGTAATTCCCCACGCACCCCAACCCACGGGCGGACTGGCTTTCACGGGCTCGTCCGCCCTTTTTGCTCAGGATCACCATGAAGAAAATCTTGCTCCTCGCCGCACTGGCGCACACGGTCAATGCCGCCTACTGCGCGGCGCTCGGCGACACCAGCCAGGTGCCGTGGGAGGAGGCGCCGCAGTGGCAGAAGAACAGCGCCGTGTTGGGCGTTGAGCTCCATCTCGAGAACCCGAACCTCGGGCCGCAGGCCAGCCATGAAGCCTGGCTGAAGGTCAAGGCGGAGGAGGGGTGGGCCTACGGTGAAGTGAAGGACGTGGAGAAGAAGCTACATCCGTGCTTCGTTCCGTTCGAGCAGCTGAGCCAGGCGCAGCAGGCCAAGGACTTCATCTTCCGCGCGGTCGTCCTGGCCGGCGCGGTGCTGTACGACACGCTGGGCGAACTCCCAGAGCCGGTCGTCGACACCTTCACGAAGGTCATGGTCAAGACGCACGTCGAGGGCAAGACGCCGGTGAAGTATGTGGGCCTGCGGGAGGTCTACACCGACGGCCTCTTCGGCACGCAGATCCTGTTCCGTCGCGACGAGACCAAGCTGGTGCCCGATGACATCGCGCACAAGATGTTCAAGCACCCGTCGGTCTATGAGCCCGGCGACGCGGCGGAGGCCGTCGAGGTGCCGGTGCCGGCCGCGGAGAAGAAGGCGGACAGCTCGGAGGAGGATCTGCAGAACCTGCGCGACCAGGTGGCGGCGATGGACAAGACCTCGGTCATTGCCTACGCGCAGAACCACTACCGCATGGACTTCTCCAAGCACGCCACGCTGGACTCGCTGCGCGCCAAGCTCATCGGCCTGATCGATCAGTACGGCGCCGCGCAATGACCCTCGCCGATCTGATCGCGCAGTTCCGCACGGATGCGGACGACACCGTTGCGCCATTCTTCTGGTCCGACGAGAGCGTCGCGGGCTGGTTGAACGAGGCGCAGGAAGAAGCTTGCATCCGTGCGAAGCTGATCTTCGACGCCAGCACGCCGGCGGTGTGCGCGATCGTCGTCGTCGCGGGCACTTCGGTGTATCCGCTGCATCCGGCAGTGCTCGACATCAGCTACGCCACGCTGGTCGACCAGACGGAGGTCGTCGAGCTCGGGCGCACCGACCGTATCGAGCAGTCCCGGCTGAACCCGCATTGGCGCGTCGATGTCGGCCGGCCGACTGCGCTGATCCAGTACGACACCTCGATCGAGCTGAACGCCAAGCCGCCGGTCGCCTATGCGCTGCGGCTCGAGGTCAACCGATTGCCGCTGGAGCCGATGAAGGTGAGCGAGCCGACCACGGCCCGGCCCGAGATCGCGGCGGTCCATCACCGGCACCTGGTGCTGTGGGCGCTGCACCGCGCCTTCAGCAAGCCTGATGCCGAGACGATCGATCCGGCGCGCGCGACGCTCGCCGAGAAGGCTTTCGAAGCGGTGTTCGGCCGCCGCCCTGACGCGAACCTGCGGAAGAGCGAGCAGGCCAACCTGCCGCACGTCAACAAGGTGTTCTGGGGCTGACCATGGCGGCGGACCTCACCTACACCGGCTTCGCCGGCATTCAGAACACGCTCGACGCCAAGAGCCTGGGCACGGGACGAGTCGCGGATGCCGTGGACGGCTACTTCGATGCCGCGCGGGTCTTCGAAGCGCTGCCGGTGCCTGCGGCGCGCGATGGCGTCGCCTGGCGCACGACCTGCGGCACGCTGGGTGTTGCGGCGGACGGGGCGCTCTATCGGATCGGCAGCCCCTCCATCGCGCTGTCGGCGCAGCTGGCCGGCGACCACCTGGCCGGTGCCACGCTCAGCGGCGTGTCCTTCATCACGGACGGCGAGCAGGGGCTGATCATTTCGACCGATGGTGTGCGGCCATGGGGCTTTCCAGAGCCGGTGCCTGCGATCACGCTCGGTGCCGGTGCGCTGTCGGCGGGAATCTACCGCGTGGCATGCACGTGGGTGCTCGACGATGGCCGTGAGAGCAGCGCGACCGTCGTCGATGTGCAGGTGGCCGAGGCGTCGTCCCTGATCCTGACGCACATGACGGCAGCGCCTGCGGCGGCCGTGCTGGCGCGGGTGTATGTCTCGGATGTCGACGGAGCAGAGCTGTATCAGCGGCGGGAGGTCGCCGCGGCGCTGGCCAGCGTGACCGTGTTGGCGCTCGGTGAGGCCGGGCCCGTGCTCGAGAACGCGGAAACAGCGCCGATGCCAGCGGGCCGTTGCGTTGCCATCTGGGGCGCCCGCGTCGCGGTGGCCGCCGGCAATGAGGTGCTGGTGTCCGTGCCGTACCAGCCGCACCTGCATCAGGCCCTGCTGCGGTTCCGGTTCGAAGGCGAGGTCCGTGCCCTGGCGGGCGTGGACAGCGGCCTCGTCGTCGGCACGTCGGTGGGCACCTGGTTCCTGCCTGGGCTGGACGCGCAGGCTGCAGCGCTCTTCCGCCTGAATGACTCACCAGTGCTGCTGCAGAACCCCACGTTCGTGCGCGCCGGCGACTTCCCCCACGGCGATGGCACCTTGCCCGCCGGCGCGCTGCTGGTGACCCGCCAGGGCGTGCTCCACGTTTCCGACGCTGGCGAGGCCATGCCGGTGACCGCCAACGTCTTCCACATCCCCGCAGGCGAGCGCGCATCCGGCGCGGTCGTGCCACTCGGCGGCGGGGCTCAGTTCATTTTCACAGTCGAGGAGTGACCCCATGACCGTTCGTCTCAGTTCCAACCTTCGCCGCTTCCTGGCGGGCTCGGGCTCGCTGAAACAGGCTCTCACCAACGCGGAGATCCGCGTCTACACCGGCGCGCAGCCGGCCAGTGCTGATGCGGCACCCACCGGCACGCTGCTGGTGACCTACACCGCTGCCGCCGCCGCGCGCGTCGCAGAGGCGCAGGCCGTCGGCACGGTAACGCTGGCCGGTGCTGGCGGCTCGGTGAACACGCTCACGATCGGCGGTGTCGCGGCCATCGCCGCGGCGGTACCGTTCACGACCGACCTGGCGACCACCGCCGGGCTGCTGGCCACCGCGATCAACGAATATCAGTCGAGCGAGGAGTTCTTCGCGGTCGCGGCCGGCGCGGTCGTGTCGATCTATGCGCTGCCCGGTACCGGCGCCACCGCCAACGCCAAGGTCATCGCCACCACCGTCACGACGATGACGGCCACGCCTGCGAACTTCGCGGGCGGCACGGCGGGCTCGAATGGTTTGACGTGGGGTGCGGCATCGACTGCCGGCGTGCTGCCGCGGCTCGCCAGCCAGACCGCATCGGGCGTCGGCGTGGCCGGCGGCAACGGCGGCTGGTTCCGCATCGTCTCGGGCGCGGCCGACCCGAACACGGCCAGTCCGTCGCACCCGTTCGTGTTCCGCGTGGATGGCAGCATCGGCGTGGGCGCGGGCAACGGCGACATGACGCTGGAGGGCAGCAGCTACTTCGGTGCGGACGCGACCCACACGATCGCGACCTTCACCGCGTCGATCCTGAACCCGAGCTGATATGCCGACGCCGGTCGCCGTCTCCCCGGCGGTATCGCTGACCCTCACGGGTCGGTACCTCATCGCCGACAATGTCCCCGGTGCCGCGCTGTATGGCGATGCGTCGTCGGGGCTGCTCGTCATCGGCGCGTCGCTGGTCACTGGCACGGAGACGGACTCGCGCGTTGGTGTCGTGGAATTCGCAGGCGGCGCCGCGTTCACGCAACTGCCACGGGGCAGCCTTTCGGACATTGCGTCCACGAACCCGGTTTCGCTCGCTGGCTGGCCACATGCGACCACGCCGCGCGTTGCTGCCGCCATCGGCGGCGCCGGCGGGCGAATCGTGCTGTGGGAGAAGACCGGCAGCACCTGGGCCGTGAAGGCGAGTCTTTCAACGCCAAGCGGCGGTGTGCGGGTAGTCAGCTTCGATCCGACCACCGGCGACCTCTACGCCGTCAATTCGAACATCGGCGGCACCTTCGCGACCTATCTGCTGGCGCCCAGTGCCGGCGCGTTGACGGCCTCACTTGTTGTGAGCAACCCGGCCAGCATCACCAATGCCGGTAGCAACTATGGCTACGGCAATGCGTGCGTCGCGACGGGCAAGTTCGTGCTCCACAACGGCAGTTCGACGATGGCTGTCGGCGGACCATCGGGCTCGACCACGTGGGTGCAGACGGCTACGCCCCCGAACTCGCCGCCGGTCGTGGTCAACCCGCTCCATGCGCACTCGGCGCTCGTCTACTGGGCTCCGGCCGAGTCGCCAGCGAAGTTCTATTCGGCCGATCCGGTGACGCTGGCAAACGTCGGCGTTGTGACGAGCACCGCGAGCGGGCCTTCGTATCACTGGGTCGGCGTCAAGAACTCGAGTGCGAGCCTGATTGCTTACCGCAATGAGTCGTCGAACCGGCTTGACGTGTACAGCACGGCGGACACCTCCGACTTTCAGACGATCGCGCCGCTCACCGGCACGACGATCATGGCGCTCGGCGGCGGCGCGCTCGCCGTATTCGACAACTACTACGACGCGGGCCCGCTGCTGCGCGTCTATCCCTACATCGTGGCTCCGGCGCCGACCAACACCGTGTCGGACGGCGCGGTCGGTGTGCGCGTGAGCACGGTAGGCGAGGCAATCAGCGGCGAGAACGGCATTCGGCTGAATGCTGCTGGCGCGCTCTCGGCGGTGGCCACGGTCGCCGGCACGCGTGGGCCGTCGACATCGGTCGCCTACGGCGTGATCGGCGCTCAACTGGGCGTGGATGCCGCGGCCGGTGCGCCGCAGGCAGGCACGGCCATCGGCGCTGCCGTCAGCGTCACGGGGACCATGCAGCCCGGGCAGGGCATGCGCGGCGGCATCTCGGCGCTGGTCGGCAGCAGCGGCACGGCGGCGAGCGGGCGGCTCAGCGTCGGCGCCATCACCACGACCGTCAGGGCGGCCAGCACTGGGCGCACCCTCACCTCGGCGCGCGGCGCAGCTGCAGTCGCTGTCGGCGCCGCTGGCGCTGTGCGTGCCACGACCTCGGCGGCTGGCAGCCTGGGCGTGCTGGTCACGGCCGCCGGAACGCGCGGCACCGGCACGACGGCTTCGGGCGCAGTCTCGGCGGCTACCGGCGCAGCGGCCACCGCGTGTCTCGGCACGCGCGCGTCGGGCCGCGTGGCGGTTGCTGTTTCCGCCGCCGGGCGCGCCGCGCGTGTGCGCATCCGCCGCGGGTACCTCATGGGCCCATACGCGGCGATGGCGCGGCACACGATCGATGCTGTTGGCTACGCCGTTGTCGACGGCGCTCCTCTGGTGCTCGGCGCCGGCACGCTGGGGCTGGACGGCGCGGCCAACATGCCCGCGGCTCTCACCACGCGCAGCTCTGACTTCGGCGACCCGCGCGCCAAGAACTTGCCGCTGGTCTGGCTAGACGCCGACCTCTCCGCCGACGCGGTGCTCACCGCATCGAACGAGCAGCGCAGTGACACCTACCCCGTGGCCTATGTCGCCACGGCATTGACGACGCGCGTGACGCTGGGCCGCGGCTCTCAGGGGCGGTACTGGCAGCTCACGGTGCAAGGGCAGGGCGGCGCGCTGCGGTTGCGCGCCTTGGAGGCCATCGGGGGCAGCAAGCCCACGCGGCGAACGAAGTAAGGAACAGACGTGGCAGCAGAAGACATCATCAACGCCGCACAGGTGAACATTGCATCGACAGTCAGCCAACTGCAGTCGATGGTCACCGAGCTGCGCGGCATCGCAACGGCGGCGCCGGTCATCTCGGCCACACCGCTGCAGGACTACACGCCCTCGTTGATCGGCGCGGATCCCAACTATCAACCGCAGGCGCTGGACTCGTTCAGCTCACCCAACGCGGACCCGCTGGCGGGGGTGACCTTCCCCGGTGACGCGCCGGTCGCGCCAGCCTACACGCCGAGCACCGCCTACAACCCGGTTGAATGGCGCGACACCGTGGATCCGACGCTGCTGCCCGTCGACATGCCTGATGCGCCGGTGGTCCAGTTCGCTGCGCGGCCCGACCTCATCCCGGTGAGCACCAACGTGCAGGCGCCTCAGGTGAACCTCGCGGCGCTCGACCTGAATGCATTCCGGCCGGCGGATGGGCTGCCGGCTGCACCCGATCTGTCCGCCTCGAGCGTGGAACGTGAGTTCGCGCAGGCCATCACGGACGAGCGCTTCGCCACCTGGTTGCAGTCCCTGTGGGACGGCACGAACCTCGACAACGGGCACCGGCTGTTTCAAGCCGGCCGCGATCGCATCGTCGGGGAGGCGCGCCGCGGCCAGGCGCAGGTCATGAACCAGTTGAGCGCGCGTAACCTCCGCATGCCCTCGGGGCTCATGGCTGACGCGCTGCGTGAAGTCGCGCGCGACACGAATGGCAAGCTGGCGGACCTGAACCGCGAGATCACCCTGAAGCGCGCCGACCAGCTGGTGCTGCAGCAGCAGGACGCCAGCGGCAAGGCCATCCAGTTCATCGATCTGCTGAAGCGCTACGCGCAGTCGGCGATGGACCGCGCGCTGCAGCTGCAGCGCATCAACATCGACGCGGCGCAGGTCAAGCTGCAATATGCCGTGCAGGCCTACAACGCCAAGCTCGAGGCGCTGCGCACCTACCTGGCCGCGTGGACCGAGGAGCGGCAGCGCGCCCTGGTCGCAGTCGAGGTCTTCCAGCAGCTGATCGCAGCCGAGCGGCTGAAGGTCGATGTGAACGCGCAGCAGATCGCCGCATGGGATGCCAGCATCCGCGCCGAGCGGGCCAAGATCGATGTCTACAGCGAGCTGGTGCGTGGTGTCGGCATGCGCGCGACGGTCAATCAGTCGATCCTCGAGGCCTACCGCACGCGGATCCAAGCAGAGGTCTCGCGCTTCGGCCAGAACGAGCTGAAGCTGCGTGCCATCGAGGCCGAGCAGCGCGGCGAGCAGACCAAGTTCTCCGCGTTCGGCGAGCAGGTGCGGGCATACGGCGCGCAGGTGGAAGCGGCCAATGCGAAGGTGCAGGCGCGCGTTGCCGCGCTGCAGGCGCAGGTCGCTGCCTACCGGGTCTATGTCGACCAGGTGCGCACTGGCAACGCCAACCTGCTCGATGGCGAGAGACTGAAGATCGAGGCGTCGAAGCTGGACGTGGACATCGAGGGGGTGAAGCTGTCGGCGAACCGGGCGATCAACGATCGCTTGTCCAACGACTTTGCCGTGGTGTCCCGCGATGCCATTGCCGCGCACCAGACCGCCGTGCAAGGCGTCGCCGCCGCAATGCAGTCTCTCGGCAGCGCCATCGGCGGGGCGTCGAGCTCCATCGCTGGCGTGGCGCAGGACAGCGACATCAGCTACACCTGACGATGGCACCCCAGATCATCGTGCAGGGCGGCACGCAGGCCTGCCGTGCGTGGGTTCGGAACGTGGCGGCGATGGCGCTGGCGGCCGACCCGAACCGCACGCACCAGAGCGTGCGCGTGCTGGGTGACGAGGTCGCGCACATTCGGTACACCGGGCAGGGGCGCTGCACGATCCGCATTGACGGCGGCGAGGAGGCCAAGGGCGTGGCGTTCCAGCTGCTGCACGACCAGCAGTTGCAGCCCGAGTGGTACGGCGTGAGCTACGAAGGCAGCGGATTTCGCGTGCGTCGCATCGCTCCGCCGCAGTTCGATCGCACCTGGTATGGGCCCGGCACACGCAAGCTGCATTGGTGCGCCGGCAAGCCGCCGAGCGCCGCGCAGCTGGAGGCCTGGGCGAAGGTGCGCGGCTCTTCGGCGGCCGGCGCGCTGGTGGCGATCGACGAAGAAATTCTGGCGGCTGGCGCCGCGGCCGGTAGCGGCACCGCGAATCTGCTGATCCTGAAGGGCGCGCTCGGCGCCCAGCTGCAGGTGATCGCCCGCTGGTATTCGACCGGCAGCGCGAGCTATCAGGACGCGCCGGTGCTCGCCGTGCCGGCCTACAACGGCATGGGCGAGGTGAAGCGGCAGGTCATGTGCAGCAGCTTCAGCCCGGACGGCCTCAAGGTGGTCGTGGCAGGCATGCGTGCTGGTGCCGTCGACGTGACGTTTCGTTTCGGCGCGGCGCCGGTGCTGGCGCAGATGCGCGACGCCGACGTGCTGCCGGCAGAGTTCGTCTCGTTCACGGGCGGCTACGCGCGGGAGGCGCACACCCGCAGCGACATCGGCGAGCCGGTCTATGCCGGCGTGCGCACCGCCGGCGCAGGCTACTGGGTGGGTGACGCGTGCGTCGAGGAGGTTGTGACGGAGCCGGCGCTGTACGAGGCCTATGCGGTCAGCAAGAAATCGACGACCCAACGCATGGAGATCGACACGCTGGATCTGCATCGCAGCAACGACGCGGCGGACGCACTCATGTGGGTGCACCGGGAGATCGGCAGCGAGGAGCACACGCATGCGCTGCCGCTGCCCGTGTTGCGCGCGGTCGGGGCGGAGGGTGACTGCGATCTGGGTGACGGGTTGTGGGCGACGATCGATGTGACGATCCCGGCCGGCACCATCTTCGGCTCCATTCCTGGCCTCGGCGATGCCAACTACCAGGGGCGTTACTGGATAGACCACGACGCCCCGGCGGGCGGCATGTTCCCGGCTTTTCTTGGGCCCGTGGAATCCCATGGTCTGATCATGCTGTCCCTCGAGACGCGCTCAGTCACATCACCATTCGGGGCTTTGGAGGCGTTGCCTGGCGTGGCTCCGGGTTATCCGCCCATCGACGGCGCGGCCGGGGAGCGGTCATACGAGGAGTACGCCGCCCAGTGGGACAGCTACGTCAGTGGCGGGAGGTGGAGTGGCCGCGACGAGCACAACGAATGGACTGGACTGCCATTCGTGCGCCCGCTAGTGGTGCCCGAAGGGGTAGAGGGGCAAGGCAGGTTGCTCGGGCTGAAATATGGCAGCGGTACACCCAGCTTCGGGGAGGACGCGAACACGCTCTTCAGCTACCAGAACTTCACGAGCATCGAACAGAGCGGCATCACGACCTATGGTCGGTCCCTCTACACGGCGGCCATCCGGCAGGTTCGGCAGTTCGACCCCGCCGAGACGGTGGACGGCGCGCCGCTCTATACGATCGTCACGCAGGATGTTGTCGTCACGGAATCCTTGGGGGTCGGCACCACCCTGACCTACACGGTGCTGTACTACCGTCTCAACGCCGACATCGTGGTCCAGCTGAGAAAGTGGCCGCTCGAGCGCCTGCCCGATCCCGGTCTGCCGGTGCGAGGCTACCTGGCTGACAACGACTATCCATTTGGGAAGATCGACCAGGCGCAGACGCTGAACAGCGCCTCGTTCCTCGTCGCCGGCAAGGTCGCAGAGCAGGTGCAGCAGCTCGCGATGACGACGACTACCACGCTGGCGACCACAGGCTCTGATCCCTATGCGTCGGCGGTGCTGACAGTCGCGCGCAACACAGTGCGCGGCGCCGGCACGCTCGACGATGCGCGTCCGACGGTCATGTTCCCGCTGGCGGCGCGGCTGCTGGCCGGCGCGCGCGTGATCGACCACGTGGCCGGCGAGATGCTCACGCGCGACGGCCTGGCCGGTGCGCTCTCCAGCAGCAGCGGGTTCAATACGCCCGCCGTGCGGGACTTCAGTGTCACGGCCGCGCTCGACTTGGATCTGCGGCTGCCAGGGTGGGACGACGCGCTCGTCGCCTCGCTTGGCGGACGCGGCGTCGTCTCCGCGCCGATCGAGAACGCCGTCGTGAAGCGCCAAGTCTGGGCCTTTGGCACGCTGGTCGCGACGGTGACGATTCAGGATTCAGCGCCTGCGTTGACCAGCCGAAAGCACCTGATCATGTCGCGCGCGTTCAGCGAAACCGAACTCCCGTTGATCGATGCGAATGGTGCTGCCGCGCGCATCGCGGACTATGGCCTGCAGCACATCGGCGCGATGGGCGCGCACGGCGGGCTGCGGGACTTTTCCGTTGGCTACACCGGCAGCTTCTACGGCGCGGTGTCGACCAACGTGTTTGGGTACGGCGGCGCGGACTTCGGTCTGGGCACGTATCGGGCGCAGCGGACGCCCGGCTCGACCTTGCCCTGGTACAGCCAGTTCTCGTGGGCCTTCAGTCCTGGCAGCACGGCACTCGACGGCGAGGCGCTCTCATACCCCGAAGCCTACGGATACGGCACCTCGACCGATCCTGCCTTCGTGGCGCCATACCCCGGCAGGGTCTGCGACGTGGCCTACAGCCAGGACACATCGATCGTCGTGACCACGGCTCGCGGCACCGCGCATGTGGCGCACCGCACCGCCGCTGGCGCTGTCGTGCACGCCGACCTGCTGGCGCTGCTCGGCAAGGCTGGCGCCGCAGGCTACAGCCGGTCTTGGTGGGTGGTGAGCCTGACGGAGCTGTAGCAACACCCCCTTAGAGATTGCCCCATGGGAGGGCCGCCGATTGAATCCCCGCATTGGCCGCGGCCATCTGAACGGGAAACACCATGGACCAAAACATCAACTCGGGCATCGGCGTAGCCGAGAAAATGAAGGACATGGGCGACGGCACGCATGCGCGCGTCGTCTACCTCGGCGGCGTGACTGCAGTCGACGGCGCGGATGCGACCTTCGGCGCGAAAGCCGACACGCCGGCCACCAACGACACCGGCGCATTCAGCTTCATGGCGCTGTTCAAGCGCCTGCTGTCTTTCGTGGCGCGCGAGACCTACAGCGCTGTGACGATCACCTCGGTGGCGACCAATGCCACTGGTGCCAACTTCAACGCGTTCGCGGCGCTGGCATGCTCGTCGCTCGACATCGTCAACACGACGGGCACCGACATCGAATACCGGCGCGGTGGCGCTGGGTCCACCATCGTCGTGCCCACTGGCACATCGCGCCTCGTGCAGGGCATCACCAACGCCAACGCGATCAGCCTGCGCCGCGTGGACCAGGGCGCGACTATCGTGACGGTAGCGGCTGAAGCGTTCGCAGTCTGAACATGAAGGTCAGTCGCTCCCGCACCGGCCGCGTCGGCCGCAACCGGCCCACCTCGCGCTCGATCTACTGGGGATTGTGGAATCCGACCGCAATGTTCAAGTTCGGCGAGCAGGGGCTTTGGTACGACCCGAGCGACCTGACCGATGCAAAGATCGCGTGGCGTCGGAATTTGCTGCTCTACAGCAACGACTTCACGCGAACCAATTGGCCCAAGACGGGCGATTTGACGGTCGCAATTCAGAGTGACGGCAGCCAGCTTGCCACCCGCAGCACCTCGGGATATTTTGCCCAACAGAATTCGAATTACGCCAGTGCACCAATTGGCAGCCAATTCGCTTTGCAGCTCAAGGTAAAGCAGGGCGTCGGCTTCTATGGAATGCGGGTTCAATCCACCTACCCGTCCCGTGTGGACATGGTAGTCAACCTTGCAAACGGCACCGTTGCCTATTCGGGATTCAATACCGGATACACGCTGCTTGAAGCCAGCGCCAGCGCGCTCGATGCGCAGGGCTTCTACACGCTTATTCTGAGGGGCGTGGTCGGCACTACCGTCCTGTCTCAAGTCGTGCACGGCCCGGCCCGGGATGCAAGTGCATCATGGGAGGGGGCACCGACCGGAAGCATCTCGGCTTATGTCAAAGAATCTCAATTTGAGCTGGCGAATTCGGCATCTGCCTATCAAGCAATTACTGATTACAGCGCGGAATTCATGGCTGCATTTCCGCAGCACACGCTATTTCAGGACAATCTAGGCGTTACTCCAGTCACTGCTTTCGAGCAGGGCACCGGCCTCTTGGGAGATAAGCGATTCAACGGTGCTCGTAGCACGGAAATGCTGAGCGCATTGAGCGCGGGCGGCCCGTTCACCTCTGTTGGAAACTGGACCACGACCTCGGGCAATTCATCGTTGGCAGTCGTCAACGGGGAAATTGCCGTGACCACCGTTGGCACCGGGTCAACGTGGAGCGCCCGTGTCCCCGGAATTGTCCTGACCGCGGGTATTGCTTACGAATTCATGGTCACCCTGCGAGCATCCGATGTGCTGTTTGCAGGCGGCGTGAAGATGTCGCTCTATAACGAGACGGCGTCAACGAGTGCATACGGCGCAGCGGCCCTGCCTTCACTTACCAATACGACTTTTCGCGTCATATTCACGCCGGCAACGAATATGAACGTGAGTCTGATCGTTGACCGCAGCACCGCCAACTCCGCGGACAACGGCAAGATCATTTATATCGTCAGCGCGTCGGTGAAGCCGTTCATCGGATCCCACGCGAGCCAGGCCACGACGACTGCGCGTCCACTGCTTTCTGCGCGCGTCAACAAGTGCCTCAACTACAACGCCAACCCTACCGATCTGACCGGCGTTACGTTCACCAATGCCACCAACGGCCTGGCGACCGCGACCATCGTTGATGACACCGCGGCACTCGCTGCTGCCGGGCTCTCCGGCCAGGCGACGAGCGGCAAGGTCTACCGCATCGACAACAGCGCGGGGAACAGCAGCGCCTACCTGGTGGCCTCGGGTTCCGTCGGCAATGTCAGCCCACATACCGTGTCAGCCTACGGCCGCCTCATCTCGGGCTCGCTGGTGCGCGTGGAACTCCAAGGTGGTGCCGGCGGCACGACCTCGGCCAATGCGGCCTACACCAAGATTTCCACCACGGTGACGCCAGACACCACGGCGCGCGGCTTGGTGATGCTGGTGCCGGCGGGCGCGGTGGGGCACTTCATCCTGAACCAGCTCGAAGAAGGCAGTACGCCAGCCGCCCGCGTTCAGACCACCACCGGCTCGACCTACGACGCCACGGGCTGGCCGCGCTACCTCTCATTCGACGGCGTGGACGACAACCTGTTGCTCACGAATCTCGACCTGCTGCGCAACACGCCATCCGCCTTCCTGTCGCTGGCCGCCTATGCCCCGCCCACCGGCGCCTCGGGACGCCTCTTCGCGGCCGGGTCGGATCGCTTCCTCTTCTACAAAGGTGCGACCGACAACATTTCGATGGGCGCCCGTGGCCCGGATGCTGATGCCGCTGTCTACGGCGGTGTGGGCGCGGCGCTCGCTGCATCGGAGCAGTTCTCCCTCCTGGCCGCTTATGCGCGGGGCACCGTGCAGACCCGCCGGAACCGGGGTGGGACCATCGCCAATACCGCAATGACTTCGGCCGCCAACACGAGCGACACGGCAAGCGCCGCAATCCGAGTGGGAGCGAATGCCAACGGCGCGTCCGAGTTCGTCAGAGGCAGGCTCTACAACATGCTGCTGCTGTGCACGCGCGAGCCGAGCACCGCCGAAATCACGAAGACCGAAAACGCGATGGAAGCGAAGAGGCTGGCCGCATGAGCTACATCCACCGCTGTCTGGTCGTCCCCGCGGCCCTCGCGCCCACGGTGCGCGGCATGTGCGCTGGCCTCGCCGGCCCGCCGGGCGAAGGCATGTTCACCGTCGGGCTCTCCGCTGACGGCACGGCACCCGCAACGCATTTCATCAGCTCCGGCCCGATCGAAGACACCTTCGCGGGCGTGCTGGCTGACCCTCAAGTCATGTTCGACGCCTGCCAGGCTGGCGGCGTTGCCGACGCCACGCTCGAGGTATGCACCGGCTTGCTGGCTGCCTGCGATGTCTCCGAGCAGCAGCCGTTCGAGGCGCTGGAGCGGCTCGGCTTGCGCCTTCTGATTTCCCCCACCTGAGAGCCATCATGCCCACCGAAGAAGAGCCGCTGGCTTTCTCACAGAAGTACATCGACATGCGCATCCCGCTGTGGGGCGTGCTGTGCGCGGCCGCGTCGGTCGCCTTCCTGCTCGTCAGCATGTACTTCACCACGAACCAGACCGCCAAGGACGTGGCGGACCTGCAGATCACTGTGAAGGCCGGCAACACGCAGGCCATGACCCTTGCCGGCGAGCAGGCGCTCCTCAAGTTCCGCATGGAGAACATCGAGGGCGAGATCCGCACCATCCGCGCGCTGACCGGAACCCAGAGCTCGAGCTTGCTGCCTCCGGCGCAGCAGAGGCGGCAGTGATGCTGGCGCCAATCTCCCGCCGCTGCGCCGCGCTGCACGTGCGCGCCATCGCTTTCTACAACCGGCGCATCGTGCTGGGCTGGTACCGCAAGTGGTCCACCTGGGCCATGGCCGCGGCGATCGTGCTGCCTGACGGCGTGCAGCTGCTGCTCGACCACCTCGACCTCCTGTCCGTGGCCATCCCGCAGCTTGACCCCGTCACGAAGGAGCGTCTGCGCCTCGTGCTGATCGCGCTGGCGTTCGTGCTGCGCCTGGCCAAGCAAAAGGAGCCCCGGCCATGACATCTCCGGCTCAATCCGCACCGGTGGCGACCAAGCCCAGCGCATCGTCCAACCGGACACTGGTCGCGCTCTCTATCGCGGTCGCCATCGCTGGGCCGTTCGAAGGCCTGCGCAACTATGCGTACCGCGACCCTGTCGGCATTCCGACGATCTGCCGCGGCAGCATCGTGGGCGTGAAGATGGGCGACTACAAGACCACGCCCGAATGCGAAGCGCTGTTCGGCAAGGAAATGCTCGAGCGCATTGAGGTTGTCGAGCGATGCGTCCCCGCTTTGCCGATCAACATGCTGGCCGCCTGGGCGAGCGCCATCTTCAACACCGGCAGTGCGATGGTCTGCAACCTGAAGACCTCGACGGCCGCACGGCTGCTGAAGGCCGGCAAGTTCATCGAGGCGTGCCATCAGCTTCCCCGGTGGAACAAGGCCACCGTCAAGGGCTTCCTGATCGAACTGCCTGGTCTGACGCGTCGCCGCAATGCCGAGGAGGCCCTGTGTCTGACGCCCTGAAGTCTGCAGTGATTGCGGCCCTCATCGCTGCATGCGTGGCGCTCGGCCTCGCGGCGTACGGCTACCGCGACCGAGCGCTTCGTGGCGAACTGGCACTGGCCAGCGAGCAGCTGTCTCGCTCTCAGGAAAACGAAGCCCGCAACCGTGTGGCCCTGCGCGAGGCCGAGCGGGTCGCCGCGCTCTCGTCCGCGCATGCCGCGCAGCAACAGGAGAACGTCCATGCCTACAACGAACAGAAGCGCCTTCGGGCCGCTGCTGATGCTGCTCATCGCACTGCTGACGACCAGCTGCGCCACCTCATCGCCTCCGCCAGCGCCGCCCCCAGTGGTGGCGCCGGGCCCGACGCTGACGCCGCTGCCTGCCGAGCTGCTGGAGATCGATCCAAGCTCCTCGGCGACCTACTTGGCGAAGCTGTCGGCTTGGCGCGAGAAGGTCAGGACCTCATTGAGCAGCGTGATGGGGAAGTGACACTGCTGCTGCAGGCGATCAGCGCTGATCGGGCAGTGCTCTCACAAACGCGTTGAGCCAGCAGAGCATGAGTGCCTCTGCGGCGAGTCCGCTGAGTTAACCGTCTTGATGTCTTTTCCGCACTGACACACTGTGGCATCCTCGGCGCTGGCAGTTTTCGGCCAGAAGCAGTCAGCCATCCAGGCCTCCGATCAAAACGGTGGTGCACTACCAATATGTCCTCAAAAGCCGTTCTCAAAATCGTCACCATCCTCGCAGTTCTTGCTCTCTCAGGCTGCGCCTACCATCACACACCTTATGCGATGTATGAAGGCACACCGTCCCTGGCAGACACCACTGTCTTCGTGGCGATAGACGATAAGCAGGAAAAGCACACGGCCATTGGCATTCAGTTGATTGATGGAAAGGAGCCCTCCTGTTGGCAGGTCGGTTGCCCCATTTGGACCCGGGTTCTGCCCGGCACACACAAGTTCTCAGTACGTTACTCCTCGAATTTCGGTTTGGCAGTGGGGACGATCTTCTATCAACGGGCCGATCTAGAGATCGAGGTGAAAGATATGAAGCCGAGGCACGTGTACGTCGCGCGCTATCGGGAATCTTCCGGCAGGGTGAACTTTCTCGTCGAGGATTTAGGAGAGAACCCCGAGTTCGGCGTCTGGGTTGGACTCGAGGGCGCAAATCGAAAGTATCACCGGGTTGACTTCTGAATTAGGTGATCGAGCATCTGCGAACAACTCGGCGAGGGCATTTCGGGCCACGACCTCATACCTCAAGTGTGAAGGGGCCTATGGCTCGGATGACCGCTCGCGCGAAGGTCGCTACTTCCGCTTTGGGCCCGTTGCTGACCTTCGACACTTTGAATTGAAAGCCAGAAAGCGGACGTCCAGTTACCCTTCACGCCGCTATCGCCGGCCAATGTTTCGCCTCGAAGGCATCAGAAATCGCGTTAGCGCGGGTTCTCGCCATAATGCCCCGCATCACACAGGCGACAAATAGCGCCCAGCCGCACAGGCGACACGGCTCCCAAGGAGGCTCGCGATGGACTCACAACCGACGAACGAGACGTCGAATGCCGAAGACAAGGCGTTTTCGGACCTTAACCGGTTCATGAAGCTGGTCCGCGACCAGGACGACCGTGCCATGGTTTTGTCGATGGGGTCGTTTATAGAGGAAGCGCTTGGCAGCCTGTTGCTCGCCTACTTCCGCAACTGTAAGGCGACCCGCGAGCTCGTGGAGGGTTTCAACGCACCGCTGGGCACGCTCGGCGCGCGCATCAAGGCCGTCTACGCGTTTGGCCTCGTAGGCGAAGACCAGTTCAAGGATATGGAAATTCTGCGGAAAGTGCGCAACCTGTTCGCGCACGACTGGGAAGGTATCAGTCTGGAGCGCAACGACGTTGCCGCGTTGATCGGGCAACTCAGTGGCTACTCGTTTGAGGGCGTTTCCAAAGACGGGCCTCCACGCGAGCGACTGACACGCACCATCGGATGCATTGCAACCGAGCTGCACATCTTCGCCGGTCGCATCCTTCTCGGTAAGCAGAACAAGGCCCAAGACGTCAGCTTCCGTCTGACAACTACGCCGCCAGTTGCCACGTATCGGCAGCGGTTCGTTTAGCCTACCCGCAACCGGCTTGTCGCGACCGGCACCTTCTGGCCGGATGCTGTCCTCATGGTGGAGGTCGCTTCGGGCCCATAGGCATTACTGGCGCTGCGCGCGACGAGCGATATACACGGCTGCGGCGACGGCCAACGCTGCCCCAACCGCGCCGGATATCAGCAAGTGATCCCGGACGAACGAGTAGCCCCACCACACAGGAACGACCACTACAAAGATCAGAAGCGGCAGCATGTACAGCCACTCTCCGATCTCCGCTGCCGCGCCTATGACTTCGCAGGTTCTACGCCAGCGCCGTGATTTGAGCTTTGTCATAGTGTCGTCAGTTATCGAGGACATCACATAGCCGCGACCGCTTATGGCCGGATTCTGCCCGAGGCGGACCAGATCGGAGGGGGCCCTTACCGGCTGCAAGGTTTAGTCGAAAGCGGATGTTGGGCTAGTGCTTGCGGAACTTCCACCTAGAACGTCTGTCAGGCTTGCTCGCCGCAAGCTTTAATTCCTCAGGTTCAAGGCGCCAGAAACCATACGGATTGTTGAAAAGTGATGAAGCGTCGTACTGCACGCCTATGTCGTCCACGATTCTGTACACGGGAGCGTCGGAAGCCAAAGAGAAGGTCTGTCCAGATCGAATGTTCGCCTTCTCGGCGAAAGCATAACGTGTGAAGGTCCGAACAAGCTCAACGGGGTCTTCCGTGCCCTCTGCTGCGACGACGACATCCTTCAGGCCAAGATTGTGCATGCCGCACGAGTAAATATCAGCGCCCGTGAGGTACACGACGCAAGCTTCGTGAACACTGAAAAGGTGCAACTCATCGCAAAGCCTTCGCCACGCCTCTGGGCTATGTGCAAGGCCCGCACTCTCGACCTTGACACCAAATCCTCCTGCATCTAGGAGCGCACGTGCAGCCCGCATCAAAGGAGCGAAATTGGTCTCCGAGCCGCCGTGACCGATCAGATAAATGACGGATTCATGATCGGTGATGCGCGTCATTTCATTTGTATGCGACCAGTGCGGTCCAGACACTTTAAAAGCAGACAACATTCTCTCGTCGCGTGCTTGCATTTGAAGCTCACATGTCGTACTGGTCTTCATGTCCATCAACAACATGCCAGCAAGAATGTAGCTCGCGTTTGACTCTACGAGTCGCCTCGTCAGGTCCGCTCTATCAATCCAGGGGCCAGGGATGCACAACACGGCCTCAGGAACGGCAACGCCATCTTTCATTCAATGCTTTCCTTTCGACTGTTTGGTGCGAATGTCCGCTCTTGGCCGCACACGGTCAGGGACGCCAAACCTCCAGGCTGCCCGTCGGGATCGAAGCAACAAGCACCATCTGGCTCCGCCAATCAACAAGGATGATGTCCTTTGACTTTCTGAGCGCGAGGAAGGCGCTCGTCAAGGAGGTATCGTCCGCCCCTCTGTCGAGAATGGCGGCTAGAACATTGATGCCTGCCCGGTCCGCCAAGCCGTACAGGTGGACCTTATCGCTGAGACGTATGCTGAATCCGCTCTCCACCTGCCCAAGCGGCTTTGACGCTGTGGTCAAAATCGGCGCTGGCACGCGCGTGCCGTGAACCTCAGATGCCAGTTCATCAACGGCGGTCGCCCCGCCGAGGATGGCCGCGGACCTAGAGACCCGACGGGCGTAGATGTCTGTCCAGCCGTGGGGGCCGCGATGGCGTTGCTCAAAGGCTTTGTATTCCACGAGGCGGCGCTGAACCTCGCCAAGCCGGGCCGACGGAAAGAATTCAACTTGCGCCCACTCGTCCTCGTGGAACTGGGGCGCGTCATCGAACGTTTGGGCGGTCGGCATTACGAACTTGAGGTCGTCAGTCGCGACCGTCGGCATGGTGAACCGAATCGACTTCGTGTTGATTGTCTCAATCTTGCTTGGAGCTTGCGCGGCTGCAGGCGCCGCGCCTAGCGCGACCATGAGCGAGGAAAGCAGTTTCTTCATGTGTTTGTGTGTTCTTCGGCGGCGAGGTCGGCACCAAAACAAGGCCAATTCTTCATGCTGACGAGTTTGGGTGCACACACTTCGGTTGATGGGCTCCATCCCTCCCATCAAACCGTTGCGTGGACGCCGCGAATGACCGCTTCTTCCCGATTTGAGCGGCGATGGCGAACGGCTGGTTCTGGCCGGGAGCCGTCATCGTAGCTGAGGCCGCGATGGATCGACCGAACCGCGCAGACGGGGGACATCCCCATTAGGTTCGCCAATTGCGCCGCCCAGCGTTGGAATGCCGAGAGCATCACCTGACGACCCTACGCTCGCTGTCATCAGCACCCCCATAGTGGTCGCCAACGGGGCGCTTGGCCGTTTGAATGCCGAAGGCATCAACCGACCCAAGGTACCCGCATGGCAACGACTCTCCCCGAAGACCCGACGAAGAAGAAAAACGCATTTGGGGACGCTGCAGCACAGGCGGCAAACCCTTCCGCCGGCTTCGTCGCGCCAGGCGGCATCCTCAATCGCCCGGCCACGCCGGCGGCACCTTCGACGCCGGCCTTGGGCATCACACCGTCGGCGGCTGTTCCGCAAGCAACGACTGCCGCTCCACCGCTAGGCATGAGCCAGCGGCCGAGTCAGGTGTCCAGTGGTGCTCCGCTGGATGCACAGGCGCAAGCCGACCGGCAGGCCGCGTCGGGCTTCGTTGCTGGCGTCAAGGACATCAACGATCGTGCTGGCGCCGCAATTCTCGATGTTGCGACTGCAGTGCCACGCGGGATCCTCGGCGCTTACGACTCCGCGGTCGTGCGTCCGGTGCGCGCCGCCGGCTTGAACATGGCCTACACGACGCCGCTGCTCACTCCGAGCGGCGTCGACCCGTCGTCGATGACGCCGTACTACGACAAAGTCCGCGCGGCGGATGCAGCCGCCGCGCCTGCTACCGCCGTCACCGCTGCCGCGCCGCCGCCTGCTGGTCCTGGTCGCGGGATTCTCAATCCGCCCACCGTGCAGGGCGGCCCCGCACCTGTCGCGCCGACGGACGCTTCTGCTGGCGGAGCCGCTGCGGCCGGCCCAGCGGGACAGATCCCCGGCGGCATCACGCGCGTCGGCAACTCCTATTCCGGGACCAACGTCTCGGGCAGCCCTTCTATCAATGGCGCACCGGGCCGCGGAACGGTCAGCGACCTCAGCGGCTCAGGCGTCACGTCGGCTGATCGCATCGCCCAGTACCAGCGAGACGGGCAGCACCTGCGCGACATGGCCGGCATCCAGCGCGAGATCGATGCGCAGAACGGTCAAGCGCCGGGCATGATGGTGTTCGGCACGCGCCCTGTCCGCCCCTCGCGCACGGCGATGGAGCAGGCGGGCGAGACGGCCCGAGCCGGCATGCGCGAGGCGGGGGAAAACCGGCGCGCTGCGGCCTCAACCGCGCAACTCGGCTTCCGCAATGCGCTCGATCGCGACGAGTTCGCGCTGAAGAAGGACGCGGCTGCCTTCGACAGCCGTAGCCGGAGTCGTATCGAGGCCGCGCAGCTGAAAGTTCAGAACGCAGCGACGCCGGAAGCGCGTCGTGCGGCTGCCGAAGAGCTGGCCGCCCTCAGCGGCAAGGCCAATCAGGACAACTTCTCCGCCGTGGAGATCGGCGGCGGAACCGAGCCGATCGACCCAGCGAACCCGATGCTCGGCGTGCGCACGCTCCCGAAGACGCCCGTGATCTTCAACAAGGCCACCGGTCAGATCGTCACGCCGCCGGCGGCGCCAGCTGCGCGGCCGGCGATTGCCGAGGGGTCCATCTCCACGGTCAACGGCAAGTCCGCGCGGTTCACCGGCGGCAAATGGGTTCCCCTCTGAGGACTGACGGCATATGAGCGCAATCGACTGGTCCAAGGGCACCATCACTCCGCCGGCGAACGCCGAACCCGACTGGGATCACGGCACCATCACGCCGCCGCCACCACCCACGAGCATCGCCCGCCGTGTTGGCGATGTGGGTGTCTCGCTGGCGAAGGGCATCGTGGGCGTGCCTGAAGCGGCGGTAGGCGTGGCCGACCTCGCCACCGGTGGCCGCGTAGGCAAGGTGCTCGGGCAGGGCGTCGGCGGCATCGGCTTCCGTCCGAAAGAGGCCAAGGCCTATCTCGACACGCTGTACTCGCCAGCTCAACAGGCAGCGAGCAAGACCGTGCAGGACGCCAAGGGGTTCTTCCCCACGGTCGGCGCGATGGTTCGGAACCCATCGACCATCCTGCAGAGCGCCGTCGAGTCGGCGCCGTCGATGTTGATCGGCGGTGCTGCGGCGCGCGGGCTGCTGGCCGCTGCGCCGCGGATCGGAGCGATCGCCGCTGGCGCTACAGGTGAGGGCATCACGGCCGCAGGGCAGAACGCCGAGCAGGTTCGTCAGGAGGATCCCAATGGGACGCTCACGCCGCAGCAGTCCGCCATTCTTGCTGCGTCTGGTGTGCTCACCGGCGGTATCTCGCTGGGTGCCGGCCGGGTCGCGAATAAGCTCGGCATCGGCGACATCGAGACCATGCTGGCCTCCGGCAAGCTCGGTGCCGTGGGCGAGGGCGCTGCTGCCGGGGCGAACAAAAGCATCGTGCGCAAGGCTGCCGAAGGCGTCGCGTCCGAAGGCGTGCTGCAGGAGCTGCCGCAGTCCTATCAGGAGCAGGTCGGCCAAAACCTGGCGCAGGGCAAACCGTGGGACGAGGGTGCCGCAGAAGCTGGCGCTCAGGGCATGCTCGCCGGCGGGATGATGGGCGGTGTCGCGGCACCGCTCGGCGGCCATGGAGAAGCCGCTCCAGCTGCTGCACCGATCGTTGCGCCCCCGCCAGCGGCGCCTCTGCTTGGACTTCCGGCCCCCGTCATCACGGTCGGTCCTGACGGCGTTGCACAGACCACGGCGGACCGGCAGACGCAGCGGGGCCGTGCCGGCGACATCATGGAGTCTGCGCCGCCCGAGGGCGCTGCGCTGCCACCACCGCTTGGCCTTCCCGCTCCAGTCGTGTCGGTTGATGCTGCAGGAAATGCACTGACGACCGAGCAGCGCAACGAACTCCAAGGCGGCCAGGTCGCAGTGCGTCGCGATGGTTTGCGCGAGCTCGACAACCGTCCGGGCGCGCCGCGCAGCCCTTTAGCCTCAGCTGCGGGCGCCGATGTGACCGACGTTGTAGCGCGCGCGGCGCCGGCCGCGCCGCCGCCCATTGATCCGACGCGCCCGCTGTCTTCGGCCGTGCGTGCCGCGCTCGGCGGCCAGGTGGTCCAAAACCCTGGCAACGCGGTGATCCCCGGTGTCGCGCCAGCGGCTCCCGCGCAACCGCAGCAGGCGGAGTTCCCGAGCGTCGATGCGGCGGCGGCCTTCGTGCGCGAGCAGCGCACCGCCGGAAGCAACATCACGGCGGCACCGTTCATTCGCCCTGACGGCACGATCGGTCTCGCGCTGAAAGGCTCTCCCGATTACGAAACAGCGCTCGACCAGCGTCAGCAGCGTCAGGCGGCAGAGGCCGCCGGCAAGAAGAAAGCGATCGATGGCGCAAGCAATGCGGTTCCCCCGGTGGCTGGACCTGCCGCTGCAGGCGGGCGTGCTGACGCCGGTGCAAGCGTGGAGCCTGTACTGGACGGACGTGATGGACTCGACAGCGCCGTGGTCACCGGAGGAGATCGCGCGGCTGGCGCAGAAGGTGCAGCAGTTCCACTTGGCGCAGCAGCTGGCGCCCCATCTGCACCGGTAGCCCCTGTCGCGTCGGCAGCAACCGTCAAGCAATCCTTGACTGTTGCGTCGGCTGCCGCCGCACCGACCGTCACTGCCGAAAGTGGCAAAACTTTGGCCGCGAGCGAGCCATTGCCCAAGGCGAGTGTCGAGCCTGTCAATTCGGCTGCAGCTCCAGTGTCCGCGATCGATGAAGCGGCGCATCAGGCGGCGACCTCACCGCTGAACGACCTTCCCGAACCAACCGATGCGCAGAAGAAGGCCGGCAACTACTCGCTCGGGCATGTCAAGGTTCAAGGCCTCGACATCTCGATCGAGAACCCGCGCGGCTCGACGCGCAGCGGCAAGCGCCCGGACGGCTCCACCTGGTCGCACGAGATGTCTGACCACTACGGCTACGTGCGCGGCACCGTCGGCGCCGACGGCGAGCAGGTCGACGTGTACGTCGGCCCGAAGCATGAGAGCGCCAAGGTCTTCGTCGTCGATCAGGTGAATGCGGACGGTTCGTTCGATGAGCACAAGGCCATGTTGGGCTTCGACAACCAGTTGCAGGCCAAGCGCGCCTACGCGTCGAACTTCGACAAGGGCTGGAAGATCGGCAAGGTCACCGCGATGTCGGTTGACGAATTCAAGACCTGGCTGTCGAGCGGCGATCTGACCAAGCCGCTCGCGATCGCGGCAGAGGCGCCAGCATCCGCAGCTGGCGCGCCGGCAGTGCCGGCCGCGCCGAAGCCGAAGGTTGCAAAGGCAGTGGCGCAGGCGCGCGCGCAGCAGGAGTCCGCCCGCGCGGCCTACTTCGCGCCCGGCAACGTGGTGCGCAGCTACGGTGGCTTCGATCGCGTTGTCTCGTACGCGCCGGGCGTCGATGGTCGCCCGTGGAGCGTCACGGTCCATGCTGTGCAACAGGACGCCGATGGGAAATGGATCGATGTGCCGCGTGAGCGCGATCGGGTGCACTCGACGCAGCCTGACGAGCGGTTGCTGAAGAATGGCCCTCGCGCGAACATGCTGGCGCCCACCGCCGCGCCGGCTCCAGCGGCCTCGGTCAGCCCGCCCGCCGTGGCCACGCCTGCGGCTGCGAAGGAGGATGTCGCTCGCGCCGTCGCTGCGCCCTCGACCAAGATCGAGGACTTCGGCGAAACGCTACATGGCGCCCGGAAGATGCTCTATTCCGATGCCTACCGCAGCGCATTCGACAAGGCAAAGGAACTGCCGGTAGCGGCGCACCCGTTGTCGAAGACCTGGCCGGAGCCCGACTACCAGAAGCTGCTCGACCAGGGCATGAGCTCGTGGGCCGTGGCGTTTGCTCATGCGGCGCGCGACCAGGTGCCGACCAAGCCGCAATCCGCGTGGAAGCTACGGGGCTGGGCCGCACAGGTTGAGCAGCTGCGCGACCTGACCGAGCGCGCGCTGGGCGGCGCTGATGCAGCATCCGCCGTTCGCACGGCGCTGGGTGGTGCCGAGTTCGCCACGCTGCGCGATGGATTCGAAGGAAACATCGAACTCTACGAGGCGCTGGGTCATGCCAATTCGCTCAAGGGCGTGCATGTCCGGTCGGGCTCATATTCGCTCTACAAGGGTGTGGAGTACAGCCCGTCGAAGCAGATCTGGACCGTCGAGCGCAGGGGAACTGGCTTCGGCAACTGGCCGACGATCATGGCGGAGGGCGACACCCGTGAGCAGGCGATCGAGCGCTTCAAAGCCAAGGCTGGCGCCGCACTCGAGACGGCGGAGAAAAAGGGCACGACCTTCGAGATCTACTCGCAGCGCGGCCTCAAGGAAGGCGCCATCTTCATCGGGAAGAAGATCGGCCGCGATGTCGCGAAGCTCAAGACCGGATTCGACAGTGCGAAGGAGGCCCGTGCATGGAAGGCCGATAACCAGGCTGAGCTGGAGCGGCTGCTGGCCGCATACAAGCACGTGCCATCGGTGCGCAAGCCGGAGAACGCGCCGCGCGTGGGGCAGGACCATCGCAGCAACGGCGACGTGTCTGCGCAGCAATTCAGCGATGCCTTCGGCTTCCGCGGCGTGCAGTTCGGCAACTATGTCGAGGGCAAGCGTCGGCAGGCTGACCTCAACCGCGCATATGACGCGCTGATGGACCTCGCGGCCGTCGTCAACGTGCCGCCGCGCGCGCTGTCGCTGAACGGCAAGCTCGGGCTCGCTTTCGGTGCGCGTGGCACTGGCGGCAAGGACCCGGCTGCGGCGCACTACGAGCCGGGCACCGTCGTCATCAACCTGACGAAGAACGAGGGCGCCGGCAGCTTGGCGCACGAGTGGTGGCACGCGTTGGACAATTACTTCGCGAAGGATGCCAACGGCAAGGCGTCCGGCACCGGCTACATGACCGAGGACGCCACGCAAGGCACTGCACGTGAGGAGATGCGCGCTGCGTTCGTTGGCATCAAGCGCGCGATCTTCGCGACGAACTTGGAGGCGCGTTCGAAGGAGCTAGACAAGCGCAAGGGGAAGGCCTACTGGGCTGTCGGGCGCGAGATGTCGGCGCGGTCATTCGAGAGCTACGTCATCGCGAAGCTCGCGGACCAGAACGCGTCGAATGACTACCTGGCCAATGTCGTGCCGCAGATGAGCTGGGTCATTGATGGCGGATTCCCGTACCCGACCGTGTCGGAGCTCCCGTCGCTGCGCGCCGCGTTCGACAACTTCTTCGGTGTGATCGAGCACCGACAGGCTGAAGACGGTAACGTGCCGCTTTTCAGCCGCGCGCCGGTTGCGGGCGACCAGTCGGATCGGCTGCCCGCCGAAGAGGTTCGCAGTGTGGTCGACCAACTCGCTTCGGGATGGAAGAACGCGCCGGAGATCGTTGTGGCGACGGGCATGGATGACGAGGTCGTGCCGGCGGCTGTGCGCGAACATGACGCCGGCCAGCGCGCTCAGGGCGCCGAGGGCAACGCCAAGGGCTTCTTCTACCGGGGCAAGGTGTATCTGCTGGCCGATCAGATGACTTCCGCGTCTGACGTGACGGAGATTCTGTTTCATGAGGCGCTTGGGCATGCTGGGCTGCGCGGTGTGTTCGGCGACTCGCTCAAGCCCGTGCTTCAGCAGGTGGCGGGACTGCGCCGCGCCGATGTGGCCGCGAAGGCAAAGGAATACGGCCTCGACATCGGGCGCGAGCGCGACCGCCTGATCGCCGCTGAGGAGGTGCTGGCGGAGATGGCACAAGCGCACCCCGAGGCCGGTCTGGTGAAGCGCGCGATCGCGGCCATCCGGACGTGGCTGCGCGAGAACGTGCAGGCTTTCAAGGGGCTGGCGCTGTCGGATGCGGAGGTCCTGCGCAACTACCTGCTGCCCGCTCGCGGCTGGGTGCAACGTGGCGCTGCTGCGGCGCGTGCTGGCGCGGCCGTCCGCTTCAGCCGTGGCCGGCCTGAAGACGTTGCCGCGGTTTCCCGCGACGGGTACAGTGGAGCTTATGAACTCAACGAACCCGGCCAACCAGACGACGGCGTTGCCGGCGACCTCTCCGGAGCCGGAGCATCTCCCGCTGTGGGTGTGCGGAGGGATTTCGACCCCGTACGAAGTGTCGCCCGAGTCACTGCACTGGGAATCGCTGGACGAATCGAGCGGACCGGATCTGAAGCCCTCGTCGGCCAGATCGTCCGCACCGCTGACGATCTAGCCGCGCTGGCGCAGGTCTACCGCGATCCGCGCTACGAGACCACCCGCACGTTCTTCCTGAAGGGCGACACCGTTGTCCATGCCACGGGCGTGAGTTCGCGGATGCCCGGCTACACCCCACTGGCGCCTGGCGGGTGGAGCGATGAAAAGACCATTGCTTGGTATGCCGATCAGATGCAGCGGACCGGCGCTGATGGCTACTACCTGCTGCACAACCATCCTTCAGGTGATCCCACGCCGAGCGATGCCGACCTGCGCGCAACGGAGGTACTGGCACGTAGCGTGCCAGGCATGAAGGCGCACGTTGTCATCAACAGCGGAAAGTTTGCTGTCATCGATGTCGGTGCTGGCGGCGCGGCCACGGGCGTGGTGAAGATGCGCGATTTCGGGCCTGACGCGCTGCTGCAGGCGAGCAAGCCTGCCGCCGTGCTCTGCCGCGAGATGAAGGGCTCCAAGCAGTTGGCCATCGCGTCAAAGTCGATGCAGAAGCCCGGTTGGATTACGTTGGTGGGCACAGACGCCCTGCATCGTGTACGCGTCGTTGCAGAGGCTCCTTCGTCAATCCTGACGCGCAACCCGCTCTACCTCGCGGCGCTCGTGCGTCGGTTGCAGCGCAATTCCGGATCCGATCACGTGCTCGCGATCGGATCGAATTCGGACATGAATGCTGCACCGGTCGTGCAGGCAGTCAAGGCCGGCATCCTGACGGATGCGCAGCCAACTGTCGGGGACTCGCTTCGTGATGCGGGCGTGCCTGCGCCGAGGACCCGCCCTCGGGTTCCCGGACGCTTCCTCGCCCAGGACGGTGCACCCTACAGCGTGGATGGGCTGCGGCCGCTGCGCGCGAAGGCCATTGAGCTGTTCAACACGGCATTCAACACGCCGGGGACGGTCGGCTGGTGGCACAAGACCGTCGGCACGCCGTACAACTTGGCGCAGCGGCATCCTGAATTCAAGCGGGTGTATGACTCCGTTCAGGGGTTCATCGGCGACATCTCGCGCTACGCGACCGAGGCCGCCAACATGGCGCCGAAGATCCTGCCGCAGCTGAATGACCTTTCGGATCTGGCGAAGCAGCCGATCAGCAGCGCCGACTCGAAAGCTATCGCGGCGCCCATCTTCGAGGGCACGCTGTCGTGGACGCGGGACGAGCGCGGCCAGCCGGTGAAGCTGGCGGACCAGGAGGAGCGCTTCGCCGACCTCACGGCAGAGCAGAAGAGCGGCATGCTGCTGGCGAAGCGGCACGTGACCGAGCAACAGTTGAAGAACTGGCGCAATCTGCCGGTCGCCAGCTACGAAGGCGCGATCCGCAACGTCTTCGAAGACAAGTTCCTCAAGGCCGGCGTGGTCTGGAAGGACGCCGAGCTGCGCTCCCTCTTCGGACTGACCGACGATCAGATCGGCCTGTACCGCGAGTTCCGCGCCGGTATCGACAAGAGCCTGGCGCAGCTGGCGATGAGCGACATGGTCCGCTTCGCCGGCGAGGACGCTGAGGGCGTGCGCGAGATGGTGATGGACGCACCTGATGTGCACGCCGCGGCGGTGCTGCTGCGCGACCACCTGCTTGAGATCGGCCGCGACCAGCCCGCGCGCGCTGATCTGCTGCGCGACACCGCCGACAAGATCATCATGAACGCCGACCGCGCATCCGAGCTGATGACGCAAGGCTACGCGCCGTTGTCGCGCTTCGGTCGTTACAGCGTCGACGTGCTCGATGAGGCCGGCGATCGGGTCTATTTCGGCCTCTTCGAAAGCCGCTTCGAGGCCGACAAGATGGCCAAGCAGATGGCAGCGAACTGCCCCGATGCGAAGATCGACCAGGGGACCATGTCCGAAGAGTCATACAAGCTCTTCGCCGGCGTGACGCCCGAGACGCTCGAGCTGTTCGGCGAGATGCTGAACCTCGAGGGCACGGGCTCCGATGCAGCGAGCCAGGCGTTTCAGGAATACCTCAAGCGGGCGAAGACCAACCGCAGCGCGATGAAACGCCTGATCCAGCGCAAGGGCATCGCCGGCTTCAGCGAAGACCCGGGCCGCGTGCTGGCGGGCTTTGTATATTCGAACGCGCGGCAGACCTCCGGCAACCTGCATGCAGGCGAAATCAAGCAGTCGACGGCTGCGGTGTCGCAGGGCGCGGGCGAGCTCAAGGACGCAGCGATCCGGCTGGCCGGCTACGTCAGCGAGCCGCAGGAGGAGGCGGCCGGCCTGCGCGGGCTTCTGTTCACGCAGTACATCGGCGGCTCCGTCGCGTCGGCGCTGGTGAACTTCACTCAGCCGCTGCAGACCACCTTCCCGTATCTCAGTCAGTTCGGCGGCGCGGCCGCTGCAGCGAACCAGGTGCGCAAAGCCATGGTCGACGCCCGCAAGAAGCGGACTGGCGATGCGGAACTCGACAAGGCGCTGAAGCTGGCCGAGGAGCGGGGCGACGTGTCGCCACAGGAGATCCACTACCTGCAGGCGCAGGCCGGCGGCAGCGCATCGCTGTCGTCCGGCGACGGCACGCGGCTCGGCGACGCCCGCGCGCGGGCCGGCAACTACTTCGCGAAGTTCCAGCTTGCATGGGGCAAGCTGTTCGGCGCCGTCGAGCAATACAACCGGCGTGCGACCTTCATCGCGGCCTACCGCACGGCCCTCGCGCAGGGCATGTCGAACCCGGCCGCCTTCGCAGTGAAAGCGATCGCGGAAACCCAGTTCGTCGCGAACAAGGGCAACCGTCCAGAGTGGGCGCGCGGTGCCGTCGGTGCCACTCTGTTCACGTTCAAGAGCTACGGCGTGAACTACGTGGAGCTGCTGAGCCGGATGGCCACTGCTGGCGAGAAGGGCTCCGCTGAGCGTGCGGCCGGCCAGCGCGCGGCCATGCTCGCGATCGGCATGCTGTTTCTGATGGGCGGCGCTGGCGGTCTGCCCTTCGCCGAAGACATGGAGGATCTGGCCGACGCGCTGATGCAGCGCCTGGGCTACAACTGGAACACTAAGCAGAAGCGGCAGGACCTGCTCGAGGAAGTGCTGGGGAGAGCTGGCGCGCAATTCGTCGAACGCGGCGTTTCTGGGCTGCCCGGCGTGCCGCTCGACGTGGCCGGCCGCATGGGCATGGGCAACCTCATCCCGGGCACTGGCCTGCTCACCGTGAAGGCGGACCACTCGCGCGACGTGGCCGAGCTGTTCGGCCCGGCCGGCGATTTGGCGAAGCGAGGGGCGGAAGCTGCTGGCGCGCTGGTCGAGGGCAAGCCCGCGGACGCATTCTTCGGCCTGGCGCCGAAGGCCATCGGCAACCTGCGGCAGGGGCTCGACATGGCGACTTCCGGTTTCTACAAGGACCAGGCGGGCCGCAAGGTGGTCGATACCGATGGGTACGACGCGGCGATCAAGGCGATCGGCTTCCAGCCGAACAGCGTCGCTGCTGTGCAGGACGCCACGGCCGACGTGCAGAACTCGATCGCGCAGAACCGCGTGCGCTCAAGCCAGATTCTCGACCTGTGGGCCAACGGGATCGCGCAGAAGGACCCGAGCATGATCGAGGAGGCGCGCCGCGACCTGCAGCGCTGGAATGAGAGCAACCCGACCGCGCCGATCACGATCAAGCTGCCCACGGTGCTGAAGAAAGCCAGGACGCTGCTGACCTCGAAAGAACAGCGCATTGCCGCGACTGCGCCGAAGGCAATGCGAGGAGAGATTAGGAGCAGCCTCACTGCTCAGCTGCAGTGAACGGGCAGTGCGGCCTTGCCATCGATCCATTCGCATTAGCGTCAGCTTTTAAAAAAGAAGCGTCGAAACCCCCAGAAATGTGGTGCATCAGCACCATAAACGAACGTTTACTTACATTAAGAACGTTTGCTTTACGATTGGACAGCCCTTGTAAACGCATGGGTTTTTCGTATCAAGATAACTCGGGAAAAGTAATGAAATGGTATTCAGTGGCGGCAGCCATATTTGCCGCAGCAGTTGGTCTTTCGGGCTGTGGCGGCGGTGGGGGTGGTGGGAACTCCAGCGCTGAGGTTCCGGTTATTCCGGTGACTCCGACGCAGCCAGAACAACCGACACCTACACCGCCCACTGAATCCGAGCCAATTCAACCCACACAGCCAGTTGCGGAGTTCAGGATTGGCGGATCGGTGACAGGGTTGGCTGCAGGTGCGCGGGTTGTATTGCAGAACAACGGTTCGGACGACATCGTTGTCGCATCAAACGGGACGTTCAGCTTCACCAAAGCGGTCAGTACTTATGCAGTGACCGTCGAGACCAATCCGCGCTGGCAGTTTTGCAACGTGACCAATGGCAGCGCTAGCGCCACGGGAGACATCACCAACGTCGAAGTTCAATGCGCAAATGCGGCCGCAAAGGTCTCGACCTTGGCTGGTGTTGTGGGCAGTATTGGCTATGCAGACGGCGCGGGGACAGAAGCCTTGTTTGGTATGCCTGATGGGGTGGCAGTCGACGCGGGCGGAAATGTCTATGTGGGTGAATACATCAACTTTCTGCTGCGCAAAATCACGTCAGCTGGTGTGGTCAGCACATTCGTCGGAACGCGAGGGGTAGGTCAAATTGTTGACGGCACGGGTACCAGTGCGTCCGTTGCTGCCGTAACCGGCATCGCTGTTGGCCCGGATGGCAACTTCTATGTTGCCGACTTCTATGGCAATGTCATCCGTAAAGTGACGCCCGAGGGTGTCATCACCACGATCGCTGGCACGCCAGGTACTGAGGGCTCGACGGATGGTCTAGGCGCCGCCGCGCGCTTTCGCAGCCCTCACGATTTGACCATCGATGGTGACGGGACTATCTATGTGGCTGATAGCGGGAACAACGTGATCCGCAAGATCACGCCAGCAGGGGAGGTCTCAACGTTTGCAGGTGTCGCTGGCGATCGCTCAACTGTCGATGGCACGGGTGCGGCTGCAAGGTTCGAGGTGCCTTACACGATCGCAACGAATGGTCACGGGGTCATCTATGTTGGTGACAGCGCGTCAAATCTCATCCGCAAGGTCACGGCAGCAGGTGAAGTCACCACATTCGCTGGGACGGCGGGGGTGCGGGGCTCTGCGGATGGTGCTGGCCTCGCCGCGTCGTTCAAATTTGTGTCTGATCTCGCGGTAGACGTAAACGGCGATATCTACGTTGCCGACAGCGACAACAACTCGATCCGAAAAGTCACGCCGTTGGGTGTTGTCTCGACCCTCGCAGGCAATCCGCCCTTTTCGGGCTCTGCCGACGGTATCGGCATGGCTGCGACCTTCTCCAGCCCATCAGGAGTGGCGGTTGATGCACTTGGAAACTTGTACGTCAGTGACGCTCATAATTACGTGATTCGCAAGATCACGCCGGTGCCACAACCAGCGCCGTTGCCATAAGCACGCAGAAAGCTGCCGGACATTGTTGGTAACTCCAGCCTGCTGACGCACCTAGTTTCACGGGATGCGTCACGCTGCTAGCAGCTCAATAGTGTCCAGCTCCGCACCGAGCTGATCTTTCGCTACCGCCGCCTCGTAATCTCGCTGCAAGTTCGTCCAGAAACAGTCGCTCACGCCAAAAGCACGAGATAGACGCAGGCCCGTGTCTGCAGTCACGCTGCGCTTGCCAGCGATGATGGCAGTGATGCGAGTCAGGGGCACATGAATCGCCTGGGCGAGCTTGTAGGGCGTGATGCCCATGGGCTGCAGAAATTCCTCGGCCAGGATTTCGCCGGGATGCGGGTACGGTACTTGGCGTGTCATGGAAACTCCTTCTCAGCGCGAAAACACACAGCGATCAGGGCTCAGTGGTAGTCGACGATCTCTACGCCTTCGGGGCCACTCTCGGTCCATTTGAAGCAGACGCGCCACTGATCATTGACGCGAATGCTGTGCTGACCGGCGCGATCGCCAACCAGTGCCGCAAGGCGATTGCCAGGCGGCACGCGAAGGTCAGTGAGTGCCCCGGCTGCATTGAGCATCGCGAGTTTGCGAAGCGCCACCTTGTCGATGTTGGCCCACCGCGGGACTCGGGCACCCTCAAAAAGACTTCGGGTGTCGTCGCAGTGGAAGCCCTTGATCATTGGTCTCAATGGTAACGCGGCACGTTGGTATCGTCAAACGTAACCATGACGTCGCCGCTGATTGTCAGCGGATCATGCCTCGTTCAGGCCATGCCAATCTGTGAAATACTGGATGAATATACAGTAACTCGCTAGACTGGCGTAATGGAAACAGAACTGACCCCCACATGGAAGGCGGCGTGCGCGCACCGCCTCCAACAGCACTGGCGCACCATTGATCCCCGAGAGCTTGAGGCCGTGGCTGAAGAGATCTGGGCGGACCCGCTTCGGCAAGAGAACGACCCAACTGCGGCTGCTACCGCATGGCTTGCTCCCATCGCGACCGGCGAAATTCATGCAGGTTGACCAGGTCGCGATCATGTTGCTCGGCGCTGCGGCGGCATGGCTGTCGCAAGAAAGGCGCGCGTCGTGGCGTCGCTGGGCATGCGTGTTCGGGATGGTGGGGCAGCCGTTCTGGTTCTGGGCGACTTGGCAGGCCGGCCAATGGGGGATGTTCGCACTGAGCGCTGTGTATATGGCAGCGTGGATGCGGGGATTCTGGGTGCACTGGATTGCGCCACGTCGAACACAGCTGGCGCGGTAGTTGCCGCGGCACAAACGTTGGCCGGCGGCATAATAAGTCAGGCGCTTCATGAGCCCCAAAGGGCTGCAAAATCTGCTCAAAAAATGAGCAAAAGGTAGCAGTTTGGGTCGCAAGAAGCTAAGTTATTGATTTATATGGGATTGCCCGGACTTAAAATCCGCCGCCATTAAAAAGGCATACGGGTTCGATTCCCGTTCCGGGCACCACCAGACTCAGACTACAACGGAGCAAAGTCATGCCTCGCTACAACGCTCCATTTGAGATTCATGTGCATGGAGACGTGCCGTTGCGTTCGGATGTGACGCTGGCTCAGATTCAGGAAGCACTCAAGCCCATCTGGTCCTATGCCGGCGCGCGTTCGCTGGCCGATGGCGCCACGAGTTCCTACGAGGAAGAGCCCGGACTCCGCTTCGAGCCCAAGGAGCGCATGCTCCAGATGTGTTGGACAGTTCCTGGCGACGAGGACTTTCGCCAGGCGCTCGACGAGATGTGCATGGCGCTCAACGACCTGGCGGAGCAGGGTGCTGCGATCGAGGTCACCTTCTACGACAACGATTTCGATGAAGACGAAGGTGACCCTGAAGAGGAGTCGCGCGACGACTTCGTCATGATGTTCGTTGGCCCCAATCCAGCGGCCATCATGCAGGTCCAGCGCGACCTGCTCGTCGAGGACGTTGTCAATCTGATGGAGCGTCACTTCGATGGCGCCGAGTTGGGTGGCGTGGTGGCAGAGATCGACAAGCTGTTCGGCGATCGTTTCGATGCGCTGGTCAATTCGCTTGAAATCGGAAAGCGGCCGCGTGGCAGCGGTGGGGCCGGTGGCCCGGGCGGCCACGGCGGTGGTCGCCGCCCGCGCCACCTGCACTGAATCTGCCGCTGATCGTCAACTCGCCGGAGCGCATTCCCATGTCCCCCTTTCCGGCGTCGGCCTTGCAGCCGGGTGTACGCAAGCGCGAGGTGTTCGGTTGGGCGATGTACGACTTCGCCAATTCGGGCTACACGACGGTGGTCATCACCGCCGTGTTTGCGGCCTATTTCGTGGGCGGCGTGGCGGGCGGTGCACCCTGGGCCACGTTTGCCTGGACCGCAGCCCTGAGCATGTCTTATGCGATCGTGATGGCGACCATGCCTGCCATCGGCGCCTGGGCGGACCGTCATGCGGCGAAGAAGCGCGCATTGATCGGCGTGACCGTCGCTTGCGTGCTGTCGACCGCCGCACTGGCCTTGATCCCCTACTTCCACGGAGCGACAGCCGTGGCGGTGGCGATGCTCTTCGTGATCGTTTCCAACACCTTCTATTCGTACGGCGAGTCGCTCACCGGTGCTTTCTTGCCGGAGCTTGCAACGGCCGATGGTATGGGCAAGGTGAGCGGGTGGGGATGGGGTTTCGGCTACGTCGGCGGCATGCTGACCCTGGGTCTTTGCCTGGCCTATGTGTTGTCGGCGCAGGCGCATGGGTTGCCTGCCTCGCACTTCGTGCCGGTCGCCATGTTGATTGCTGCAGGCATGTACGGCCTGGCCGCATGCGCAACCTTTCTCTTGCTGCCCGAGCGCGCCGAGCCGCAGCCGTCCATGGCGCGGCAGAACGCCTGGGCGCAATTTCGCAGCACCTTTCGCATGGCACTTGGCTATCGCGACTTCGTCTGGCTGCTGGCTTGCACGGTCTGCTACCAGGGTGGCGTTGCCGTTGCCATCACGCTGGCGGCCATTTATGCGGAGCAGGTGATCGGTTTCGTCGCCAAAGAAACCATGGTGCTGATCTTCGTGTTGAACATCGCGGCGGCGCTGGGTGCTTTCGGCTTCGGCTACATCCAGGACCGCATCGGCCACAAGCGTGCCCTGGCGGGAACACTCGTGGCATGGGTCGCAGCCTGCGTGATTGCAGCGTCAGTGACCACAAAAGGCGAGTTCTGGTGGGCGGCGACGATCGCTGGCCTGGCCATGGGGTCGAGCCAGTCGGCCGGGCGCGCGATGACCGGGCTTCTGGCGCCGCCGCGCCAGCTCGCCGAGTTCTTCGGCCTGTGGTCGTTCGCAACCAAGTTGGCCAGCATCATCGGGCCGCTCAGCTACGGTGCGATCACCTGGATGACCGGCGGCAACCAGCGCATTGCGATCCTGGCAACGGCCGGGCTTTTCATCGCCGGGCTTCTGCTGCTGTTGCCGATCGACATGGCGCGCGGACGTGCGACCGCGCTGGCCGATCAGCCGGATCCGGGTCCGGCTAGTTGAGCGTCACGCCTGCGGGCGCGCGGTAGATCTTGCCGTCGAAATGGAGCAGCGCGGCGTGGAAGCTGGCCGGCTTCTCGCGCGTCATGCATTCCTCGCCTTGTGATTCGGACACGCTTTCAGACCGGGTCTGGCGCAGTTGAAGGTCGGCGTAGCCGTTGCTGGTGCTGCGCAACACCGAAAGGCCGCTGCGAACCGTTTCGAAGTTGCCGGCGCAGTTGGTGTCCCACTCGCCGCGCTCCAGTGTGAGTTCGAGGCTGTCGAGCACGCGGACGAGCTTGTTGCCCTCCGGTACGAACAGCGACAGCCTGTCGCTTTCGTAGGGATTGGTGCGCGAGCTGGCACGGTAGACGACCCGCACACCGAAAGCATGTGCATCGCTGGCGAGCGCATAGCGCGCCGTGTCCACTTTCAGATCGGCGATGCGGATCGCGTCCTCGGTGAGCGCCGAGGCCTGGAAGAAGCGGCTGACGACCCGCGCCCGTTCGGTATTGCCGTTGTCCGCCTGCTGCACGACCAGCACCGCGAGATCGTAGGTCGAGAGTTCGGGCGCGGAAGGCAGGCGTGGGCGCGGCATCGGCAACACGACCACGAAGCGGCCCATGAAGCCGCGCCAGGGCTCGCAGAGCGCACGCTCATGGTCGAGCGCTCGACCCGGGTACAGCTTGGCCTGCATTCGCTCCGCGAGGCCGGTGTCGCAGGCGGCATGCCCCGCAAGGCAGAAGCTCGCCGCAGCGAAAGCCAGCAGGCGGCGGATCATGCGAAGGTGGCAGGCTGAGCTGTCCATTGGGCGACGGCGCGTTCCAGCGCTGACGCCGGCCCGCTCCCGATGAACGAGGCTGCGCCGATACCCTTGTCGGCCAGCAGGCCGGCCGTGGCGAGCAGTCGCTGCGTCTGGCGCGCAACCGCTTCACCCGTGTCGATGAAGGTGACGTCATCGCCCGTGTGGCGCCGCAACTCAGACGCCACGAAAGGGTAGTGCGTGCAGCCAAGGACCAGGGTGTCGATCTGGCCCGGTGACGTGCCGAACGTACCCGCGGCATGTACGTAGCGGGCGCACAGTGTTGCGATCTCGGCGCTGTCGGCGCGCTCGATGGCACCCGCCAGTCCGTCGCAGGCCACGACGCTGAAGTTCGCCTGATCGGCGAACGACCGTCGCAGCGCATCGAACTTCCGGCTGGTGACCGTGCCGCGGGTTGCGAGCACGGCGATGTGTTGGGTGGCACTGCGTGCAACCGCCGGCTTGAGCGCCGGTTCGAGCCCGACGAGCGGGAGCGACGGATAGGCTTCGCGCAGCAGGTGGATGGCCGCAGCCGTGGCCGTGTTGCAGGCCACCACCAACGCCTTCACGCCGGAAGTCGCCAGCAGGTGGTCTGCCACGAAGCGCGTTCGTTCGATCACGTAGGCGTCGGTGCGTTCGCCGTAGGGCGCGTGCCCCGTGTCCGCGAAGTAGATGAAGCGCTCGTGAGGCAAGGCCGCACGCAGCGCGTTGAGCACGCTCAGCCCGCCGATGCCGCTGTCGAAGACGCCGATCGGAGCGCTGGCGCTGCCGGCCGGCTCGACGCGGCGGATATGCTGGGCATCGGCGTGCAGAGGGTTCAAACGGCTTCCAGCGCGATGGTCTTGAATTCGCCGCTGGCGATGCGCTTCTGCCACTCGGCCGGGCCGGTGATGTGCGCGCTCGTGCCGCCGGCGTCGACCGCCACCGTCACGGGCATGTCGACCACGTCGAATTCGTAGATGGCTTCCATGCCGAGGTCTGCGAAGCCGACCACCTTGGCGGTCTTGATCGCCTTGCTCACGAGGTAGGCGGCGCCGCCCACGGCCATGAGGTAGGCGCTCTTGTGCTTCTTGATCGCCTCGATCGCGACCGGGCCGCGCTCGGCCTTGCCGATCATCGCGATCAGGCCGGTCTGCGCCAGCATCATCTCGGTGAAGCCGTCCATGCGCGTGGCGGTGGTCGGGCCGGCGGGGCCGACCGCCTCGCCCTTCATCGGGTCGACGGGGCCGACGTAATAGATGACGCGGTTCTTGAAGTCCACCGGCAGCGGCTCGCCCTTGGCCAGCATGTCGGCGATGCGCTTGTGCGCGGCATCGCGGCCGGTCAGCATCTTGCCGTTGAGCAGCAGGGTGTCACCCGGCTTCCAGCTCGCCACTTCTTCGTGCGTGAGTGCGTCGAGGTCGACCTTTTTGCTCTTGTTGTAGTCGGGCGTCCAGTCGACGTCGGGCCACAGGTCCAGCGATGGCGGCGTGAGGTAGACCGCGCCGCTGCCGTCCATCACGAAGTGCGCGTGGCGCGTGGCCGCACAGTTCGGGATCATCGCGACCGGCTTGCTCGCGGCATGCGTCGGATACATCTTGATCTTGATGTCGAGCACGGTGGCGAGGCCGCCCAGGCCCTGCGCGCCGATGCCCAGCGCGTTGACCTTCTCGTACAGCTCGATGCGCAGCGCCTCGACCTTCGTCAGTTCGGCGCCCGAGGCCTTCTTGGCCTGCAGCTCGTGCATGTCGAGGTCGTCCATCAGGCTTTCCTTGGCCATCAGCGCGGCCTTCTCGGCGGTGCCGCCGATGCCGATGCCCAGCATGCCCGGCGGGCACCAGCCGGCGCCCATCGTCGGCACCGTTTTCAGCACCCAGTCGACCACGCTGTCACCGGGGTTCAGCATCACGAGCTTGCTCTTGTTCTCGCTGCCGCCGCCCTTGGCCGCGACGGTCACTTCCAGCTTATCGCCCGGAACGATCTCGGTGAAGATCACCGCGGGCGTGTTGTCCTTGGTGTTCTTGCGATCGAACTGCGGGTCGGCCACGACCGAGGCGCGCAGCGTGTTGTCCGGATGGTTGTAGCCCCGGCGCACGCCTTCGTTGATCGCGTCGTCGAGCGAACCCGTGAAGCCGCCCCAGCGCACGTCCATGCCGACCTTGAGGAACACGTTGACAATGCCGGTGTCCTGGCAGATCGGGCGCTGGCCGGTCGCGCTCATCTTGCTGTTGGTCAGGATCTGCGCGATGGCGTCCTTGGCCGCGGGGCTTTGCTCGCGCTCGTAGGCCTTGGCCAGGTGCGCGATGTAGTCGGTCGGGTGGTAATAGCTGATGTACTGCAGCGCGGCGCTGATCGATTCGATCAGGTCGGCCTGCTGGATCGTGGTCGTCATGGTGGGGTGTTTTTTAGTGGGGAATACAAACGCAAAAGCCCCGCGATTATCTCAGCCACCACCAGGCCGACGTTGCCGCTCTACTTTGCGGCCGCGCGCGCCTCGGCAAGCCAGCCGTCGAAGATGGTCTGGTGCGCGCGGATCCAGCCATCGGTCTGGCGCGCCACGTCCTGCTCGCTGTTCTGGCCTTCGCTCATGCGAAGGTTCTGCGCATTGATGTCGGAGATCGGCAGCGTCATCACCTCGAACAGGCGACCCGCGGCAGGGTTCTTCTCGACGAACGCGCGGTTGGCGACGATCTGTTCCTGGTTGGCCCTGAAGCCGTAGTTCCTGCCGTTCGGCAACTGCGTGTCGACTTCGTCGCCGCCCTGCGAGGACGAGAACGGTACCTGCAGCCACACCACGTCGGTGCCCGGACGCAGCACGGCGCTGACCCAGTAGGGCGTCCAGGTGTAGTACAGCACCGGCTTGTCCTGCCTGAAGCGTGCAATGGTGTCGGCCATCAGCGCGGCATAACTGCCTTGCTTGTGGGTGACGGTGTCGCGCAGCTGGTAGGCATTCAGATGGCTCTCGATCGCCAGCTCGCAGCCCCAGCCCGGGTTGCAGCCGGTGAGGTCGGCCTTGCCGTCGCCGTCGGTGTCGAACAGCTTCGCGATGTCGGGGTTCTTGAGTTGCGCGATGTTCGTGATGCCGTATTGCTCCGCGGTCTTGCGGTCGATCAGGTAGCCCTGCACGGCGCCGTCGGAATACACACTCTTGCGCCACAGCTTGGCGTCACCGCCGCTGTTCTTGTAGAAGTCCGCATGCAACAGGCTCCAGTGGTTCGCCATGAAGGTGGCGTCGCCGTTGGCGATGGCGAGGTGTTCGGTGGCGGGCTCGAGGTCCTTCATCGGCTCGACCGTGTAGCCGAGCTGTTCGAGTGCGCGCATCACCAGCAGCGTCTGGAAGGCTTCCTCGGCCAGCGAGCTTTTCAGCGGCTGCACGGTGACGCCGGTGCCGGGCAGATCGCTGGCCGCCTGAGCCGCCACGCCTGAAGTCAGGAGGGCGATGGCGAGCAGGCAGCGAGCGACGAGTTGGGTTTGCTTCTTCATTCGACGGGGTTCTCCAGCTTGCGTGTTCATCGGGCTTGCGTGGTGGACAGCGCGAGGGCCGGTTCTTCAACGGGTCGCGCAGGCGCCACGGCGCGATGCAGCAGCCGCAGCGTGAAGCCGGCCGGCCCGGTGTGCCACCAGCGGCGGCCTGCGGCGCGGCGCGATTGCCCCATCGCCTGCGTCAGCCGGTCCAGCGTGATGGCGAGCAGCACGATGCCCAGGCCGCCCACGGTGGCCAGGCCCATGTCCAGCCGCCCGATGCCACGCAGCACCATCTGGCCCAGGCCGCCGACGGCGATCATCGAAGCGATCACCACCATCGACAGCGACAGCATCAGCGCCTGGTTGATGCCGGCCATGATCGAAGGCATTGCCAGCGGCAACTGCACCTTCACGAGCATCTGCCAGGGCGATGCGCCGTAGGCGCGCGCCGCCTCGATCAGGTCCGGACGCACCTGGCGCAAGCCAAGGTTGGTCAGTCGCACCAGCGGCGCTAGCGCGAACACGATGGTCACGATCACGCCCGGCACGTTGCCGATGCCGAACAGCATCACCACGGGCACCAGGTAGACGAAGGCCGGCGTGGTCTGCATGGCGTCGAGCACCGGCCGCATCACGCGCTGAGCGCGGTCGCTGCTGGCCAGCAGCACACCGAGCGGCAGTCCGATCACCATGCAGAACACCAGCGAGGTCAACACGAGCGACAGCGTCACCATCGCCTCGGGCCAGATGCCGAGCATGGCGACCAGCAGCAGCGCGACGGCCGTGCCGATGGCCAAGGCGCGGCCCGCGAACTGCCAGGCCAGCAGGCCGATCAGCGCGATCATCGCCAACGCCGGCAGGCCGGTGAGCAAGGCCTGCACGTGGTTGAGCACGCTGTCGATCGGCAGGCGCACGGTCTGGAAGAAAGGGCGGAAGTGTTCGACGACCCAGCCCAGGCCGTGGTTGATCCACGCTTCGATCGGCAGCGAGCCGTCCCAGAGACGAGACAGGTGAAAGCCCGGGTTCGCATCGACGGCGCCGGTGCCCGCGGCGTGTGCGGCGCTGGCCGGCGCGTCGAGCCAGGCACTGGTCGCCGTGGCATCGGGCGCGGCAGACAGCGCCTGCCACGGGTCGAGCGGCGTGGCCGCGGGCATGGCCGGCGTGGGGTCGACGGCCTGGATGTTCAGTTCGGACGAAAGGGTGTTGTCGTTCATCGGTTCGGGGTCCTTCGTTCGGAATCAGTGCGGCTCGGCGGCGAGGGCGGGGGGCGCGTTGGCGGGCACGGCTTCGATCGGCGGCGTGTCGCGATCGAGGAACTTGAGCAGCGTCGTCTTGCTGATCGCCCCGCAGAAGCGGCCGTCGTCGGCCACCACGGGCAGCGCGCAGGGCGCCTGCGCCAATTGGCCGATCAGGCCGGCGACGGGCGCGTCGGCCTCGATCGACGGCAGGCCGCCAAGGAACGCGTGCTGCAGTCCGAGCGGGCCGGAATGCCCGTCGAGCGCCGCGCGCAGGGTGTCGGCCGACACCACGCCGAGAAAGCGCTTGGTCGGACTCGTGACATAGGCGAAGTCGCGGTCCTGGTCTTCCAGCAGCTTGAGCGCCGCGCGGGCACCACGCTCCGGGTGCTCGCTGACCACGGTGAGCGACTTGCGGGCGATGTCGGCCGCCTTGAACACCGCGGCTGCGTCCACGCCGCGCACGAAGCTTCGCACGTAGTCGTCGGCGGGGCTGCGCAGGATCTCGTCCGGCGTGCCGACCTGGATCACGTGGCCGTCCTTCATGATCGCGATACGGTCGCCGATGCGCATGGCCTCGTCCAGGTCATGCGAGATGAAGACGATGGTGCGGCGCTGTTCCTGCTGCAGGCGCAGCAATTCCGACTGCATCTCGGTGCGGATGATCGGGTCGAGCGCCGAGAAGGCCTCGTCCATCAGCAGGATCGACGGGTCCGACGCCAGTGCGCGCGCCAGGCCGACGCGCTGCTGCATGCCGCCCGAGAGCTCGTCGGGATAGCTGTCGCCCCAGCCGGCCAGGCCGACCTGCGCCAGCGCCTTGTCCGCCTGCGCGAGCCGTTCTGCCTTGCCGGTGCCCGACAGCTCCAGGCCGAAGGCGGTGTTCTCGCGCACCGTCATGTGCGGCATCAGCGCGAAGGACTGGAACACCATGCTGATGTCCTTGCGGCGCAGCGCGCGCAGCCGGGCATCGGAGTGTTCGTTGATGTCGGCGCCGTCGATCACGATGCGGCCGGCGGTCGGCTCGATCAGCCGGTTCAGCAGCCGCACCAGCGTCGACTTGCCGGAGCCCGACAGACCCATGATCACGAAGATCTCGCCGGCCTGGATCTCGAACGTGGCGTCGAACACGCCGATCGACTGGCCGGTGCGCGCGAGGATCTCCTTCTTCGAAAGTCCTTGGCGGACCAGCTCCAGTGCCTGTTGTGGCTGATCGCCGAACACCTTGAAGACATGGTCGATGAGAATTCCTTTGGCCATATGCCGGGCTCCTTTGTGGGGGGTGGACAGGGCGCGGACGCATGAGCGACCGCAGCCACGCCGCAGCCGATGGGGCTGCCGACAAGGCACTGAAGACGACACATCGATGGCGACGCAACCAGAGCCTCGTGCGAAATACGCGCAACGTGGCAGTGGGGACCGGAGAAGGCTCCGGCCGGGTGCCGGGCTGGGCCCGGCGAAGATCCCTGCGCCGCGACGGGATTCGGAGATCCGCGAGTAGCACAGGTTCGACCGACGCAGTCATCATGACTTGCCGGTCGTCTGAAGTCGTTGATTATGACTTTTATGCATGAAGAGGTCAAGCTGCTCGACGTATCGTGCTGTCGGCGGCCAGGCAATGGCCTCGTCAGATGCGATCCATTCCTATTGGGCCGATACTCTGCCCCGCGCCCCGCGAGCGGGCGCTTTCTTCCATGACTGCGGAGCTTTTTTCATGACGACTTCCCCCAAGACCCGTGCCGAGCGCGATACCTTCGGACCGATCGACGTGCCGGCCGACAAGCTGTGGGGCGCGCAAACGCAGCGCTCACTGCAGAATTTCGACATCTCGGGCGAGCAGCAGCCGCGCGAGATCATCAAGGCGCTGGCCCAGGTGAAGCGCGCCTCGGCGGTGGTCAACCACGCGCTGGGCCTGCAGGACGAAAAGAAGACGAAGGCGATCGTGGCGGCCGCCGACGAAGTCATCGCCGGCCAGCATCCGGACGAATTCCCGCTGGTGGTGTGGCAGACCGGCTCCGGAACGCAGAGCAACATGAACGTCAACGAGGTGCTGGCCAACCGTGCCAGCGAGATCCTCGGCGGCGAACGCGGCGAAGGGCGCCTCGTGCACCCGAACGACGACGTCAACCGCAGCCAGTCGAGCAACGACGTGTTCCCGACCGCCATGCACGTGGCGGCGGTCGAGGCGCTCACCCACAAGCTGCTGCCGGCCATCGCCAAGCTGCGCGGCACGCTCGAGCAGAAGTCGATCGCCTTCATGGACATCGTCAAGATCGGCCGCACCCATCTGCAGGATGCGACGCCGCTCACGCTGGGTCAGGAGTTCTCCGGTTACGTGGCGCAGCTCGCGCACGGCGAAGCGCACGTGCGCGCCGCATTGCCGCACCTGAGCGAGTTGGCGCTGGGCGGCACGGCCGTCGGCACCGGCCTGAATGCGCCCAAGGGCTATGCCGAGCAGGTCGCCGCCGAACTCGCCAAGCTCACAGGCCTGCCCTTCATCACCGCGCCGAACAAGTTCGAGGCCATGGCGTCGGTCGACGCGCTGGTGCATGCGCACGGCGCGCTGAAGACGCTCGCCGCCAGCATGATGAAGATCGCCAACGACGTGCGCTGGCTGGCCAGCGGTCCGCGCAGCGGCATCGGCGAACTGAGCATTCCCGAGAACGAACCCGGCTCGTCGATCATGCCGGGCAAGGTCAACCCGACCCAGAGCGAGGCGGTCACGATGCTGGCCGCGCAGGTGTTCGGCAACGACGTCGCCATCAACTTCGGCGGCGCATCCGGCAACTTCGAACTCAACGTGTTCCGCCCGATGGTGGCCCACAACTTCCTGCAGAGCGTGCGGCTGCTGGCCGACGGCATGGTGAGCTTCAACGACCATTGCGCGGTCGGCATCGAGCCGAACCGCGAGCGCATCACCGAACTGGTCCAGCGTTCACTGATGCTGGTGACCGCGCTCAACACGCACATCGGCTATGACAAGGCAGCCTATATCGCCAAGAAGGCACACAAGGAAGGCTCGAGTCTGCGCGAGGCCGCTGTGGCGTCGGGCCATCTCACGGGCGAGCAGTTCGACCAGTGGGTGGTGCCGGAGAACATGACCGGCCGCTGATCGTCGGCCATGAAAAAGCCCCGGGGGACCGGGGCTTTTTTCATCGGGCTTCCGGTGCGTCGAGCAGCGTATCAGTGATTCTTGCCGTTCGGCGTGCTGCTCATCAGCTTGTCGGTGTACGCAATGGCCATCGCCGACAGCAGGAACGCGATGTGGATCGTGGTCTGCGCGATCAGCACGCGGTCGGTGTAGTTGTCGGCATTGATGAAGGTCTTCAGCAAATGGATCGAGCTGATGCCGATGATCGACAGGCCCAGCTTCACCTTCAGCACCGACGCATTCACGTGGCTCAGCCATTCGGGCTGGTCGCGATGGCCATCGAGATCCATGCGGCTCACGAAGGTCTCGTAGCCGCCGACGATCACCATGATCAGCAGGTTGGAGATCATGACCACGTCGATCAAGGCCAGCACCACCAGCATGATCACTGTCTCGTTGAGCGTCGTGATCGGCAGGTCGGGCTTGTAGCCGATGCTGCTGACCAGCGCCTGCAGGGCCGTCTGGCTGCCGAACGCGGCTTCCACCAGGTGCAGCAGTTCCACCAGGAAGTGGACCACGTACACACCCTGCGCAACGATCAGGCCGAGATAGAGTGGAAGCTGGAGCCAGCGGCTCGCGAAGATGAGCTTGGGCAGCGGACGCATCGGCGAACCGCGGCGTGCGGAGGGCGGATCGAAGGGGTCTAGGTCGGGTGCGGACATCGGGAGTTGGTGAATTCGGTGGCGGGGGTAGTCAGGAGGCGTTCAGGAACGACGGCCGCGATTCTAGGATGGCCCTCGTGTCCGGACGGTGATGCCCTTGCGGTACTAACATCGTTGCGTCAGTGGCCCGTAAGTGCCCGCATCGACATTACGGCCGCATTCCACACAGCTCCAGGAGACACGCAATGAGCAGCCCCACCCACATCGAATCCGTCCTTGTCGAGAACCGCGTGTTCCCGCCCGACGCGCGCGCGCAGCAGGGCGCGCGCATCAGCGGCATGGCCGCCTACGACGCGCTGTGCGCCGAAGCCGCGAGCGACTTCGAAGGCTTCTGGGCACGCCACGCCCGTGACAACGTGGTCTGGACCAAGCCCTTCACGCGCACGCTCGACGAGTCCAATGCGCCGTTTTACAAGTGGTTCGACGACGGCCAGCTCAACGCCTCGGCCAACTGCCTCGACAAGCACATCGGTACGCCGGTCGAGAACAAGACCGCGATCATCTTCGAGGCCGATGACGGCGAGGTCACCGAGATCACCTACAAGCAGTTGCTGCTGCGCGTGTCGCATTTTGCGAATGCGCTGAAGGCCGAGGGCATCAAGAAGGGCGATCGCGTCATCATCTACATGCCGATGACCGTCGAAGGCGTGATCGCGATGCAGGCCTGCGCGCGCATCGGCGCCACGCACAGCGTGGTGTTCGGCGGCTTCTCGGCCAAGGCGCTGCAGGAACGCATCATCGACGCCGGCGCGGTCGCCGTCATCACGGCCAACTACCAGCTGCGTGGCGGCAAGGAACTGCCGCTGAAGGCCATCGTCGACGACGGCATCGCACTCGGCGGTTGCGAGTCGATCAAGACCGTGCTGGTGTACGAACGCACGCTGACCGACTGGAAGCGCGTCGAAGGCCGTGACAAGACCTTCGACGAGGTGATCGAGGCCCTCGAAGGCCAGGCCAACGAATGCCCGCCGGAGCCGGTCGATGCCGAGCATCCGCTGTTCATCCTCTACACCTCGGGTTCGACCGGCAAGCCCAAGGGCGTGCAGCACGCCACGGGCGGCTACCTGCTGTGGGCCAAGCTCACGATGGACTGGACCTTCGACCTGCGTCCGGACGACGTGTTCTGGTGCACGGCCGACATCGGCTGGATCACCGGCCACACGTACGTCACCTACGGCCCGCTCGCGGCCGGCGCCACGCAGGTCATCTTCGAGGGCGTGCCGACCTTCCCGCATGCCGGGCGCTTCTGGCAGATGATCGAGAAGCACAAGGTGTCGATCTTCTACACGGCACCGACCGCGATCCGTTCGCTCATCAAGGCCGCGGAGTCCGACGACAAGGTCCATCCGAAGAACTGGAACCTGTCGAGCCTGCGCATCCTGGGTTCGGTCGGCGAGCCGATCAACCCGGAGGCCTGGATGTGGTACCACCGGAACATCGGCCACGAGAAGTGCCCGATCGTCGACACCTTCTGGCAGACCGAGACCGGCGGCCACGTGATCACGCCGCTGCCGGGCGCGACGCCGCTGGTGCCGGGCTCCTGCACGCTGCCGCTGCCGGGCATCATGGCCGCGATCGTGGACGAGACCGGCAAGGACCTGCCCAACGGCGCGGGCGGCATGCTGGTCATCAAGCGGCCGTGGCCCTCGATGATCCGCACCATCTGGAACGACCCGGAGCGCTTCAAGAAGAGCTACTTCCCTGAAGAGATGGGCGGCACGATCTACCTGGCGGGCGACGGCGCGGTACGCAGCGAAGACCGCGGCTACTTCCGCATCACCGGCCGCATCGACGACGTGCTGAACGTCTCGGGCCACCGGCTCGGCACGATGGAGATCGAATCGGCGCTGGTGTCGAAGACCGATCTGGTGGCCGAGGCCGCCGTGGTCGGCCGGCCCGACGACGTCACGGGCGAGGCGGTCTGCGCCTTCGTCGTGCTCAAGCGCGGTCGCCCGACCGGCGACGAGGCCAGGCAGATCGCGGCCGAGCTGCGCGCCTGGGTGGCGAAGGAGATCGGCCCGATCGCCAAGCCGCGCGACATCCGCTTCGGCGAGAACCTGCCGAAGACGCGCAGCGGCAAGATCATGCGGCGCCTGCTGCGCAGCCTGGCAAAGGGCGAGGCGATCACGCAGGACACGTCGACACTCGAAAACCCCGCCATCCTGGACCAGCTGGGCCAGGCCTATTGAGCGACATGCCGGCCGGGCCGGCGCACGGTGTCCGACACGTGTGCGCCGGCGCATGGGTTACAAGCTCTCCCTGATGTCACTTCGAGGAGATTTCCCATGGGTCTGAGAACAGGTGTTCTGCTGGTCGTCGTGCTGCTGATCGCGGCGCTGGCTGCGCTCAACTGGGGCGTGCTGGCTGCGCCCGTCGCGATGTCGATCGGCTTCATGGACGTCACGGCGCCGCTCGGGCTGATCATGCTCGGCCTGACCGCGCTGCTGGCCGTGTTCTTCGTGGTCTACGTGGTGTACCTGCAGAGCTCGGTTTTGCTCGAGACGCGTCGTCACACGAAGGAAATGCAGGCACAGCGCGACCTGGCCGACAAGGCCGAGGCCTCGCGCTTCACCGAACTGCGCAACTTCCTCGAAACACAGGAGAACACGCACATGGCGCGCAACGCGGATCGCCATGCGGCGCTGCTGGCGCGGGTCGAGCAACTCGAGAGTGCGGTCCGGCTTCGTGCCGAACAGACCGAGAACACGCTGGCCGCGCACATCGGCCAGCTCGAGGATCGCATCGAGGGCCGGACGGTCGTTCCCGCCCCGGTGGCACCACAGTTCTAGGCAGCAGCCACGACGGCCGGTCGCCCGTCCGCCGCCGCGACTTGCCTGCTGCTACTTGGTCGACAGCACCCAGGCCGCGAGCTTCTTCGCATCGGCCTCGCTGACCTGGTTGTTGGCCGGCATCGGCAGCGGGCCCCAGACGCCGGAGCCGCCCTTGCGGATCTTGTTGGCCAGCGCGTCGGCCGCGCCCGGGTTGTCCTTGTAGCGCGCCGCGATGTCCTTGAACGCCGGGCCCAGCACCTTGCGCTCGACCTGGTGGCAGCTCATGCAGTTCTTGGACGTCGCCAGCGCCAGATCGGCGAGTGCCGGCGTTGCCAGGCAAAGGCCCAGCAACGCGAGCAGCAGGGCTTTTTTCGTGGTCATCCGGATCAATAGTTGTCGAGCACTGCGCCCGTGCTGGCGCTCGAGGCGTTGAACGCGAACTTGGCGAGCACGCCACGTGTGTAGCGCGGTGCCGGCGCCTTCCAGCCTTCACGGCGCTTGGCGATCTCGGCGTCGGGCACGTTCAGTTCCAGCTTGAGCGTGTGCGCATCGATGGTGATCGAATCACCCTCGTTGACGAAAGCGATCAGGCCGCCTGCATAGGCTTCCGGCGCCACATGGCCGACCACCATGCCCCAGGTGCCGCCGGAGAAGCGGCCGTCGGTGATCAGCCCCACGCTTTCGCCCAGGCCCGCACCGATCAGCGCGCCGGTCGGTGCCAGCATTTCAGGCATGCCCGGTCCGCCCTTGGGGCCGAGATAGCGCAGCACCATCACGTCGCCGGCCACGATCTTGCCGGCCAGGATGGCGGCCAGCGCCGACTGCTCGTCGTCGAACACGCGTGCCGGGCCGGTGATCACCGGGTTTTTCAGGCCGGTGATCTTGGCGACCGCGCCCTCGGGGCTCAGGTTGCCCTTGAGGATGGCGAGATGGCCTTCGGCGTACATCGGCTGATCGATCGGGCGGATCACGTCCTGGTCGGCGCGCGGCGCGTCCGGCACGTCGGCCAGCGTCTCGGCGATCGTCTTGCCGGTGATGGTGATGCAGTCGCCGTGCAGCAGGCCGGCCTTCAGCAGCACCTTCATGACCTGCGGAATGCCGCCGGCCTTGTGCAGGTCGACAGCGAGGTATTTGCCGCTGGGCTTCAGGTCGCAGATCACCGGCACCTTCTTGCGCATGCGCTCGAAGTCGTCGATGGTCCAGTCGACTTCGGCCGCGTGCGCGATCGACAGGAAGTGCAGCACCGCGTTGGTCGAGCCGCCGGTCGCCATGATCACGGCCACCGCGTTCTCGATGGCCTTCTTGGTCACGATGTCGCGCGGCTTCAGGTCTTTCTTGATCGCCTCGATCAGCACCTTGGCCGATTCCTTGGCGGAGTTTTCCTTCTCGTCGTGCGGATTCGCCATGGTCGACGAGTAGGGCAGGCTCATGCCCAGCGCCTCGAACGCGCTGGACATCGTGTTGGCGGTGTACATGCCGCCGCAGGAGCCGGTGCCCGGGATCGCGCGCTTCTCGATTTCCTTCAGGTCCTCGTCGCTCATGTTGCCGGCGGCGTTCTGGCCGACCGCCTCGAACACGCTGACGATGTTCAGGTCCTGGCCTTTGTAGCGGCCCGGCAGGATGGTGCCGCCGTAGACATAGATCGCCGGCACGTTGGCGCGCAGCATGCCCATCATGCCGCCGGGCATGTTCTTGTCGCAGCCGCCGACCACGACCACGCCGTCCATCCATTGGCCGCCGACGCAGGTCTCGATGCAGTCCGAGATGACCTCGCGGCTGACCAGCGAGTACTTCATGCCTTCGGTGCCCATCGCCATGCCGTCGGAAATGGTCGGCGTGCCGAACACCTGCGCGTTGCCGCCCGATTCCTCGATGCCGGCGATGGCCGCATCGGCCAGCTTCTGCAGGCCGGAGTTGCAGGGCGTGATGGTGCTGTGGCCGTTGGCGACGCCGACCATCGGCTTCTTGAAGTCGCTTTCTTCGTAGCCCATCGCATAGAACATCGAGCGGTTGGAGGCGCGCGCCTTGCCTTCGGTGATGTTCGCGCTGCGGCGGTTGATCTGGATCGTCTTGGTGTCCATGGCGTCTCTTGTCTGGGGGAATCGGGGGACGCCAGTATCCGCGCAATGACTCATTCATTCCAATCCATTTGGAGTGGTCGATTGATATGCTCGGCATATGAAAGAAACCCAGATCGACTTGCGGGTCTGGCGCCAGTTCGTCGCGGTGGCTGAAGAGCTGCACTTCGGCCGCGCCGCGCAGCGCCTGAACCTGACGCAGCCGCCCGTCACGCAGGCGATCGCCCAGCTCGAGAAAACGCTGGGCATCGTGTTGTTCGACCGCACGCGCCGGCGCGTCGCGCTCACGCCGGCCGGCGAGGCGTTGCTGCCCGACGTGCGCGACCTGCTCGACCGGGCACAGGCGCTGCCGGCACGGGCGCGCGCCGCTGCCGCCGGCGAGGTCGGCCGCGTGCGGCTGGCTTTCGTCTCGACCATCGGTTTCGAGCGCCTGCCGGCCTGGGTGCGCGAGTTCCGCCGGATCTGCCCGCAGGTCGCGCTGGAGCTGGTCGAGGCGACCGGCGACGTGCAGCTCGAAGCCCTGGCGCGCGGCGAGATCGACGCCGGCCTGATGCTGCATTCACCCGGCTTCGCGCCGCCGGCGCTGGAGCGCCTGCCGGTCGCGCAGGAGCCGCTGGTGCTGGCGCTGCCGGCGCAGCATCCGCTGGCCGTCGACGACACGCTGTCGCTGGCCGACGTGCTGGCCGAGCCGCTGGTGATCTTTCCGCGGCGCATCGTGCCGTCGCTGCACGACGCGGTCTTCGGGCTGTACCACGCGGCCGGCCGCATGCCGACGATCGCGCAGGAGGCGATCCAGATGCAGACCATCGTGAACCTGGTGTGGGGCGGCATCGGCGTTGCCTGGGTGCCGGCGAGCGTGATGCAGTTCCGGCGCGAGGGTGTCGTCTATCGCGCGGCCGAGGCGTTCGCGCCCGCAGGGCGGCGCAAGGGCGCCACGGCCTTGCCGGCCTGCGAGACCAGCCTGGTCTGGCCGGCCGATACGGCGAATCCGGCGCTCGCGCGTTTCGTCCGCTTCGTGCGCGACGCGGGCTCGGCCGCCGCCTGACCCGGCGCAGCGACACACGAACGTCAGGCGGCGCACGGCACAATCGCCGGATGCTCATGTATCCGCAGATCAACCCGATCGCACTGCAGATCGGTCCCCTGGCCATCCATTGGTACGGCCTCACCTACCTCGCGGCCTTCGCGCTGTTCTTCTTCCTCGGCACGCGCCGGCTGCGGCACGAGCCGTTCCGCTCGATCACCGGGCCGGGCGCCTGGAGCCGCAAGGACGTCGAAGACATCCTGTTCCTCGGCGTGATGGGCGTGATCGTCGGCGGCCGGCTCGGCTACTGCCTGTTCTACAAGCCCGGTTTCTACCTCACGCATCCGCTGGAGATCTTCATGGTCTGGCAGGGCGGCATGAGCTTCCACGGCGGGCTGCTCGGCGTGATCGCGTCCATGCTGTGGTTCGCGCATTCGCGCAAGCGCCCGTACTGGCAGGTGATGGACTTCGTCGCGCCCTGCGTGCCGACCGGCCTGGCCGCGGGCCGGGTGGGCAACTTCATCAACGGCGAACTCTGGGGCCGCTTCAGCAGCCCGGACCTGCCCTGGGGCATGGTGTTTCCGCAGAGCGGATCGATGCTGCCGCGGCACCCGTCGCAGGTCTATCAGTTCCTGCTCGAGGGCTTGCTGCTCTTCGTCATCCTGTGGCTTTACGCGCGCAAGGAACGGCCCGAGCGCCGCGTGTCGGCGGTGTTCCTGATCGGCTATGGCCTGATGCGCTTCATCGCCGAATATTTCCGCGAGCCCGATGATTTCCTTGGCCTGCTCGCGCTCAACATGAGCATGGGCCAATGGCTCTGCGTGCCGATGATCGCGTTCGGGATCTGGCTCTACGCCACGGCGCCGAAGCGGCGCACGGCCTGAACCCTGGGCATCGATGGCAGCCGCTGACCTGCGGCTGCAGCCCTCACCGCACTCAGGCGCCCGCGCCGACCAGCACCGGCGCTGCGCGGTAGACCGCCGGGAAGACGCGCTTGAGCTCGTCGATCTTCGGCAGGTCGTTGTAAACGATGTACGGCTGGTTCGGATTGCGCGTCAGGTAGTCCTGGTGATAAGCCTCCGCCGGGAAGAAGCGCTTCTGCATCTCGATGGTCGTGACGATCGGCTCCCCAAAACTCTTCGCCTTGCCCAACTGGTCGATGTAGGCCTTCGCGACGCGTGCCTGTTCGGCATTCTGCGGAAAGATCGCCGAGCGGTACTGGGTTCCGTGGTCCGGTCCCTGGCGGTTCAGTTCGGTCGGGTTATGTGCCACCGAGAAATAGATCTGCAGGATGCGGCCATAGCTGATCTGCTTGGGGTCGTAGGTGATGCGCACCGCTTCGGCGTGGCCGGTGCTGCCGGAGCTGACGATCTCGTAGCGCGCCGATTTCTCGTCGCCGCCCGCATAGCCCGACACGGCGTTCGTCACGCCCTTCACGTGCTGGAACACGCCCTGCACACCCCAGAAGCAGCCGCCCGCCACCACCGCGGTGGCGCTTGTGCCTTCCGATGCGGCCGGCGCATCGTCGGCCGGCGCGGCAATCGCCACGGCCTTTTCCGCCGCGCCCGACGGCGCTGCCGGATAGATCGCCATCACGCCGGCCAGCAGCAGGCCGCCGCCCAGCAGCCATCGGCGCGAGAGCAGGGGGTGTTGCAGGGTGGCGCGTTGCGTCGGATCGTGTCTCATGGCGTGTCGCTTTCTGTCGGGATGGAAGAAATGGGCGGGCACGCACATGGGTTGCGCGTGCCGGTCTTTCTAATTCGATGCCGGAGCGCTTCCGGTTACACCGGCGCCGATGGTGCGGCGGTCGCCGCCGTGGCGGCTTTCAACGCCAGCGCCAGGCGCGCGATGCTGGCATCCTCGATGCCCAGGTCGCGCAGCGCGTGCGCCGTGTTCTCGAAGTACTCGGCGCAACTGCCCAGGCTGCCATGCCCGGTCGCGATGAAGTGCGCAGCCTCTGCATCGCTGAGTTCGCCCGTGTAGCGGACGTGCTCGCGGTTCGCGACGAAGGTCAGGGCAGGCACCGGTCCGGCCGGCGTGACGGCGTCGACCCAGCGTGCGTGGTACGTGCCCGACATCATCTCCCGCTGCCAGAGAACCAACAGTTCCTCGCGCGCACGTTCGCCCGCGATGCGGAAGACGACGCCATCGCAGCTGCCGCCCTGGTCGAGCGCCAGCATCAGCCCGGGCGTCTGCATCGAGCCGCGCGCCATGTAGAGGCGCAGGCAGAAGCGCCGGTGCCAGCCCTGCACGCTGGCGCGCATCGATTCGGCGTAGTGGATGGCGGGGTTCCACATCAACGATCCATAGCCGAAGACATGGATGTCGGCGCCGTCCTTCTGGCCGAGGAGCGCGGCGTCCAGCGTGGCTGCCAGTTCGGCCGGCGAGCGCATCGTCGTGCCCGGCGGCGCCGTCGCGCGCAAGGCCGACATCAGCGAGCCGTCTCCCAGGTTTTCCCGGGTGATGGCAAAGGTGCGGCATGGGCCATCCGGTTGCGCGGGCATGGACATGACGGGTGGGCGGTGCGGAGGATGCGAGAGCGACGCCGGCGCGCTGCCGCGTCAGATGCAGCGGAACATCACGCCGGTTTCACCGGCCGCCTTCCCGCGGATCTGCGCCGTCAGGCCCTTGTCCCGGCAATAGCTGGCGGCGTCGGCGGACGTCGGCGTGCGCGTCGTGCCATCGGGATAGGTCACGATTTCATGGGAAGGCGTGCCGCAACCGGCGAGAACGCATGCGAGCGCAAGAGGAGAGAGGTATCTGAGGCAGTTCATCCGCTCGATTCTGGCGCAACCTGCCCGCGCATGGCGGTCAAGGGGCTCCGGCGCCTGAACGCCGCGACAGGCCGACGCCGGCGGACGCTCAGTGCACGTCGTGCACGATCTGGCCGGCGCTCAGCGTATTGACGGTCGGGCCCGGAATGTCCATCAGGATGCGGCTGTGTTCGGGTGACATGTAGGCGGTCAGGTGCTGCACCGGCCGCGCGGCGGTGTCGTGCATCACGCGGACCAGCTTCAGCAACGGCGCGCCCACTTCGGTCTGCAGCACCTGTGCGCGTGCCGGATCGGCCGCCACGGCCGTGATCTCCTGCACCACGCGGCCGAATTCGACGCCCTGCGCCAGCAGCAGTTCATACAGCGCGTTCTTGCGCAGCGCGCTGGCCGACACCTTCTTGCCGAGGTCCGTCGGCACCCAGGCGTCGGTCAGCATCACCGGCGTCTCGCGGATGCTGCGCAGCCGGATCGCGTGGACCGCCTGCACGCCGGGCTCGAGGTGCAGCAGCGTCGCGATGTCCCGCGGCGGCGCGTCGTGCGCGACTTCCAGCACCTTGACCTGCGTTTCCAGCGCGGCCTTCTTGAGGCTGTCGATCAGGCTCAGGCTCGGGACGGCGCGCGCCATCGGCAGGTCGGCGCGCACGAAGGTGCCGAGCCCGTGCCGGCGCTCCACCAGCCCCAGCGCCGCGAGATCCGCGAGCGCGCGGCGCACCGTGATGCGCGACACGCCGAAGCGCTCGCACAGCGCCTCTTCCTTGGGCAGCACGCCACCCGGCGCGAACGCGCCCTGCGCAATCTGGTCGCGCAGCACCAGGAACAGCTGTCGATGAAGCGACGTGCCCTTGGCCAGGGCGACGCGTGCGGGCGCGGAGGAGGACGAGGACGTCAGCGGGTTCATGGGCGATGCAGGGAAGGAGGGGAAAGAGGTCGATGGACGCGTCGAAAGCGGGCCGAAAGCCGGCAGCATAGCTTCGTTGACTTGTGTTTATGTTGTGATATTCTTAGTACAACTAGATCGACAACATCACGAAACGTCCCACGGAGACACCGATGACGAACCCGCAACCCGCCTCCGGCCTGCGCCGGCAACTGCAATCCCCCGGCATGGTGATCGCCCCCGGTGCATACGACGGCATCGGTGCCCGGCTGATCGAGCAGGCCGGCTTCTCCGCGGTCTACATGACCGGCGCCGGTACCTCGGCTGCACGCGGCTTTCCCGATTTCGGCCTGCTCACGATGAGCGAGATGGTCGACAACGCCGCCGTCATGGCTCGCGCCGTGTCGATCCCGCTGATCGCCGATGCCGACACCGGCTACGGCAACGAGCTCAACGTGACGCGCACCGTGCGCGAATACGAGGCGCGCGGCGTCGCCGCGATCCACATCGAGGACCAGGTGTCGCCCAAGCGCTGCGGCCATCTCGACGGCAAGCAGGTCATCTCGCGCGAGGAGTTCGTCTCGAAGATCCGCGCCGCCGTCGAGGCGCGCCGCACGCCCGACTTCGTGGTCATCGCCCGCACCGACGCCCGCGCGATGCTCGACCTCGACGAAGCCGTGTGGCGTGCCAATGCGGCGCTCGAGGCCGGTGCCGACGTGGCCTTCGTCGAAGCCACGCAGACCCTCGAGGAAGTCGCGGCCGTGCCCCGGCGCGTGCATGGCCCCTGCCTGCTGAACGTGGTGCCCGGCGGCCGCACGCCGAACATCGATCTGCGCGAGGTCGAAGCCATGGGCTACAAGCTCGCGATCCTGCCGGGCCTCATGCTGAAGGCCGCGATCGAGGCCGGCGACGCCGCGCTGGCCGAGCTCAAGGCGACGCACAAGGCGCCCGCGGTGAACCAGACCGTGGCCCAGACGTTTCGCCGTTTCGGCGCCGACGAGTGGGACGCGCTGCGCACCCGCTTCAACGCCGGCGCCACGATGGGCCAATGACATGGCGCGCACGCTGTTCGACAAGCTGTGGGACGCCCACGTGATCCGCGAGCTCGGCGACGGCTGGGCGTTGCTGCACATCGACCGCCATCTGCTGCACGACCTGTCGGGCCCGCCCGCGCTGGCCGAGGTCGCGGCCCGCGGGTTGCCGCTGCATGACCCGGAGCTCGTCTTCTCGACGCCCGACCACGCGGTGTCGAGCCAGCCGGGCCGCGTCGCGACCACCTTTCCGCTGGGCGGCCGGCTGCATGCGGCGCTCAAGAGCCGCAGCGCCGAGATGGGCGTGCGCATGTTCGATCTCGGCGAGCCGGGCCAGGGCATCGTGCATGTGATGGGGCCGGAGCTCGGCATCGTGCTGCCCGGCCTCACGCTGATCTGCGGCGACAGCCACACCTGCACCAACGGCGGCCTCGGCGCGATGGCCTTCGGCGTCGGCTCGTCCGAGAGCACGCATGCGCTCGCCACGCAGACGCTGCGCCAGCAGAAGCCCAGGCAGTTGCGCATCCGCTGCGACGGCGCATTGCGCGCCGGCGTCACGGCGAAGGACCTGGCGCTGCACATCATCGGCCGGCTGGGCGCCGCGGCCGGCGTGGGCTCGGCCATCGAGTTCGCCGGTCCGGCGATCGAGGCGATGGACGTCGAGGGCCGGCTCACGCTGTGCAACCTGTCGGTCGAGCTGGGCGCGCGCTTCGGCATGGTGGCACCCGACCAGCGCACGGTCGACTACCTGCGCGGCCGGCCTTTCGCGCCGCAGGGCGCGGCCTTCGACGAGGCGGCGGCCTACTGGCGAACATTGCCGAGCGACGCCGATGCGGCGTTCGATCGCGAGGAAGTCATCGATGCCTCGGCGGTGCGGCCCACCATCACCTGGGGCACGAGCCCCGAGCACGCCATCGCCATCGATGCCCGCATTCCCGATCCGCAGGCCAGTGCCGATCCGGCACAGCGCGACACGCTGGCGGCGGCGCTCGACTACATGGGGCTGGCGGCCGGCGAGGCGATTGCGGGCACGCCGGTCGACTGGGTCTTCATCGGCTCCTGCGCCAACTCGCGGCTGTCGGACCTTCGCGCGGCGGCCGACGTGGCGCGCGGCCGGCAGGTCGCCGCGGGCGTGACCGCCTGGGTCGTGCCGGGTTCGGAAAACGTCAAGCGCGCAGCCGAGGCCGAAGGCCTGCGCGAGGTCTTCGAGGCCGCGGGCTTCGCCTGGCGCGAGCCCGGCTGCAGCATGTGCGTGGCCGCCAATGGCGAGCAGGTGCCGCCGCAGCGGCGCTCGGTGTCGACGTCCAACCGCAACTTCGTCGGTCGCCAGGGGCCGGGCGCGCGCACGCATCTGGCCAGCCCGGCGATGGCCGCCGCCGCTGCCATCGCCGGCGCCATCACCGACGTGGCGGCGCTCGGCGCCGTCGCCCGCAGCGCCGAGGTGATCGAATGACCATGCAGCCCTTCACCACATTGACCGGCGCCGCGGCGCACCTGCCGCGCGCCAACGTCGACACCGACGTCATCGTGCGCATCGAGCGTCTGACCGCCTCGACATCGCGCGATGGCCTGGGTGCCTACGCGCTGGAAGCGCTGCGCTATCGCGAGGACGGCAGCGAGGATCCGTCCTTCGTGTTCAACCGTCCGGCCTTTCGCGGCGCGCCGATCCTGCTGGCGGGCGACAACTTCGGCTGCGGCTCGTCGCGCGAGGGTGCCGTGTGGGCGCTGCAGGGCATGGGCGTGCGCTGCGTGATCGCGCCGAGCTTCGGCGACATCTTCTTCAGCAACTGCTTCCAGAACGGCATGCTGGCGATCCGCTGGCCGGCCGGGCGGGTCGACGCGCTGGCCAGGCTCTGCGCAGATGGCGCACCCGCCACGATCGACCTGCAGGCCCGCCATGTCACCGCGCCGGACGGCAGCGTCCAGGCCTTCGAGGTCGATCCGTTGCGCCGCGAAGCCCTGCTGCACGGGCTGGACGACATCGGGCTCACGCTGAAGGACGACGCGCTGATCCGCGAATGGCAGGCCGCCGACCGGCGCCGGCGGCCGTGGGCCTGGCCGTCGGCCGGCGCGAAGGCGGCGGCATGAATCGCTTCATGCTGCGCTGGATCGGGTTGCCGCTGCGGGGCCGCCATGCCGGCGATGCGACGCTGGCCTGCAACGATCCGGCCTTGGCCTCGCTGCCCGACGGGCCGGCGTTGCGCAGCGCATCGTTCACCCACGACGGCGCGCTGGACCTGCGGCAGGCCGGCGAGGGCGTCGGCGGCAACCTGTCGCCCGAGCTGCACTGGAGCGCATTGCCCGCGGCCGCCACGCACTGGGCGCTGATTGTGGAAGACCCGGACGTTCCCTTGCGCCACGCCTTCGTGCACGGCATCGCCACCGGCACAGCGAGCACCACATGCCTCGCGGAAGGCGCCATGGCGGGCTACGCGGGCGCGCGGCCATTGCCCGGACATGGCACGCATCGCTATGTGTTCCAGCTGTTCGCGTTGCTGCAGGCGCCTGGCGCGGTGCCCACGCGCGAGCGCTTGATGCCGGTACTGCACGACAGGGCCGTGGCGTGCAGCCGGCTCGTCGGGCTGTTCAGGCGCGACTGGCTGCACGCGCGGCCCGTGAAGCCGCAGCCGCCCTGAAGACGCGCCGAGCCCGCCGGCGCCATACAAGAAGACAAGAGACATACGGAGACAACACGAATGACAAGACAACGACGACAGACCCTCTTCAACGTCGGCGCACTGCTGGCGGTCGCCATGGCATCGCCCTGGGCCCATGCGCAGGCCGTGTGGAAGCCCGACCGGCCCGTCACGCTGGTCGTGCCCTACAGCGCGGGCGGCGGCACCGACGCCACTGCACGTGCCGTGTCGAAGCAGCTCGGCGTGCTCTGGGGGCATCCCGTGGTGGTCGACAACGTGCCGGGCGCCGATGGCCTGATCGGCACGCGCCGCGTGATGGAAGCCAGGCCCGACGGCTACACGCTGCTGCTGCAGGTGCCGGCCATCGTCGTCACCAAGTACACGCCGGGGCTGAAGGGCATCGACCCGCTGGCGAGGCTCGATCCGCTGACCGCCGTGTCGCAGTCGCCGGCGGCGATCGTCGCGAGCGCCAAGCTGCCGGCGCGCACGTTCGCGGAGTTCATCGCTTACTGCAAGACGGCGGTGCAGCCGTGCTCGCTGGCGAGCGGCGAGAGCCTGGCGCGGATCTCCGCCAGGCAGCTCGCGGCCGAGGCCGGCATTCCGAACCTGATCGTCGTCAACTACCGCGGCACCGGCGCGATCGTGACCGACCTGATCTCGAACAACGTCAACATGGCGTTCACCGGCATCACGGCCGCCTTGCCGCACTACAAGGCCGGCACGCTGAAGATCTTCGCGACGCAGGGCCGCCAGCGCGCCGCCGTGCTGCCCGAGGTGCCGACCACGGCCGAGGCGGGCTTTCCGCAGTTCCAGTCGGTCACGTGGTTCGGCCTGTTCGCGCCCAAGGGCACGCCGGCGGCCGTGGCCAACGGCATCGTGGCTGCGTTGCGCGAGGCGGTGAAGGACGCCGACGTGCAGAAGACCATCGCTGCCGCGGGCGCGGAGCCGGTCGTCAATTCGCCCGCCGAATTCGCCGCGCAGGTGCGCGAGGAGAGCGAGCGGCTCGGCGCGCTCGTCAAGACCTATCCATTGGAGTGAAAGCCCATGACCCCGCTACATGATCCCGATGCCGAACAGACCGAGGTGCGTTGCGTGCTGATGCGCGGCGGCACGAGCAAGGCGCTGTTCTTCCACCAGGCCGACGTGCCACCGCCCGGCCCTGCGCGCGACCGCCTGCTCAAGCGCGCCATGGGCACGCCCGACGTGCTCCAGATCGACGGGCTCGGCGGTTCGCGGCTGGTGACGTCCAAGGTCGCGATCATCCAGCGCTCCGCGCGCGAGGACGCCGACGTGGACTACACCTTCGCGCAGGTCGACGTCGATCGCGACCTCGTCGGCTACGACGCCAACTGCGGCAACATCTCGTCGGCCGTCGCCCCGTTCGCGATCGACGAAGGGCTGGTGACAGCCGTCGAGCCGGTGACCACGGTGCGCATCCACAACACCAACACCGGCACGCTGCTGGTGTCGAAGGTGCAGGTGCGCAACGGCAAGGCGCGCGTGCACGGCGATTGCGCGATCGCCGGTGTCCCGGGTACCGGCGCCGAGATCCTGATGGACTACACCGACACGCTCGGTGCCAAGACCGGCAGGCTGCTGCCCACCGGCCAGGCGGTCGACACCATCGCGCTGGAAGACGGCCGGCGCATCGAGGTGTCGGTGGTCGACGCCGCCACGCCCTGCGTCTTCATCGCCGCCAGTTCGCTCGGCCTGGGCGGCAGCGAGCTGCCGCCCGGCATCTCGGCGGACCGTGCGCTGATCGAGACGATCGGCGAGCTGCAGGCCAAGGCCGGCGAGCGGATCGGCCTGTACCGGCATTGGCGCGACGTGCATCTGCCCGGCCTGCCGCTGGCCGTGATCGTGGCCGAGCCGGCCGACTACGCGGACACCAACCACAGCGTCGTGAAGGCCGGTGGCTGCGACCTGCGGGCGCGTCTCGTCTTCCTCGGAAAGTGCCACGACAGCATGGCCGGCACCGGCTCGCTGTGCACGGCCGCGGCATCGCGCGTGCCGGGCACGCTGGTCCATGCCGCCGTGGGTGCGCGCAACGGCAGCCACACGCTGCGCATCGGCCATCCGCTGGGCGTGATGGACGTGAAGGTCGTCGTCCGCCCCGCCGCAGACCCGGCACAGACGCGCTTCGACGCGCTGGGCATCGCCCGCACGGCACGCCGGCTGATGGCCGGCACCGTGTACGTGCCCACGGACGCCGCCTGATCCTCATCACCAGAACAACCACGAGACATTGCCATGCCAACCATTTCCATCCTGCGCGGACTCGGCGCCGCCTGCCTGGCGCTTCCGGCGCTGCTCGCCGTGCCGGCGTCGGTCTTCGCGCAAGGCCTTCTTGCACCCAAGCCCTTGCGCATCGTCGTCGGCTATCCCGCGGGGCAGACCGTCGACATCGTGGCCCGCAATTTCGCCGCGGCACTGACGAAGGAGCTGGGCCAGCCGGTGATCGTCGACAACCGCCCGGGTGCCAACGGCAGCATCGGCGCCCAGGAGGTGAAGCGGAGCGCGCCCGACGGCACCACGCTGCTGCTCGGCACGCTGGGCCAGATGGCCATCAACCCGACGCTCTACAAGAAGCTGCCGTACGACACGCTGAAGGACTTCGCCCCGGTGGCGCAGGTGAGCACCGGCGCCTTGCTGCTGGTGGCGACGCCGTCGTTCCCGCCGAACAACCTGCCGGAACTGGTCGTCTACGCCAAGGCGCGGCCGGGGAAGGTCGACTTCGCCTCGGGCGGCAACGGCATCACGGCCCATCTGGCGATGGTGGTGCTGGAGCGGCAGGCCGGGCTGCAGCTCAACCACATCCCCTACAAGGGGTCGCCCGCCGCGGTGAACGACGTCATGGCCGGGCAGGTGCCGATCATGTTCGACGCCATGGCCAGCACGCTGCCGCAGGTGAAGGCCGGCAAGCTGAAGGCGTTGGCCATTTCGAGCCTCAAGCGCAGTCCACAACTGCCCGGCACCGCCACTGTCGACGAGCAGGGCTTGAAGGGCTTCGACATCAGCTCGTGGGTCGGCTTCCTCGCGCCGGCCGGCACGCCGCCGGCCACGGTGAGCCTGCTGCACGACGCCATCCGGCGCGCGGCCGCCAGCCCGGAGATCCAGGAGTCGATCCGTGCCACCGGCGGCGAACTGGCGATCACCACGCCCGCGGAGTTCGGCCGCTTCCTGCATGCCGAGGTGCAGAAGTGGGGCCAGGCGGTGAACGACAGCGGCGTGCAGGTCGATTGAGGGGCAGCGCACATGCAGACTTCCAATCCTCACGCCACGCCCGCCCGCAGCGGGACGACCGACCCTGAAGGCCCCACCGGCCGCCTGTGCCACTGGCTTGCGGACTTCACGCTCGACCAGGCACCCGACTCCGCGCGCGAACGCGCCAAGGCGCTGACGCTCGACGGCATCGGCTGCGCGATCGTCGGTGCCCAGCTGCCGTGGTCGCGCACCGCCGCGGACATCGTGCGCAGGTTCGAGGGGCAGGGCGACCGCACGATCGTCGGCTGGGGTGCGCGCACCAGTGCGCCCGGCGCGGCGCTGCTCAACGGCACCTTCATCCAGGGCTTCGAGCTCGACGACTACCACCCGCTCGGCCCGTTGCACAGCGCATCCATCGTGCTGCCTGCGCTCTGGGCCGCCGCCGAAGGCGATCTGCCAGTGAGCGGCCGGCGCTTTCTCGAGGCCGCGATGGTCGGCTACGAGGTCGGCCCGCGCGTCGGCATGGCGCTGCACGGTGCGCAGATGCTGTCGCGCGGCTGGCATTCGGGTTCGGTGTTCGGCACGCACGCGGCGGCGGCGGCAGTCGGCAAGCTGCTGGGGCTCGATCCGGCGCGTTTCGAGGACGCACTGGGCCTGGCCGGCACGCAGTCGGCAGGGCTCATGGCGGCGCAGTACGAGGCGATGTGCAAACGCATGCACCATGGCTTCTCGGCGCGCAACGGGCTGTATGCCGCGGTGCTGGCCGAAGGCGGCTACACGGGCATCAAGCGGGTGTTCGAGCGCGAATATGGTGGGTTCCTGTCGACCTTCGGCGAAGGCCACGACCCGGACGCCTCGCAGATCACCGCCGGCCTCGGCACGCGCTGGGAGGTCGAGCGCATCGTGATCAAGCCCTACGCGGCCATGGGCGGCATCCACTCGCCGCTGGATGCGCTGTTCGACGTCGGTGCCCAGCGGCCGTTGAAGGCGGGCGAGATCGAGCGCATCGAATGCCATGTCTCGCATGCCGTGTATCACCACGGCTGGTGGGTGCCCGAGCGGCCGCTCACGCCGATCGGTGCGCAGATGAACATCGGCTACGCGCTGGCCGTGGCGGTGATCGACGGAGCGGCGATGGTCGCGCAGTTCTCGCCGGCCCGCATCGATGCCGACGACGTGTGGGCCTTGCTGCCGCGCATCGCCGTGTTGCACGAGCCGGCCTTCGATGCGGGCGGCCCGCTGGGCCGCGGCCAGACGCGGGTCGCGGTGACCTTCACCGACGGCCAGCGCATCGAGGTGCGGCGCAACGCGTCGCGGGCGATCGAGCATCCACAGGACAGCGACGCGGTGGCCGCCAAGTTCCGCGCGCTCACCGACGGCCTGATCGACACGCCGCGCCAGCAGGCGATCGAGCGCGCCGTGCGGTCGATCGAATCGCTGGGCGACGTGCGCGAGCTGCTGGCGCTGTTGGCGCCGGCCGTCCGGCCCGCTTTCGACTGAGCCCGTCAGAACGAGGAGACATTCGCATGCGCATTCCTTCTCTCCTGCTGCAGCGCCGCGCGCTGATGCTGGGCGCGGCCGCGTGGGCCGTGCTGCCGGCCGGCGCACGCGGCCAGGCCGCCTGGCCGGACCGGCCGATCCGGCTGGTGCTGCCGTTCTCGGCCGGCGGACCCGGCGACACCAACGTGCGCGCGATGGCGCAGGCCATGAGCCGGCTTCTGGGCCAGCCCATCGTGGTCGATAACCGGCCCGGTGCGGGCGGCATCATCGGCTCGGACATGGTCGCCAAGAGCGCGCCCGATGGCTACACGCTGCTGTCGGCGGGCAATGGCGCCATCGCGAATCCGCTGCTGCGCGTGAAGATGCCCTATGCCGACAGCGACCTCGTGCCGGTGGTCGCGACCAGCACGGCACCGTCAGTGATCGTCACCAGTGCGACGTCGAGCGTGAAGAGCCTCAAGGACCTGCAGGCCTACGGCAAGTCGAAGGGCGTGATCACCTTCGGCACCGCGGGCCCTGGCAGCACCGGCCACTTCGTCGCGGAGATGGTCCAGGAGGCGCTGGGCGTGCCGGTGACGGTCGTGCACTACAAGAGCGGCTCGCAGACCACCACGGCGCTGATCGGCGGTGAAGTCGACATCGCGTCGGAGGCGCCGATCGGCGTGGCCGGCTATGTGCGCGGCGGCAAGCTGCGCGCGCTGGCGCTCACCGCACGCGAGCGCAGTGGCGCGTTGCAGGATGTCGAGACCACGGTCGAGCAGGGCTTTCCGACGATCCAGATGCAGCACTGGGGCGGCATCTACGCGCCGAAGGGCACGCCACCGGCGGTCCTCGACCGCATCGCCGGCGCGGCCCAGCGCGCCTATGCGAGCGATCCGGAACTCATCGCCGTGATGGAGCGCGGTGGCGCGCAACCGATGCGAGGCGCGCGGCCCGATTTCGAACGCTTCGTCCGGACCGAGAAGGAGCGCCTGGCGAAGCTGGTCGCGGATTCGGGCATGAAGCTGGAATAGTCCGCGCGACCGGGGTGCGACGGCAGCGGCCGTTCAGCCTGCAAGCCGCAGCGTCGACGCGAAGCTGCGCGCCTTGCCGTTGCACGGGTCCGTGAAGGCGAGCGTCTTCGCCAGCAATTGCAGCGGCTGCGCATGGTCTTCGCGGTCGGCCGGCAGCAGTTCGGGGTAGATCGGGTCGTTGACGATCGGCATGCCCAGCGCGTTGCAGTGCACGCGCAACTGGTGCTTGCGGCCCGTGACCGGCGACAGGCTTAACCGGGCGCGGTGATCGCCCAGGCGTTCGATCAGTTCGAAGAAGGTCTCCGAATTCGGCTCGCCATCGGCCTCTGCCGTGCGCAGGAAGGACGCGTCCTGCACCAGCCGGCTGCGCCGTGCGGCGGGCAGCTGCATGCCGGCGGGCCAGTGGACGATCGCCTCGTAGTTCTTGTGCACGCCGCGATCCGCGAAGAGCTTCTGGTAGGCCGCTCGATCCCCTGGCTGCACGCAGAACAGCACCAGCCCGGCGGTACCGCGATCGATGCGATGGATCGGTGCCAGCGTGTCGATGCCGAGCTTGCGCCTCAGCCGCACCAGGAGGCTTTCCTGCAGGTACTTGCCGGTGGGCGTGACCGGCAGGAAATGCGGCTTGTCGGCCACCACCAGGTGCGCATCCTGGAACAGCAGCACCTCGTCGAAGGGGATGCGCGGCTCCTGCGCGATCGCACGGTAGTAGTACAGCCGCTGATGACCCTGATAGGGCGCATCGATGCCGATCGGCCTGGCCTGGTCGTCGACCACGTCGCCGGCCTGCATGCGTTCGCGCCAGGTGTCCCGCGCGATCCGCGGGAAACGCTCGCAGAGAAAGTCCAGCATCGTCGGCCACGGGCCGGCCGGCAGCCCGACGACGCTCGGGCCGACGCCGTTGCGCATGGGCAGGGGGCGGTCGGCGGGTGCGGCGGTGTCGAGAGGCGCTGCGGCGGGCAGGTGTGTGGAGGAGGCGGAGGGCACGGCGCATCGACTGTAGCCGCAGCGCGTCGCTGCGTTGAAGGTCCTGTTTGTCGATCGACCTTTCCGATGAGAGGGCGAGATTCGTGACAAGAACGCCGAAACCGACCCGTATGCCGGTGCGTACCAACGACAGAATGCCCGACGAGGTTGTTTTGCCGCTCAACGTGATCGCACTAAAATAGCGGCACCACTCCTCCTTTGTGGCGCCGTTCAGTTGGCGACTGCTTGGGAAGAAAAAACCGCCCGAGGGCGGTTTTTTCACGCCCGGATATTTTGGGGAGCCAGGGGTGGAGCAGAAGAAGACGGCCGTCTACGTTGATGGCTACAACCTGTATTACGGGCGCTTGAGAGGCTCTGCTTTCAAATGGCTCGACATGCCTGCGCTGTTCGATGCGTTGCTGAACACCCAGGATCCGACCTCGGTCGTGGAGGCCGTCAAATTCTTCACTGCGCCTGCGCTCGGCTCGTTCGCATCACACGGACAGGATTCCGTGGACGCCCAGGACAGCTATCACCGCGCGCTTGCGCATCGTCATCCTCGCCGGTTCTCGATCAAGCTTGGCAACCACAGCATGGATCGAAAGGGTGCGCTGATGCCGGCCTTCGTCGATGGGCAGCCCTACGATCGGCAGCGCTTGACGAGGGTATGGCGGATCGAGGAAAAAAAGACGGATGTGAACATCGCCATGGCGATGTACAGGGATGCCTGCAAAGGGCTTTTTGACCAGATCGTTCTGTGCTCCAACGACAGCGATGCGGAGCCGGCACTTGAAGCGCTGCGGGAGGACTTTCCTGCGATCGTGATCGGGCTCGTCACCCCGGTCAGGCCGCCAGCGGAAGGTTCAGCGCAGCGCCGGTTCAGTGTCAGCCTGGCAGCGCATGCGCATTGGACACGCAGATACATACTGGACGAGGAACTGGCCGCCGCGCAGCTCCCAGACATTGTTCCGACGAGGAAAAAGCCTGTCAGAAAGCCCGGTCATTGGTAGGCCGCGTGACGGCCACGACGTATGGTTGCCCGAGGTACGGGTTCGAGGGTTACCCCCAGCGGCACCGCCGTTGCCACGAACGACATGCCTTCCCATAATTACGCGTAATTACCGGAAATTACGGCGCCACTGCCCGACACATCGGGCGCGTCGCCACCAGCGCCATGCAACTCGTCCCCAACTCGCTGCACGACGAGGTCGCCACCCGGCTGCGGGAGGAGATCTTCTCCGGCGCGCTCGCGCCCGGCAGCTTCCTGGACGAGCTGGCGCTGTGCGAGCGGCTCGCCATCTCGCGCACGCCCTTGCGCGAGGCGCTCAAGGTGCTCACGGCCGAAGGCCTGCTGCGCCACGTGCCGCGCCGAGGCTGCTTCGTGGCCGAGGTCACGCAGCGCGATCTCGACGAGATCTTCCCGGTCATCGCGCTGCTGGAGGGCCGCTGCGCCTGGGAGGCCGCGCGCAACGCCAGCGACGCCGACATCGCCGCGCTCGAGACGCTGCACGAGCGGCTCTCACGGCATGCGCGCGCCAAGCGCATCAACGACTACTACGCGACCAACTTCCAGATCCACGAGGCCATCATCACGCTGGCCGACAACCGCTGGCTGGCGGGGGTGATCGGCGATCTGCGCAAGATCCTCAAGCTCGCGCGGCTGCAGCAATTGCGGGCGCCGGGCCGGCTCGAACAGAGCCTGTCGGAGCACCTCGCCGTGTTCGCCGCGCTGAAGGCGCACGACAGCGACGGCGCCGAAGCCGCCATGCGCACCCACCTGACCCGCCAGCGCGAAGCCCTGCGCGCGCTGGCCCTTCCACAGAAATCGAGGATCGTTTCATGAATGCTTCCACCTGGATCGCGAGCAAGGTCTCGCGCCTGAAACCCGGTGCGGGCGACGGCGATGCCGCGGCCGCCGACGGCGCCGCGGGCAAGAAGGACAAGGCCACGCCGGCCCTGCCGCCGCGATCGCTGGCCGAGCGGCTCGAAGCCACGCTGCGGCGCCACGGCGAAGGCATGGCGCCGCGCACGCTGCGGCGCGTGCTGGGCGAGCTCGAAGCCGTGCTCGATGCGCGCATCAGCGAAGTCGAGGCCGGCCGCCGCGCCTGCGAGATCGTGCGCTGGTATGCAGGCTGCGAGCCGGCCGAGCGCCGCGACCTGTGGCTGCTGATGAGCGAACGCTTCGCGCCCGACCCGAAGAAGCTGCGCACCGCGCGCGATCGGCACGAGGCCGCGGTCGGCACGCCGGACGAAGGCCAGGCCGAGGTGCAATTGCGCCGCGCGCTGTCGTCGCCGCGCGCGCGCCTGCTGCAGCGCTTCGCGATCGATCCGGGCGGCATGCGCTTCCTGGTCGACCTGCGCGCCGAACTGCTGCCGCAGCTCAAGTCCGACCGCCGGCTGGTGCCGCTCGATGCCGAACTCGAGCACCTGTTCTCCACCTGGTTCGACGTCGCCTTCCTCGAACTGCGGCGCATCAGCTGGGACTCGCCCGCATCGCTGATCGAGAAGCTGATCCAGTACGAGGCGGTGCACGACATCAAGAGCTGGTCGGACGTGAAGAACCGGCTCGACGACGGCGACCGCCGCTGCTATGGCTTCTTCCATCCGCGGCTGCCGAACGAGCCGCTGATCTTCGTGGAGGTGGCGCTGGTCGACCGCATCAGCGAAGGCATCGTGCCGCTGCTGGACGAGACCGCGGCGGTCGCGCATCCCGACAAGGCGACCACGGCGATCTTCTATTCGATCAGCAACACGCAGAACGGCCTGCGCGGCGTGAGCTTCGGCGACTCGCTGATCAAGCGTGTGGTCGAGACGCTGCAGGCCGAATTGCCCAAGCTCAAGACCTTCGCCACGCTGTCGCCGATCCCGGGCTTCCGGAGCTGGCTGGCGAAGAACGCGGGCGGCGTGCTGGACAAGCTCGACGGCAAGCGTGCCGCCGCGCTCGGCCGTCTGTTGGGCTCGCTGCCGCCGACGCCCGACCGGCTGCTGGCCGCGGCCGACGACGTGCTTTCGCTCGACGCGAAGTCGCCCGTGCGGCAACTGCTGCTGAACGCCGCGGCCGAGTACCTGGGACGCACGATGGTCGACGGCAAGCCGGCCGATCCGGTGGCGCGGTTCCACCTCGGCAACGGCGCGCGCGTGGAGCGCCTCAACTGGGCCGGCGATCCGTCGACGAAGGGCCTGAAGCAGTCGCACGGACTGATGGTCAACTACCTCTACGACCTGAAGCGGCTCGACAAGCATCGCGCCGCGCTGGCGCTGGGCAAGGTCGCCGTGTCGGGCGAGGTCGAGAGCCTGTTCCTCAAGGGCTGAGCCGGCGACGACGCCGGCCGGCACTCCCTGACGCAACGATTTCGAAGGATCGCTTTTCGAGGGCCGACACACGGCGCGCCACTGGCCCGGGCGCATTCGCAGTTCAACAACGACAGGAGACAAAGACATGACCCACTGCATTCAACGGCGCGACGTTCTGCGCCTGGCCGCCGCCGCGGCCGCACTTGGCGGCGGCGCCGTCCGGGCGCAATCGGGCTGGCCGACCCGGCCCGTGACGCTGGTGGTGCCGTTCCCCGCCGGCGGGGGCACCGATGCCTTCGCACGGCCGCTGTCGGCGCAGTTCACGCGGATCGCGGGCCAGACGCTGGTGATCGACAACCGCGGCGGCGCGGGCGGCACCGTCGGCGCCAGCGTCGCGGCCAAGGCCCAGCCCGACGGCTACACGCTGTTCATGGGTGCGGTGCACCATGCGATCGCGCCGGCGATCTACCCGAAGCTGGACTACGACATCGAGCGCGACTTCGTGCCGCTGATGCTGCTGGCCAACGTGCCGCAGGTGGTGGTGGTCAATCCGAAGCGCGTCACGGCCAACACGCTGCAGGAGTTCGTGGAGCAGGCGAAGAAGAACCCCGGCAAGCTCAACTACGCCTCGGCCGGCGCGGGCACGTCGCACCACCTGGCGGGCGAGCTGTTCAAGCTGCAGACCGGCACCTTCATCACCCACATTCCCTACCGCGGCGCGGGGCCGGCGCTGCAGGACCTGATCTCCGGCAACGTCGACGTGCTGTTCGACGGACTGGGCTCGTCGGCGCAGCACATCAAGGGTGGGCGCATCAAGGCGTTGATGGTGGCCGGCCGGCAGCGCAACGCCGCCTTTCCGGACGTGCCCTGCGCGGCCGAGGTGGGCCTGCCCGACTACACGGTGACGACCTGGTACGGCCTGTGGGCACCCAAGGGCACGTCGGCCGAGGTGCAGGCGAAAATCATCGACGACATGAAGAAGGCGCTCGCCACCGACGAGCTCAAGACCATCTGGGCCGCCAACGGCTCGGAAATCCCGAACCTCACGATGGCGGCCTACGGCGGCTTCGTGAACGCGGAGATCCGGCGCTGGGGCGAGGTCGTCAAGGCATCGGGCGCCAAACTCGAATAGCACTGCAAACACAGGATCTGCATGACCGGACAGGTAAGGACGCGCCGCGACGGCGCCATCGCTTTCGTGACGCTGGACCACCCGGGCCGGCTCAACGCCATGAGCCGCGCGATGTGGCGCGAACTGCGCGCGACCTTCGAGACGCTGTCGCAGGACGCGGCCCTGCGCTGCGTGGTCGTGCAGGGCGAGGGAGGCGCGTTCTGCGCGGGCGGGGACATCTCCGAGTACCCGTCCTTCCGGTTCGCGGAGCCGGGCCTGCGGGCGTTCCACGAAGACGAGGTCTGGGCCGCGCTGGCCGCCATGCTGGCCTGCGAGGTACCGCTGGTCGCACGGATCGAAGGCGCCTGCATGGGTGCCGGCATCGAGATCGCCAGCTGCTGCGACGTCCGGCTCGCGGGTGAGTCCGCGAAGTTCGGCGCGCCGATCGCCAAGCTCGGTTTTCCGATGGCGCCGCGCGAGGCGGCGCTGGTGCGCGGCGCCATCGGTGACGTGCTCGCGCGCGACATGCTGCTGGCCGCCGGCGTGCACGACGCGCGACGGCTGTACGACGCCGGCTTCCTGCTGCGCGTGCTGGCCGACGCCGACGTGGCCGACGCCGCGCTCGCGCATGCGCGCCGCATCGCCGGCCTGGCGCCGATGGCCGCGCGGCTCAACAAGCGCACCTTCGCGGCGCTGGCCGCGCCCTTGCCCGAGGCCCTGCTGGCCACGGCCTACGACTACGCCGATTCATCCGAACATCGCGAAGGCATCGCCGCCTTCATCGCCAAACGACCGCCCGTTTTCTGAGCCTTCGAGCACGACGCACCATGACCACTTCGGCCACTTCATCCACCACCAACGCCAACCTGTTCGCGGCACTGCGCGCCGCCTTTCCGGCCGACCTCGACGGCATCGCCGTCGAGACCGACGACGGGTTGTTCTATTCATGGCGCGACCTCGACCGCGCGAGCGCGATGGTCGCCAACCTGCTCGATGCACTCGAACTCGAGGCCGGCGCACGCATCGCCGTGCAGGTCGAGAAGTCGGTCGAGGCCATGATCCTGTACCTCGCGACCCTGCGCGCCGGCTATGTGTTCCTGCCGCTGAACACCGCCTATCGCGGCGCCGAGATCGAGTACTTCATCGGCAACGCCGAACCGGCCGTCGTGGTGTGCAGCAGTGCCAACACTTCGTGGGTCGGACCGATCGCGACGGCGGCCGGCACGCAGCATGTCTTCACGCTCGACGACGACCGCACGGGCACGCTGCTGGAGGTCGCGGCGCTGTGCAGCGACCGGCACACCATCGCGCAGAAGAGCGACGACGACCTGGCCGCGATCCTCTACACCAGCGGCACCACCGGCCGCAGCAAGGGCGCGATGCTGACGCACCGCAACCTGCTGTCGAACGCGCAGGTGCTCAAGGACTACTGGGGCTGGCGCGGCGTGGCGGAGGGCGGCGACGTGCTGATCCACGCCTTGCCGATCTTCCACGTGCATGGCCTGTTCGTCGCCATCCATGGCGCGCTGATCAACGGCAGCAAGATGATCTGGCTCAACCGTTTCGACCCGAAGCGCGTGGTCGCGCGCCTGCCCGACGCCACCGTGTTCATGGGCGTGCCGACGCTCTACGTGCGCATGCTGGCCGAGCCCGGCCTCACGAAGAAGGCCTGCGCGCGCATGCGGCTGTTCATCGCCGGCTCGGCGCCGCTGCTGATCGAGACCTTCGGCGAGTGGCGCGAACGCACCGGCCACACGATCCTCGAGCGCTACGGCATGAGCGAGACCGCGATGCTCACGTCCAACCCCTACAGCCCGGTGCAGGGCGAGCGGCGCGGCGGCACGGTCGGCTTCGCGCTGCCGGGCGTCCAGCTGCGGGTGCGTTCGTCGGAGGAAGGCCGTGAAGGGCTCGATTGCGGCACCGACGAGATCGGCAACATCGAGGTCGACGGGCCGAACGTGTTCGCGGGCTATTGGCGCATGCCGGAGAAGACGAAGGAAGAGTTCACCGCCGACGGCTTCTTCAAGACCGGCGACGTCGGCAAGATCGACGGCCTGGGCTACATCACGATCGTCGGGCGCAGCAAGGACCTGATCATCAGCGGCGGCTACAACGTGTACCCAGCCGAGATCGAGGGCTACATCAACGAGCTGCCCGGCGTCGCGGAAAGCGCGGTGGTCGGCGTGGCGCACGCGGACTTCGGCGAGGTCGGCGTGGCGATCGTGATCGCGAAGCCGGGCGCGGTGGTCGACGGCGACGCCGTGCTCGCCACGCTGAAGGCCAGGCTCGCCAACTTCAAGATCCCGAAGCGCTGCTTCGTGGTGTCCGAGCTGCCGCGCAATGCGATGGGCAAGGTCCAGAAGGCGTTGCTGCGCGAGCAGCACAAGGATCTGTTCAAGCGCTGAGCTCAGGGTTATTCCGGCAAGTCAGCCGGTGGTCAGGCACGAGTTTCGAGTGCCTGGATGTTTTGGGGCCGAAAACCGCGTTATCGCGCCGATTTCGGGCCCGGCGTGTGGGTAGGGTGCGGCCAGACGTGCAGCGGCGCCACAGGGGCTGTCGACGACACGGATCTGTCACGCGGGATTTCTACCGTTGACCTGCCGCAATCTGACTGCGACGCCCCGGCAGAAGGGGCGCCCGCAGACGTGTTGCGACATCACCCCTCAGGTCCAACAACACACCACATCCCATGAGAACATCGACTCACAGCAAGGTGCTGAACACCACGCTGACGTTGCTTGCCGCGTCCATCCTCGCCGCATGCGGCGGCGGCAACGACTCGGTATCGACAGCGTCGACCACGCCGCCCACCAACAGCTCGCCGACGCAGGACAACCCCGGAACCACCACCGTCACCATCAAGGGCGTGGTGACCGGCACCAACCTGGTCGCCGGCAGCACGACCGACCCGACCATCCAGGCCGCCTACTACAAGGGCGCCAAGGTCTGCGTCGATGCGAACGGCAACGGCGTTTGCGACACCGGCGAGAGCGCCGTGACCACCGACGCCAACGGCAAGTTCTCCATCACGCTGCCGGCCAACGCGGCACTGATCGCCGACATCGGCACGGACGCCGTCAACACCGCGAGCGGTACCAAGGTCGCGAGCCGCGACGTGCTGCGCGCATCGCTCGAGCAGGTGGTGGCGCAATCCGGCGCCGTGGTCATCAGCCCGCTGTCGTCCGAAGTGCTGCGCCTGCGCGAAGCCAACGGCACGACGCAGGACGTCGAGGCACAGAATCTGGCCAAGCGCATCGGCGTGCCGGCAGCCACGCTGCTGACCGACGTCAATGGCGTGACCGGCGCCAATCAGCGGGCGATGCTCGCGGAGTCGCGTGCGCTCGACAACCGCTTCACCTATGCCGTCACCAAGCTCGATCGCGGTGACCTCTATCCCGACGCGCTGGCCGTTGCCGGCGGCGACCCGCGGCTCGTCAGCCAGCCCAACGTGACGCAGGCCACGGTGCCCGCCAAGGCGGACACCCGCGCCCGCATCACCTTCGCGCAATCGCAACAAGCCGCCTTCGAGATCGAAGGCGTTCCGCGCTACGACAACATCTTCGTCGTGATGCTGGAGAACAAGGCGACCTCGTCGATCCTGAACTCGGCCTTCGCGCCCAAGATCAACGCGCTGCTCAAGGCCGGCAACCAGCTCACCAGCTACTACGCCACCGGCAACCCCAGCGAGCCGAACTACACCGCCCTGGGCGGCGCAGACGACTTCGGCATCACCGACGACAGCCAGTGGAACTGCGACGCCACCGGCGCCAACGCCGTGCAGGACTTGCCGGTGCCCGACAACACGCAGCCCGGCCTCGCCAAGTCGCCGTTCGCCGCCACCTGCACGCAGGCCGCCGCCGTCAACCACAACATCACCGGCAAGCCGAACCTGTTCAACGCGCTCACCTCGGTCGGCCTGAACTGGCGCACCTACAACGAGTCGCTGAACCCCGGCCAGGACTTCCGCACCGACAGCGTGGCCGATGCCGCAGTGATCGCGCAGGACCACGTCTACGCGCCCGGCACGCTGGCCGGCAACTCCGTCGCCATCGGCACCGCCGGCCTGAACCTGCCGATGCCAGCCGGCCTCTACAAGACCAAGCACCATCCGGGCATGGCCTACCAGAACGTGCGCAGCGCGCCGGAATGGAAGTACAGCAACCGCACGATGGGCGGCGGCCAGTGGGATGCCGTGTTGAACAACAGCACGGCCTATGCGATCCCGACGGGCTATGACGCGGACCAGCTCGGCACCGACCTGGCCAGCGGCAACGTGGGCACGATCAACTTCGTGGTGCCCGACCAGTGCGACGACATGCACGGCATCTCGGTGACCGGCACCATCGCCGGCGGCGGCGCATCGATCACCGCCAGCGACTGCGGCAGCGTTGCCAACAACGTGGCCGTCACGACCGGTGGCGCCATCATCACGCGCGGCGACAACTACGTCGATGCGCTGGTGAAGAAGATCCAGGCGTCGCCGATCTGGCAGAACCCGCAGAAGCGCGTGGCCATCGTGCTGATGTTCGACGAGGGCAATGCGACGGCCGGCTTCAATTCCTGCTGCGGCTGGAACGTGTCGAACAGCACGAAGGCGAACCCGCTGAAGGACAACGGCGACGGCACCTTCTCGCCCGACACGTCGGTGGTCAACTACACCAAGGGCAACCGCGGACACGGCCAGAGCGTGTTCGGCATCCTGACCAACCAGGCTGCGGCGCCCAAGGGCATTTCGGACGGCGACGCATACAGCCACTTCTCGCTGGTGCGGACCTTCCAGGACATGTTCCAGCTGGCCGACCCGGCGGTGGAAGGCTCGTACATGAACCGCTCGAAGTACACCGAGCATTTCGTGGCGGCCAACATCATCAACCTGCCTGAATACGCAGGCAGCGCGGACACCCACTTCGACTCGGTGCGCCCGATCAACCACGCATGGGTGGCGCCTTACAACTATGCGCAGAAGCAGTCGGCCGACGTGTCGACGCCGGCGCAGGTCGGCGCGGATGAGATCCAGACCAGCGTCTGGGCACTGAAGTAAGGAAGCGGTGCCGCCCGGCCCCCCGCAAGGCAGCGCTGCTGCGCCGCGCGGGGCCGGGCGGCCTTTGATCATGGACAAGTTCGTCATCACCCTGGCGCTGGCCGCATCGGCGGCATTGAGCGGATGCGGCAAGAGCGCCGACACCGCCGCCGCGCCCGGTGCCACGCCCAGAACTGCCGCGGTTGCGGCAGCCCCCACATCCCGGACATCCCGGCTCAGTCCCGCCGCCCAGGTCGGCGAGAAGATGTTCGTCGACGCCACGCTGTCGGGCTCCGGAAAGATGTCGTGTGCGAGCTGCCACGACCCGAAGTCGGCCTATGGCCCGTCGAACGATCTCTCGGTCCAGCTCGGCGGCACCGACCTCCAGACACAAGGCACCCGCGCCGCGCCCTCGCTGCGCTACAAGGACGCCACGCCGGCCTATGCCGACCTGCTCGACAACCCCGACGGCATCAGCGTGCCCGGCCCCGGCGGTGGGCTGGCATGGGATGGCCGCGCACCCACGCTGGCCGAGCAGGCCCGCATCCCGCTGCTGGCCGCCAACGAAATGGCCAACGCCAGCATCTCCAATGTCGTGGCCAGGCTGCGCGACGGCAGCTACGCCGACCTGTTCCGGCAAGCCTTCGGCAAGGATGCCTTCGCCACCGACGACGCGGCCTTCGCCGATGCGCTGAAGGCGCTGCAGGCCTACCAGCTCGAGGAGCCCGACTTCCATCCGTACAGCAGCAAGTTCGACCTGTATGCCGGCAACAAGATCGGCGGCACGTTGACGCCGGCCGAGGCACGCGGCCTCAGGGTGTTCTCGAATCCGGCGGTCGGCAATTGCGCGTCCTGCCATTACCAGGGCGCAGGCTTGAACGGCACTTCGGCGCTGTTCACCGACTTCTCCTACGAGGCGATCGGCGTGCCGCGCAACCGCAAGATCGCGGCCAACGACGACGCCGCGTACTTCGACCTCGGCCTGTGCGGACCGGCGCGCGACGACCATCCGCCCGCCGCCGGCAACACCTTCTGCGGCATGTTCAAGGCGCCGACGCTGCGCAACGTGGCCACGCGCAAGAGCTTCTTCCACAACGGCGCGATGCATTCGCTGGAGCAGGTCATCCGCTTCTACAACACGCGCGACACCATGCCCGAGATCTGGTATCCGACCGTCGGCGGCAAGCCGAAGGCGAAGCCCGATGCGGGCTTCCCGTCCTACGGTCTCATCACCACCCAGTACGTGGGCGGCAAGGTGCAGAAGTTCGACGACCTGCCGCCCGGCTTCGTCGGCAACATCGACACGCAGATGCCGCAGGACGGCCGACCCGCGCACAGCAAGCCGCCGATGTCCGAGCAGGACATCGCCGACCTGGCCTGCTTCCTCAACACACTGACGGACGGCTATCACCCGCCCGCCGAAGCGCCGACTTCCGGCCCCTGCATCCAATGACCTTCATGCGATCACTTCCTTCCATCGCGCTCTGCGCACTCGCCGCGGGCCTCGGCGCCTGCAGCGGCACCGGTGCCGATGCGCCGAGCGATGCCGTCTTCACCACCGCGATGCAGAACTACCTCGCGCGGCACGGCGACCTGTGCCTTGCCAAGAACCACTGGCCGATCGACGTCACGCAGCACGAGATCGATGTCGGCGGGCGCAATGCGCGCCAGATGCCGGTGCTCGAACGGCTCGGCCTCGTGGACTCGACGGTCGCCGAAGTCGATGTCGACGACGAAGGCACGCTGCACCACATGAAGGTGCGCCGCTTCGCGTTGACCGATGCCGGCCGCAAGTACTACGTGATGCGCGATGTCAGCGGTGCCGGCAGCGGCGGCGCGGCAGTGCAGGGCGACTTCTGCGCGGCGCACCTGAGCCTGGACCGCGTCGTCGGCTGGAAGCTCAACCCCTCGGCCGAAGGCCGCCCGCAGCGTGCGGTCGTCAGCTACACCTACAAGATCGATCCGGCGCCCTGGACGTCCGACGCCGAAGCGCAACGCGTCTTCCCGGTGGTGGCCGGCGTCGTGCGCGGGGCGGGCACGGCACAGTTGCAGGAGAGCTTCAGGCAGACGAAGGACGGTTGGGTTCCCGCCGAACTCGAAGGCTCATGAACGGCGGCATGCACGATGCGGTGCCGCAGGTCGTGCGCTTCGCACCGGCGCTGGGCGCCTGGGTGCGCGGACACCTGGATGGCGGCCATGCGCCCGACGCGCTGGTCGACGCGATGCGGGCGCAGGGCATGGCCGTCGACGCTGCGCAGGCCATCGTCGCTGCGTTCGTGCGGGCACTGCGCGACGGCACGGCGCCGCCGGTCGATGTGGTCGACCTGCCGATGCCTTCGGTGGCCGGGCACGCCGGGCGGGGCGGTCCGGGTGACGTGCCGGCCTACCGCTACGGGCCGCAGCGCCTGAAGCCGGCCCGCGTGCTGGCGGCGGCCGATCGCAGCGTGCGCGTCGTCGCGCGTGTCGACCAGCCGGTGCTGGCCGTGCTCGACGGTGTGATCGATGCGGGCGAGTGCGAGGAACTGATCGCACTGGCCCGTGACCGCCTGCGGCCATCGACTGTGGTCGACCCGGCCACCGGACGCGACACCGTGAGCGGCCTGCGCGCGAGCTTCGGCATGTTCTTCCGGCCGCTGGAGAACCCGCTGGTGGCGCGGTTGGACCGGCGCATGGCCGAGCTCATGAACCTGCCGGTCGAGCACGGCGAAGGGCTGCAGGTGCTGCACTACCCCGAGGGCGCGGGCAGTGCGCCGCACTTCGACTTCCTGGTGCCGTCGAATGCGGCCAACCGCGAGTCCGTGGCGCGCAGCGGTCAGCGCGTCAGCACGCTGGTCACCTACCTCAACGATGTGCCCGAAGGCGGCGAGACCGCGTTTCCGGCGGTCGGCTGGACCGTTTCGCCGCAGCGCGGCCATGCGGTGTACTTCGAGTACTGCAACGACGAGAACGAGGTCGACCACGCATCGCTGCATGCGAGCCGGGCCGTGCTGCGCGGCGAGAAGTGGGTCGCGACCAAATGGATGCGCGCCCGGCGCTTCGTCAGCGCGGACGCTCAGGCAAAGCCGTAGGGCCCCGGGAACCGGCCGATGGTGCTCAGGTGGCTCAGCATGCCCTGCGCCGGGTCCCACCGGTGCAGCATGCAGGCCGCCGGTGCCAGCCAGGACTGCGGCTGGGCATCCGGCGCGAACTGCAGCGCGATCTCCGTCGTGGTGCTGGGACATGACGCCACCACCGTGCCGGCCCAGCGCCGCAGCATCGTGCGGTGCACGTGGCCGCACAGCACCAGCTCGACGCAGCCGAAGTCCCGCAGCACGGCGGCCAGCGGCGCCGGTTCCATGTAGCGGTAGGTGTCCATGTAGGGAATGCCGCTCGCGAAGGGCGGGTGGTGCAGCAGGACGACCGTCGGCCGGGCCGGATCGGCCGCCAGCGTCGTCCGCAGCCATCGCAGCCCTGCGGCATCGATGTCGCCGTGATGCTTGCCCGGCACGCAGGAGTCGAGCCCGATGATCCGCACCGGATGGGTGTCGACGCACCAGTGCAACGGGCCTTCGCGCGGCAGATAGGCGTGGTCGGCAAAGGCCGCGCGGAAGTTCTCGCGGTGGTCGTGGTTGCCAGGGATCACCAGGAAGGGCATGGCCAGCTGCGCAAGGCGGGCGCGCGCGGCCTGGTACTCATCGGCTTGCCCGTGGTCGACGATGTCGCCACCGACCAGCACCAGGTCGGGCCGCGGGTCGAGCGCGTTCAGGTGGCGCACCGCGTCTTCGAGCATCGCATTGGAATCGACCACGCCCTGGTAGAGCTGGCCCTCGGGTCGGACGTGGAGATCGGAGATATGGCCGATGAGCATGGCGTGTCATGAAGTGCGCGGGACGCCAAGCATGCGGCATGCCGGGCCCGCGGTGGGTGGCCGCATCTCGAGCGTTGTCTGCCTGCGACAGCCCAGTCCACATTCGGTTGACAGTGTTCGGAGCGCTCATCGTCGATGGGCTCGGCCATGTGCAAAAAGCTGCTCCCGCCGGGGCGATTCGGATGCGTCGCCGTGCTTGTCATGCCTGCACCTCGAAGCCAGACTGGCCTCCTTCAAAAGGGAGTCCAAGCATGGCCAAAGCCATCGAACCATCGTTTCTGTATCTCAAGTCCAGCGACTTCCTCCGCACCTGGAAGGCGCGGGAGTGCACGCCCTGCAGCGTGACGGGCGCGCAGTTGACCTTCGCGCGCAAAGCGCCGCGCACGGCCCATCAGCGGCCGAAAGTGGAGGTGCCCGAACGGGCGCAGAAGGAGGTGGCTCCACGGCCTCGCCACGCGCCGGCCGAGCCGCCGCAAAGGATGTCGAAGCGCTTCATGGACACCTGGGATGCCGTGGAAGGCTGGATGAACCAGCCGTCGCCGATCCCGTGGCGGCCGTTTGCGGTGCCATCGCTACCGGTGCCACCCAAGGCACCAGCGCCGCCACCTCCATCGGTGCCGCTGTTCGACCTGCAGGAGATACCCGGCGCGATGCGGAAGGTCGGGATGCCGGTGGCGGCGAAGCTGCAGGAGCGGTGGTTTGCGGGGGAGGAGAATTATTCGAGGTCGGCGCAGGATATTCTGGATGAAATCGATCAGAACGGAGCACGCTATGCGCCGGCTTTCGTCGACTCGACGACAGTGACGATGGAATGGGTGCTGTCGTTTCGGCGAGCGAAGCGGGCATTGGATGAGCTCGTGCAGAAGCAACTTAGCGCTCCGGATGCGCTCGGCAACTTGAAATCTATCTTGACGCCGTATCGGGATGCCAAAGATGTTGTCGGCTGGCATGCTGCCGGAGCGGATTTCTTCCGATTCCACAAGAAATTTCAATTCCAGCGCAAGACGGTTAACTCGACGCTCGGACAAAAATTGGCTGAGTTCCTGAGGCGCGAGGCTGTTGCAGAGGGCGTTCCCGATGACCTGACGGGCGCACTCGGCGCATTCAACTTCTACGCCGCAGTTCAGTACGCGAGATTCGACCATTCGATGAGGGGAAAGATCACGGCGGAAGTGACTCATATCTCGGTCTATGTGCGCGATGCTTACGAGTTTTCCGACGATCAATATTTGGGGCACTGGAACGCAAAGCATGTCGCGGTGGTTCCGGCGCATCAGGCAGTTAACGGGAGCGGCACTGGCGAATGGCTTCGGCAGCCGATCAAGGATGCCAGGGAAGACGACTTCTTCTATCCCGTCACGAACGAGGACTATCGGAACTGGCGTGAGGTCCACAGGCAAGGCGGCGACTTCATGATCTACACGGACCGCCTTCAGATGCGGCTTGATTGTCCAATTCGAGTGGTGCTGTGATGAACTTCGATCGTTATAGAAAACTCTCGATTCGACTGGTTCGATTCATCACATGGATCGTTGCGTTGAGCATCATCGTTCTCTTGCTCGACTACAGCCTTGATGTCAGCAAGCGCTTGTCCAGGGAGCCTGCTTGCAAATGGAATATCGTCCCGAACCCCGAAAATCTTCCCTATGTTGCTCGCTGGTGCAAGCTGACCAAGGACACCGCATTGCTGCAACTTTATGCACCTGGAGAGAAGACACTTCTTGCCGAGAGGATGTTTATTGAGTTGGATGCTCCCCTTTTGTGGTGGACTCCGGATAAGTTGGGCTATGACGTTCAAATGGGGCACTCGATCAAGCTTCCTCCCACCCTGATCGATCGCGTGCGAGCGAGACTGCCTTAGCGATGAGGGCGAATTTCTCACTTGTCGCGAACGAGCGCCGTCGAAAGTGGTCCCAAGTCCGCAGCCAAGGCGATGACTTCAGGACCTGCCTGGATCGATTGCAAATTCGGATCGATTCAACGATTCGGGTTGCACTGCCATGAGAACCGGTCGATCCGTAAAATTCTTCATGGCGCCGAGTCGATCCCTTTCTTTGATCGTTGCGTTGAGTAGCATCGTCTTGTTGCTCGACTACAGCCTCGATGTCAGCAAGCGCCTGTCCCTGGAGTCTGTGTGTCAATGGGACGTCGTTCCGAACCCCGAAAATTACCCCTACGTGGCGCGCTATTGCTATCTGAACAAAGAAACCACTTTGTTGAGACTCTATGACGCCAAAGGGGAAGCGCTGTTGGCGGAGCGAATGTATTCCGAACAGAACGTGGCGTTGGCGGTCTGGACTCCTGCCGAGTTGCTCTATCGAAATTCGACGGGCGACGCGATCTCATTGCCTCCCACCATCCTCGACCGCCTGCGGGCCAAACTGCCGTAATGAAGTCCCGCAATCGACGAAGCGTCGTCGCCTCAATATGAGGCACATCGGTCGCCACAGAAACTCCACGATCTCGCTGCCTCGATTCATCGCCTGGATCGTTGCGTTGAGTAGCATCGTCTTCCTGCTCGACTACAGCCTCGATGTCAGCAAGCGCCGGTCCCTGGGGTCTGTGTGCCAATGGGATGTTGTTCCGAATCCCGAAAATTACCCCTACGTGGCGCGCTATTGCCATCTGAACAAAGAAACCACTTTGTTGAGACTCTATGACGCCAAAGGGGAAGAGCTGCTTGCGGAGAGAACGTATTTTGAGCTGGATATGGCCAGAATATTTTGGACTCCAAGAAGGCTGCTTTACGACACTTCGACGGGAGGTGCGATCTCATTGCCCCCCAGCGTTCTCGACCGCCTGCGCGCCAAGCTACCCTAACGAAGCCCCCCGCAATCGACGAAGCGCCATCGCCCCAACGGCCGCGCGATCGGCGACGGCGCATCACCCCGCGTCCATCCGCTCAGTGAGACATCAGAACCGGCACCGTCATCGACTGCAGCATCGACATCGTGGCACCGCCGAGCACCCATTCGCGGGCGCGGCTGTGGCCGTAGCATCCCATGACGAGCAGGTCGGACCCCAGGTCCGCGGCCAGGGACAGGAGCTTGCCGCCGACATCGCCTTCCTCGGTGCCGCCGGCATGCAGCGTGACCTGCGACACCGCGTGGGTAGAGAGGTAGCCTTGCAGGCTCGCCAATGTCGGCGCCGCGTCCTCTCCATACGCCACGGCATGGACCTGGGACGCTCTTCGCAGCCACGGCAGTGCCGCGGTCACCGCGCGTGCGGCTTCGCGCGTCTCTTTCCACGCGATCAGAACGTTGTTCCCCACGGGGCCGACAGGCCCGGCATAAGGCAGCACGAGCGCCGGCCGGCCGCTTTCGACGAGCAGGGTCGCAACGAAGTCTGCGGGCAGCTCTCCGTCCATCGGATCGACGGGGTCGCGCTGGCCCAGGACGAGCAGGTCCGTGTAGAGCGCTTGCCGTGCAAACCCCCATAGCCCGTCGGGCGCAGCCTCGGTCCAGCGCAGCCGTTGCGAGCCCGCGCTGTTCGCCATGAAGACGGCATGCATCCTGTCGCGGGCGGCCGCATCCATCTCCTGCATGATGGGCATGGCCTCGGCCGCCGCTTCGATGGCGAACGGGTAGCGCAGCAGCGATGACAGCGTGCAGGGCTGCGCCGACACTTGCGCATCGAAAGTCTCGGCAAGCTGCGCGGCGAGCCTGACGCGCTCTGCCGCGCGAGCCGAGCCGTCGATGTGAAGAAGGATGGATCCGGGTGTCTGCATGATGGTGTCTCGGGTTCTGCTGGGATGGATCCACGTTAGCGATGCGTCCGGGGCAACGGTTTGCGCCCGGTCAAACCGAGAGGCGAACACCTGGCCAAGATGGCATCCATGAATCCGAAGAGCGAATCGACAACGGCAGCGCGGGATGCCGGCCGGCGCAAGCAGACGGACGCTTCGCCGCAGGTGAAGCCGACCGGGGTGCCTGCGCATTCCGGCGCGTGCGCGAGTGTGCCGGGCCGCATCGAGCTGCCGCGCCATGTCGACCTCGAAAGCGGCTTTCAGCACATCGCGCGGCATTGCCTTCGGCAGGTCCAGTGCCACGGCGACGGCGTGGTCCGGAGCACCGATCCGGAGTGCGTGCATCTCATGCGGGTCGGCCTGCGGCGCCTGCGTTCGGCACTGCGGCTGTTCTCTCCCTGGATCGCATTGCCCCGCGATCTGCGCGACGGACTCGACTGGCTCGGCGACGCCCTGGGTGCGGCGCGCGACGCGGAGGTGCTGGCGCATGGCACGCTGCCCGCCCTGGCGGCAACGGCACGGGCGGACCGATCGTGGGATCTGCTGCAGCAGGCTGCCGCAGACAACGCCCGCGAGCGCCGCTGCATCGCCGCCACTACCGTGGCATCGGCGGGCTACGCCGGGTTGATCGATGGCCTGGCGGCATGGGTGCAGACAGCCCCTTGGCGGGCGTCGCTCGACAAGGCTGCGTTGCGGGCGCTGCAAGAGCCCCTGGACCAGCATGCCGGCAGGATGCTCGTTCGCCTGCACAGGAAGCTTCTCGCGGCCGGCCGGCACCTGCCCAAGGCCAGTCCGGAGAAGCGCCACCGGGCGCGGCTCGCGGCCAAGCGCCTGCGCTATGCGGCGGAATTCTTCGAGACGCTCTATCCGCCCACGGCCATGCAACGCTACATCCGGCGGCTGACTTCGCTGCAGGATGCGCTGGGCCTGCTCAACGATGCGGCCGTTGCTGAAGCATTGCTGCGCCGGACGGCCAAGGCCCACCATGCCGATGCGTCGCTGGCCGGCACCGCGCGCCTTGCCAGGGCCGCGCTGCGCAGCGGCGCCCGCCAGAACAAGCGTGCCCTGCGCAGACATTGGACGCGGTTTCGGCGCACCGAACTGCCCTCGGTGCGCTCCGAATAGTGCGCGTCGCGCGGTCCGTGCTGCCGTCCTATTTCGGCCGGTTCGCCATTTCCCGTGCGATCAGATTGGCCCTCATCTCCATCCACCAGGCCGGCGTGTCTCCCGGCATGGTCTCGGTGACGGAGGCGAGCGGATGAAAGGCACCGGAGAAGGTGCACACGACGGCGCCGTCCTTCAGTTCGACCTCCGCCGACGCGCCAAGCCATCCGCGCGGCAGTGGATGGCGGGCGAAGGGGTTGTGGATCAGCATGGTCCCTTCGTTCCAGCTCTCGTGCGCGTCTTCGCGCTGGCCGACCTCGTAGAGAAAGGGCGACGCGGTCGACGTCGCGTCCGCGGCAGGTTCGCAATGTCCGTGCCGCAGCATCTTGACGGTCTTCGCGTGGTGCGAGCCCTCCTGCCCGATGCGATTGAATTTGGCGAGGGTGCCATGGTCGTGGCACAGCAGCACGGCCGAGATGTTCTCCGATTCGACCTGGCTGAAGAAGCCGTTCGGAAACATCCGAGCCATCTCGTGGGACGCCGCGGCATGGCTTTCGGGCTTCAGGCCCCGGACGTTCCCGAACAGGAAGTGCAGCATCGCCGCCGAGCCGGCTACGCCTGCCTCCTCGCCGCCACGGGAGTCTTCCACGGCGAGGATGAGCGGCTTGCCCGAGGCGTCGTCCGCCTGCCAGGGATGTTCCTGCAGCTTGAGGAACAGCGCGCCGCCCAGGCCTGCGCCCGCGGGATGTTCCGGGTCCGGCGGCGCCGACACGGTGTCGACCGCGGCCGTGGCGCCATCCTTGCCGATCAGGAAGCGCGGGTGCCGCTGCCGCACAGAGACGCAGTGCCCGGCGGCGCTGAAGATCGCGAACAGCGAGACATCGAACAGCGCCGAATCGAAGGTCGGCGTTCGCAGCGCCTCGACGAGGCGGCGGCAGTGCGCCGATCCGGCACACATGTCCCGCAGGACGTCCCGCGCCGGTGCGAACAGCGGCGAGTCCCGCAGCAGCCTGAAGTGCGGATGCAGGGTGTCGTCGGGCGGCGCCGAAGGTGCGAAGACATCCTCCGGCGGCGCGGCCGAGCTGGCGGGGCTGGCAGGCGATTCAGGCGTTTCTGGTTCCGGGCGCATGGGTGTCGTCCTCGAAGTGAAGTCTCGACGCTGCGCTTGAAATCGATGCCAGCGTCTTCGGCTGGGAGTCACTGTAGGCAGCGTCTCGGCCGCGCCCTTGATCCAGCGCAACTCCGGCGCGGTCGATCGTCTCCCCTCGCGAGCAGGCCTGTCCGGCAGGCGGCAGAATCCTGCCCATGCAGCTCGCCGTTTGTAGCCAGCCCGTTCGTCTCCACGACATACTTTCTCCGGGACGCAGTCCCGAAACCTCACGAATGTCCTGGACGGTGGCATGAAGATCACAAGATTGAAGGGGGCCTTGCTGGACTACATGGTCCTGAAGGCGGAAGGCTATGCGCCTCACAACGGCGGCCCGTACTGGGTGAAGGACGGCATGCCGGTCGTCAAGCTGTCCGAGTGGCAGCCATCGGTCAACTGGGCCCAGGGCGGACCGATCATCGAGCGCGAGAACATCGAACTCCTGCGGTTCCAGGGAACGCGCAGCGACGGGAGCTTCGGTTCGGTCTGGTACGGCGGCAGGGACCTGCGGCGGCAAGGCGCGGACACGCCGCTGGTCGCCGCGATGCGCGCCTACGTGGCGGCGAAGTTCGGGGAAGAATTCCCCAGCGAAGAACTCGGCGTTCAAGCGTAGCCGCCGGGCTCGCGGGTGCGCTGCAGGTCTCGCGCGCTCAGCGCAGCACCAGCACCGGCAGGCTCGAATGCGTCAGCACGTGCTGCGTTTCGCTGCCCAGCAGCAGCCGCTTGATGCCCTTGCGGCCGTGCGAGGCCATGACGATCAGGTCGCACTTGTGCTTCTTCGCGGCCGCGATGATCGACTCGGCGACCAGGTCGGAATGGACGATCGCGGTCTTCACGCTCACGCCGCCGCTCTTCGCCCGCGTGCTGACCAGGTCGAGCGTGCCCTGCGCCGCATCGGCCCATTGCTTCTCGATGCGTGCGATGTCCTCGGGCGTGAAGACCATCGCGCCGTCCATGTAGCTGGTCGGGTAGCGTGGCACGACGGTCAGTGCGACCAGTTCGGCGTTGCCCTGCGCGGCCAGCGCGATGGCGCTCGTGACGGCCTTCTTCGACAGCACCGAGCCGTCGGTGGCAACGAGGATGCGCTTGAACATGAGGCTTCTCCTTTTTTGACGATGGGCTCAGGTTAGGGCGGGTCGGGCTCGGCACCTTGATCCACGTCAAGGCGCGCCGCGAAGGCGCCCCATACCCTCATGGCATGCAAGCTGCCGTCTCTGTCGCTTCCGTGGTTTCTGCCGCCGTGGCGATGCCTCGCATGCCGCATCCCGATGCAAGCGCCCCGGACGCGAACGCGGATGCCGTGGTGCTCGACGATGCGGCCGAGTGGCCGATGTTCGGCCGGCTGCTGGACGGCGAACCCGACGCGTCCAGGGGCCGGTGGGCCTCGCAGGTCGTGGTCGAGGGCATGCATTGCGCCGCCTGCGCCTTCACCGTCGAGGCTGCGCTGATGCAGGTGCCGGGCGTGCTCGAGGCGCGCGTCGATGCCGCGAGCCGGCGCGCCCGCGTCGTGTGGTCGGCGGCGGCGGTGCGGCCGTCGCGCTGGTTCGCCGCATCGCGCGCCGCCGGCTACCCGCTGGTGCCGGCCGGCGACGCCGCCGTCCGCGCACGCCGCGCGGCCGAGGCGCGCACCGCGCTGTGGCGCTGGCTGGTCGCGGGCTTCTGCATGATGCAGGTGATGATGTACGCGTACCCCGCCTACATCGCGCAGCCCGGCGACATGTCGGACGATGCGTCCCGGCTGCTGCGGTGGGCGTCGTGGATGCTCACGCTGCCGGTGCTGCTGTTCGCCTGCGGCCCGTTCTTCCGGAGCGCCTGGCGCGACCTGCGGCAGCGCCGCATCGGCATGGACCTGCCGGTGGCGCTCGGCATCGCGATCACCTTCGTGGTCAGCAGCGCCGCGACCTTCGATGCCACGGGCCCGCTCGGGCACGAGGTCTACTTCGATTCGCTCACGATGTTCGTGTTCTTCCTGCTCACCGGCCGCTGGCTGGAAGCCCGGCTGCGCGACCGCACGGCCGGCGCACTCGACGCGCTGATGAACAGGCTGCCCGACAGCATCGAACGGCGCACGGGCGACGGCAGCTTCGTGCGGGTCGCGGTGCGGCGCATCGTCGTCGGCGACGTGCTGCGGGTGCGGCCCGGCGAGGCCTTTCCGGCCGACGGTACCGTGACGCGAGGCGACACCGCAGCCGACGAGTCGCTGCTGACCGGCGAGTCGCGCCCCGTGCCACGGCCGTGCGGCACCCATGTGCTGGCGGGCAGCCACAACCTCGACGCCGTGGTCGAGATGCGCGTCGACGCGATCGGTGCCGGCACCCGCTTCGCGCAGATCGTGGCGCTGATGGAAAGCGCCGCCGTCGACAAGCCGCGGCTTGCGCGACTGGCCGACCGTGTCGCGCGACCCTTCCTGCTGGCCGTGCTGGCGGCGGCGGGCGTGGCGGCCGCACTGTGGTGGCAGGTCGATCCGGGCCGGGCGCTGATGGTCGCCGTGTCGGTGCTGATCGTGACCTGTCCCTGTGCGCTGTCGCTGGCCACGCCCGCGGCGATGCTGGCCAGCGCGGGCGCGCTCGCGCGCGGCGGCGTCATGGCCAGCAACCTGCAGGCGCTCGAGGCACTCGCCGCCGTCGACACCGTGGTGTTCGACAAGACCGGCACGCTCACCAGCGGCACGCCGCGGCTCGCGCGGGTCTACAGCCGCGAAGGCGTGCGGCCCGGCGATGCCGTCGAGCTGGCCGCGGCACTGGCGGGGCAGTCGCTGCATCCGGTATCGCGCGCCTTGCTGGCGGCCTGGCAGGCGCGCCATCGCACGCCGCCGGCCTGGGATGTGTCCGGCGCGGCGGAGCGGGCCGGGCAGGGCGTCGAAGGCCTGCTCAGCTACCGCGGCAGCCTGCTGGCCCTGACGCGCCGGATGCGCTTCGGCTCCGCGGACTTCTGCGGCGTCGCGACGCTCGCGGTCGATGCGGCGCAAGTCCATCTGAGCGATGCGCAGGGCTGGGTCGCCAGCTTCGTGCTCGCGGAAGACCTGCGGGAGGACGCGGCGGCCGCCGTGGCCGCGCTGGCGTCGCAGGGGATCGAGGTGCGGCTGCTGTCGGGCGACCGCGATGCCGCGGTGCACGAGGTGGCGCAGCAGGCCGGCATCCGCCACGCGACGGGCGACTGCCTGCCCGAGCAGAAGCTCGACGCGCTCAAGCGCCTGCAGGCGCAGGGGCGGCGTGTCGCGATGGTCGGCGACGGCCTCAACGACGGGCCGGTGCTGGCCCAGGCGCATGCGTCGTTCGCGTTCGGCCAGGCCGTGCCGCTGACGCGGGCGCGCGCCGATTTCATCGTGCTCGGCGATGCGCTCATGGCGATCCCGGACGCCATCGCGCAGGCGCGCCGCACCTTGCGCGTGGTGCGCCAGAACCTCTGCTGGGCGGCCGGCTACAACGCGCTGTGCGTGCCGTTGGCGCTGGCCGGCTGGCTGCCCGCCTGGCTGGCCGGGCTGGGCATGGCGGCCAGTTCGCTGGTCGTGGTGCTGAATGCGGCCCGGCTCGCGCGGCCGCCGATGCGCGCGCCGCTGGCACAGGCGACCTAGGGCCATCGCGATGGACGTGCTGTTCCTGCTGATCCCGTTCTCGGTCGTGCTGGTGCTGGTGATCGTCGGCGGCCTCTGGTGGGCGGTCGACCGTGGCCAGTTCGACGACGTGGAGCGCGAAGGCGAGCGCATTCTCCGGGACGATTGACTTAGGTCAAGACGCAGGAGACGTCCGACTCCGACACTGGGCCAAGTACAACCAGAAGGCCCAGACGATGCAAGTTCCCAACCCTCCCGCCGCGGTCTACAGCGATACCGTGGTGCGGCAATTCGCGCTGATGTCGGTGGTCTGGGGCGTGGTCGGCATGCTGGTCGGCGTGATCATCGCGTCGCAGCTCGCATGGCCCGAACTCAACCTCGGCATTCCATGGCTCAGCTACGGACGGCTGCGTCCGTTGCACACCAATGCCGTGATCTTCGCCTTCGGCGGCTGCGCGCTGATGGCGACCAGCTTCCACGTGGTGCAGCGCACCTGCCAGGTCCGCCTGTTCGCGCCCGCGCTGGCTTCCTTCGTGTTCTGGGGCTGGCAGCTGGTGATCGTCGCCGCCGCCATCAGCCTGCCGCTCGGCTACACCAGCGGCAAGGAATACGCCGAGCTCGAATGGCCGATCGACATCCTGATCGCGGTGGTCTGGGTGGCGTACGCCGTCGTGTTCTTCGGCACGCTGGGCACCCGCAAGGTGCGTCACATCTACGTGGCCAACTGGTTCTACGGCGCCTTCATCATCGCCGTGGCGCTGCTGCACATCGTCAACAGCGCGGCCGTGCCGGCCGGCTGGATGAAGAGCTACTCGGCCTATGCCGGCGTGCAGGACGCGATGGTCCAGTGGTGGTACGGCCATAACGCGGTCGGCTTCTTCCTGACCGCGGGCTTCCTCGGGATGATGTACTACTACATCCCCAAGCAGGCCGGCCGGCCGGTGTATTCGTACCGGCTGTCCATCGTCCACTTCTGGGCGCTGATCTTCACGTACATGTGGGCCGGCCCGCATCACCTGCACTACACCGCGCTGCCCGACTGGACGCAATCGATCGGCATGGTGTTCTCGCTGATCCTGCTGGCGCCGAGCTGGGGCGGGATGATCAACGGCGTGATGACGCTGTCGGGTGCCTGGCACAAGCTGCGCACCGACCCGATCCTGCGCTTCCTGATCGTTGCGCTGTCCTTCTACGGCATGTCGACCTTCGAGGGTCCGATGATGTCGATCAAGACGGTCAATGCGCTGAGCCACTACACCGACTGGACCATCGGCCACGTGCATTCCGGCGCGCTCGGCTGGGTCGGGCTGATCAGCATGGGCTCGCTCTATTACCTGATCCCGCGCATGTACGGCCGCACCGAGATGTTCAGCATCAAGGCGATCGAGCTGCACTTCTGGATGTCCACCATCGGCATCGTGCTGTACATCGCCGCGATGTGGATCGCCGGCGTCATGCAGGGCCTGATGTGGCGCGCGGTCAACCCCGACGGCACGCTGACCTACACCTTCGTCGAGGGCGTGAAGGCGACCTATCCGTACTACGTGGTGCGGCTGGTCGGCGGCCTGCTGTATCTCGGCGGGATGCTGGTGATGGCCTGGAACGTCTGGATGACGGTGATCTCCGGGCGCTCCACCAAGGCCCCGATTCCGCAGCTGGCCCACGCCTGAGGTACCGCCATGAGCTCCAAGACACCTTCGACACCCTCCGCCGGCGCCACCGGATTCACCCACGAGAAGATCGAGACCAACAACTTCCTGATGATCGTGCTGATCCTGCTGGTGATCGCGATCGGCGGCCTGGTCGAGATCGTTCCACTGTTCTTCCAGAAGTCGACCACCGAGGCCGTGACCGGCGTCGAGCCGCTCAAGCCGCTGCAACTGCTGGGCCGCGACATCTACATCCGCGAGGGTTGCTACAACTGCCACTCGCAGATGATCCGGCCGTTCCGCGCCGAGACGCTGCGCTATGGCCACTACTCGGTGGCCGGCGAGTTCGTATACGACCATCCGTTCCAGTGGGGCAGCAAGCGCACCGGCCCCGACCTGCACCGCGTCGGCGGCAAGTACAGCGACGAGTGGCACCGCATCCACCTGAACAACCCGCGCGACCTGGTGCCGGAGTCGAACATGCCGGCCTACAGCTGGCTCGAGAAGACGCCGCTCGACGCCACGCAAGCGGCACCGCACATGCGCGCGCTGAGCCATGTCGGCGTGCCCTACACCGCCGAGCAGATCGCCGGCGCCCAGGCCGAGGTGCAGGGCAAGACCGAGATGGATGCGCTGGTCGCCTATCTCCAGTCGCTCGGTCTCGCACTCAAGTAAGGAGCACGCCATGGACGTCACCACCCTTCGCATCGTGGCCACGCTGGCCTCGTTCGTCACCTTCATCGGCATCTGGGTCTGGGCCTGGTCGCGCCGCCGCGATCAGGCTTTCGAGGAAGCCGCCCAACTGCCGTTCGAGCAGGACTGAGGACCGGAAAAAGCCATGAACGATTTCATCAGCGACTTCTGGTCGAACTACGTGGCCTTTGCTGCGGTCGCGAGCATCCTGGCCTGCGGACTGCTGCTGTGGCTCACCGCCCGCGCCCGCACGCCGGCATCGGACGACAACACCACCGGCCATGTCTGGGACGAGGACCTGCGCGAGGCCAACAACCCGCTGCCGATGTGGTGGGTCGGGCTGTTCGTCATCACCATCCTGTTCGGGCTCGGCTACCTGTTCGCGTTCCCGGGCCTGGGCAGCCGGCAGGGCGAGCTCGGCTGGAGCGCGCGCGAGGAATATGCCGGCGAGGTGGCCAAGGCGAATGCCGAACTCGCGCCGATCTACGCGCGCTACGTCGCGATGCCGGCCGAGCAGGTTGCAGCCGATGCGGGCGCGATGGCGATCGGCGAGCGGCTGTTCCTGAACAACTGCGCCCAGTGCCACGGCTCCGATGCGCGCGGCAGCAAGGGCTTTCCGAACCTCACCGACGGCGACTGGCTGCACGGCGGAACGCCGGACAAGATCCAGGAGACCATCACGCTCGGCCGCATCGGCGTGATGCCGCCGATGGCCGAGGCCGTCGGCAACGCCGAAGACGTGAAGAACCTCGCCAACTACGTGCTGAGCCTGTCGGGCAGTGCGCACGACTCGGTGCGCGCCGGCCTGGGCAAGAGCAAGTTCACCGCCTGCGCGGCTTGCCATGGCATCGGCGGCGTGGGCAACCAGTCGATCGGTGCGCCCAACCTCAGCGACCGCATCTGGCTGCACGGCTACGGGCAGGACGCGATCATCTCGATCATCAACACCGGCAAGACCAACCAGATGCCGGCGCAGCAGGGCCGCCTGACCGAGGCGCAGATCCACGTGCTCGCGTCGTACGTCTGGGGGCTGTCGAACACGCCGGGCGCGGCGCGCTAGCGGGCGGGAGAGCCAGGCCATGCCGCCCAGCCAGAACCCCGCAACGACCGCACCGGCGCCGCGCCGCGTGATACCGATCGCCGTCGACGCGCGCGGCCACGGTGCCGGCGGGACCGCGCCCGCGGCCGAAAGCGCCGGCCTGTACGCCGCGCAGAAAAAGATCTATCCGCGCAGCATCGACGGCTTCTTCTCGCATTGGCGCTGGGCCATGGTGTTCCTCACGCAGCTCGTGTTCTACGGCATGCCGTGGCTCGAATGGGGCCAGCGCCAGATGGTGCTGTTCGACCTGGCCGCGCGCCGCTTCTACATCTTCGGGCTGGTGCTCTACCCGCAGGACCTGATCTATCTGACCGGCTTGCTGGTGATCGCGGCGCTGTCGCTGTTCCTGTTCACCGCCGTCGCGGGGCGGCTGTGGTGCGGCTATGCGTGCCCGCAGACGGTCTATACCGAGATCTTCCTGTGGATCGAGGAAAAGATCGAAGGCCAGCGCAGCGCACGCATCCGGCTCGACAAGGGCGCGATGTCCCTCGAAAAGTTGGTCAAGAAATGGTTCAAGCACCTGGTGTGGTTGTGCATTGCGCTGTGGACCGGCTTCACCTTCGTCGGCTACTTCACGCCGATCCGCGAGCTCGCCATGGCGTTTCTGCAGACGCAGATGGGCTCGTGGGAAGTGTTCTGGGCTTTCTTCTACGGCTTGGCGACCTATGGCAACGCGGGCTTCATGCGCGAGCAGGTTTGCAAGTACATGTGCCCCTATGCGCGCTTCCAGGGCGCGATGTTCGATCGCGACACGCTCGTCGTCAGCTACGACGCCGGCCGTGGCGAGGCGCGCGGTGCCCGCGGCAAACAGCACGACCGCAGCGGCCTGGGCGACTGCATCGACTGCACGCTGTGTGTGCAGGTCTGCCCGACCGGCATCGACATCCGCGAAGGCCAGCAGTACGAGTGCATCGGTTGCGGCCTTTGCGTGGACGCCTGCAACACCGTGATGGACAAGATGGCCTACCCGCGCGGCCTGATCCGCTATGCCACGCAGAACGGCATCGCCGCGCAGTGGTCGCCGCGCCAGGTGCTGGCGCGCGTGCTGCGTCCGCGCGTGCTCATCTATGCCAGCGTGCTGACGGCCCTGTGCATCGGTCTGCTGGCCAGCCTGGTCGTACGCACGCCGCTCAAGGTCGACGTGGTGCGGGACCGCGCATCGCTCTCGCGCATCGTCGAGGGCGGCATGCTGGAGAACGTGTACCGCCTGCAGGTGATGAATGCGACAGAGCGGCCGCAGCGCTACCGCATCTCGGTGCACGGCCTTGACGGTCTGACCGTCGCCGCCGGTGACCTGGCCGTGGTACAGCCGGCCGAATCGCGCTGGGTCGCGGTGCGGCTGCAATTGCCCTACGGCACCGCGCCGGCCGGCTCGCACACCGTGCACTTCGACGTGCAGGCGATCGATGGCGACGCCCGGGTGTCGGAGAAGGCCATCTTTCTCGTGCCTCGTTGAACTCGGAGAACAAGCCATGAACACCCTTGCATCGAACACGTCCACCGCCGCCGATACCGGCGAGGGCGTGCGACCCTGGTGGAAATTTCCCCTGGTCTGGATGGTGATCGCCGGCCCGGCCATCGTGGTGGTTGCCGGCTTCGCCACCCTCTGGCTGGCCATTCGCACACCCGACCCCGTGGTGGCTGACGACTACTACCGCCAGGGGCTGGAGATCAACAAGACGCTGGCCGCCGGCAAGACCTTGCTGCCCGCACAGACCGGCCGCAACCACGCGGCGACGCCGGGCAACGACCTGCCGTTGCTCCGGCGCTGAACCCCGACGCGGTGCCATGAAACGCCGAATCCGCCGCCTGGCCTGGATCCTCTGGCCTTCGTTCCTGCTGGCCTGCGTGGTCGAGATGCTGGTGTTCGCCTTGGTCGACCCGAGCGACGTGCATTGGCGCGGCGAACCGCTGCCGCTGTCGCGCCAGGGGCTCTACACGGCGAGCTTTTTTGTGTTCTGGGTGCTGGCGATGGGGTCGAGTGCGATGACGGCGTTGCTAGCTATGTCGCGGCGGGAGGTGAATGCGGTGGGAGGTGAGGGCGGGCTTCAGAGTGCTAAGGTTGATGACGGTTAGCTTGGCTACAGCTGCTTTAGACTGATCGCGGTCGTTCGCGGTTTGGGACTGGGGGACTGCTCTCGCCAAGAGCAGCAGTCGTCTCAGCTGGCCGGCGTGTCTACGGCCAGGTAGCGCTGTGCGGCCGCGTGGGGGACAGGTCTTCGATGACGGCACGCAGATGCGCAAAATGGGCGCAGCCCAGCCGCTGGACGTAGGCGCCATCCTCCGCAGTTGTTGTTCGCGGCGTCATGTCAGGCCTCAGTTCGGCCCGCCGACCTACCGGCCTGCGAACTGAGGCGTCAGGAGTTGGCTGCCTCGGTCTTACCATCGCAAGACGCCTGATCGCCCTCTTCAACCGAGCAGTTGCTGGGCCTTCTTGGTGGCACAGCTTTGGGATCAGCGGCGCAGGTCGCTAGCCCCTTTTTGCGTGGGCGCCACCTGTTGCCACAGTTCTACAAGTGCTAGTCGCAAGTCGCTAGTCAGAGACATGTGAGCCTGCACGCGGAGATATTGACGTTGCGATTCGACGTCATTCGCAACCCATGAAGCCTTCCTAGGTCGAACCCCACCAAGGGGCTTTGTTACGATTCGCTACCAGCGAACGAGCCTGCGGCAATCCGGTCTTGCGGCTCTGTTATCGCAGCAAGGTCCTCAAATGGCGGCGGCAAGAACAGACTACGGCGAGAACGAGCACAGCATCCTGTACGCAGAGACCTCCGGGTGCTGCCCGCTGTGCTCGAAGTCAATTCTTTTTCGCAAGCCGGGCTCAAGCAGGTTGAACAAAGGCTACGAAGTGGCTCATATCTACCCGCTGAATCCGACCCCGTCCCAAGTCACGGCTCTTATTGGCCGCGCCGTTCCTCAAGCTATCAATGCGCTCGAGAATGTCATTGCGCTTTGCCCCTCCTGCCACACGAAGTACGACAAGGACTTCAAGCTGGATGAGATGGACAAGCTTAGAAAAATCAAGGACGGCTTTCTCGTTGAGGCGCGCGCCAACGCAACGGTGGCCGACTACAAGATTCAGGAAGAGGTGTACGCAATCCTGGACAGCATTACTTCACTGAGCAGCATCGAGCTAGACATCCCTCCAGCTAGCTTCGACGCCACGACCGTGGACAAGAAGCTACGTACGGGGATGAGCCCTCTGCAAAGGCATGAGATCAAGACCAATGCCGTCACTTTCTATGTTCGCATCCGGGACCAGATCCGCATGTTGGAGCAGAGTGACCAAGTAGCCGTGCGCTTGCTGCAGAGCCAGATCAACACCTACTACTTGGCGATGCAGCAGCAAAACCCTGACAACAAGGACGCGGTCTTCAACTTCGTAGCGCAGTGGATCAGCGCTCGAACTGGCAGGCCACTTCTAGCCGCAAAGGTGCTGACGTCCTTCTTCGTCCAGAACTGTGAGGTCTTCGATGTTGGTCCCTAGCAAGTTCACACGACTTGAAGAGTCGACACTGTTCAAGATGCGGAAGGTCTTGATGGGCAAATCGCAGGGTGAGACCGTGCAGGACGTCTACCGCCGAACTCACGGCGTCTTTCAGGATGCGACGGAGTTCCTGCATGCGCTGGATGTGTTGTTCGTACTCGGCATGCTGACCATTGAAGTAGAGACAGGCTCGATTAGCTATGCTTAAAGAAATCCGCTGCGTTCACTTCAGTCATTCACCGATTAAATTCCGCCCTGGCTTGAACGTCATCCTTGGAGACGATGACGCCAAGAACTCCATTGGCAAATCCACGGTTCTCATGGTCATCGACTTCGTATTCGGAGGCTCGACCTTCGCAGAGAAGGACGATGCGGGGGCCATCCGTGAGCTTGGGCCGCATCGCTACGACTTTTCGTTCGAGTTCGGTTCCGAGCGGATGTGCTTTTCACGCGCGACCGATAGCCCTGACCTAGTGCATGAGTGCAATGAAGAGTATGAGGCACAGCGCGAGCTTGGAATCGACGAGTACAACAGGCTGCTGAAGCGCTTGTACGGGCTGGACGAGCTGGAGGGCACGTTCCGGTCCATCGTGAATCCGTTTTCGCGCATTTGGAAGAAAGGCGGGCTGAACCCAAGCCACCCGTTCGTGGGCGCAGACAAGGAACCAGTCGCGGCGGCCATCACCCGCCTGGTTGACCTATTTGGCCGCAGCCCTGATGTGGCACTAGAGCGCAAGACTTTGGACGGTCTGAAGAACCGCAAGAAGCTCATCAGCGACTCCATGACTGCGAGCATCATCCCGAAGATCACCAAGCCCCAGTACCTAGAGAACACCCGGTCAATCGAGTCCAACCAAGCTCAGATTGAGCAGTTGAAGAACGGGTTCAGCGGCGCCCTCAATGTCTATGAGTCGCTGTTCGACCAAGACTTGCAGAAGAAGCAGCAGCGCAAGCTTGAGCTTGGTAGCCATCGCATCGAACTTCAGACCAAGGTCCGCCGCCTTGAGCGGGAGATCTCGGGCATCACACCGCGCCTTGCGGCCAATATTGCGCTCGTCGCCGACTTCTTCCCGACGGTTGACGTGCAGCGCCTCGAACAGGTTGAGGCCTTCCACCAGAAAATTGGCAGCATCGTCAAGAAGGAATTGAAGGATGAGCTGGCTGCCACTGTCGAGGAAGAGCGCGCAGCAGCGTCTGAGCTGGCTCAAGTGGATGCTGCGATCCAGGCATCGCTGCAGTCGAAGGGCCTGCCTGACGACGTGTTCAATCGCGTTTTCGAACTGAAAGGCGCCGTCGACAAGGCAGCCGCCGAAAACTATCACTTCGAGAGCAAGGTCAACATCGACGCTGCTGTCAAAGGCTCAAACGATCGCCTAGAAGACATCTATGCAGGAATCTTCTTGGCCATCGAAAGCCAAGTGAACGGCAAGCTCAGGTCGTTCAACAAGGTGGTCTACGGCCCGTCGCGGGTCGCCTCAGAACTCCGCATTAGGAATGCTGGGTCTTATCTCTTCACCTCACCAGACGACACCGGCACTGGCAAGTCCTTCGCAGGCCTGGTGGGGTTTGACCTGGCGATGCTGTCGCTCACCAAGTTGCCGATGGCGCTTCACGACTCGGTCATCTACAAGAACATCGAGGTGCCAGCGACGGCGCGCATTTTGCGCATCCTGGCAGCCATGCAGTCGAAGCAGATTTTTCTGTCGTTCGATGAGGCGAAGAAGTTTGGGCCGGAAGTGGAGCAGCTGTTAAAGCGCTTCACAGTCTTGAAACTCGCTCACGACGACCTGCTGTACACCAAGGATTGGCGCACTCGAAAGTAGTCGCTTTTCGGGCGCTGGTTGGGTCTTCCGTTTGCCGAGCATCGCGTCGGCTGACGTGAGCATGTCGCACTGACTTAGCAGCGGCCGCTGGCTCGCCAAAAAGCCAGCGACTCCAGACAGCCTTCTGCTACCACCCGATCAATTTCGGCTTTGGGCACATTGCTGACAGCCCACACGGCAGAGCGATCGTCAGCGACCGCTGCAAAGCAGCGCATTAGCCCGCTCAGCCCACCCCCCTCAACAAGCCGGCGAATTCACAAGACGCCGCAGCGCCTCCGCATCCACGATCCGCACGTGTCTTTGCTGCACCTCCGCAATCCCGTCCTCGACGAACTTCGACAGCGTGCGGCTCACCGTCTCAAGCTTGAGCCCGAGATAACTGCCGATCTCTTCGCGCGTCATCCGCAGCACGAGTTCGGACGCCGAGAAGCCGCGCGCATGCAGGCGCTGCACCAGGTTCAGCAGGAAGGCCGCCAAGCGTTCCTCGGCACGCATGCTGCCCAGCAGCAGCATCACGCCATGCTCGCGCACGATCTCGCGGCTCATGATCTGGTGCACGTGGCGCTGCAGCGCCGTCACCTCGCGCGACAGCTCCTCGATGCGCTCGAACGGCATCACGCAGACTTCGGCGTCTTCGAGCGCGACGGCGTCGCAGGTGTGGCGGTCGTTCACGATGCCGTCCAGCCCGATGATCTCGCCCGCCATCTGGAAGCCGGTGACCTGGTCGCGGCCGTCCTCGGTCGTCACGCGGGTCTTGAAGACGCCCGTGCGGATCGCGAACAGCGACGTGAAGCGTTCGCCGTTGTGGAACAGCGCCTCGCGCCGCTTGACCTTGCGCCGGGTCGCGACGATCTCGTCGATGCGCTCGAGCTCCGAGGCGTTCAGCCCGACGGGCATGCACAGCTCGCGAAGGTTGCAGTTGGAACAGGCGATCTTGATGGTTTCGGGTGTCATGGCGCAGGCGGTGTCGGCCGGCCGCCTGTCTCGGCAGCGCGGTCGGTGTGAGTCCCTTTTGCCGGATTGTCGGCAGGCGGTCCCGCAGGCGGATTGATCCACGTCAAGGGAGAGGGCGGCCGTTGGCGGCACAGTGCCTGCATGCCGATTTCCGTCCTTGCCGATCCCGCTGCGCCCATGGCTGGCGCTTCTGGCACTTCTGCCGTTTCTGCTTCCACCGCCATCACCGCGACGCCGGTCCTGACGCCCGACACCCTGCGCCGCTTCGATGTGGCCGGGCCACGCTACACGTCCTATCCGACGGCGGACCGCTTCGTCGAGGCCTTTGGCGCCGACGACTACGGGCAGGCGCTGCGGCAGCGCGCGGCCGGCGCACGCGGCGGTGCGATGCCGCTGTCGTTGTACGTCCACATCCCGTTCTGCGAATCGCTCTGCTATTTCTGCGCCTGCAACAAGATCGTGACGCGGCACCACGAGCGCGCCGACGAGTACCTCGACCACCTGGAGCGCGAGATCGCACTGCAGGTGGCACAGCTTGGCCGAGGCGCCGTCGTCAGCCAGCTGCACCTGGGCGGCGGCACGCCGACCTTTCTCGACGACGCTGCACTGCGGCGCTTGATGGCCATGCTGCGCGCGGCCTTCACGCTGGTGCCGGGCGGCGAGTACGCGGTCGAGGTCGACCCGCGCACCATCGACCAGAAGCGGCTCGCCGAACTGGCGTCGCTGGGCTTCAACCGGCTCAGCTTCGGTGTGCAGGACTTCGACCCGGCCGTGCAGAAGGCGGTGCACCGCATCCAGCCCGCGCAGCAGGTGTTCGACCTGGTCGCCGCCGCGCGCCGGCTCGGCTTCGGCTCGCTCAACGTCGACCTGATCTACGGCCTGCCGCGGCAGAACGCCGCGTCCTTCGACCAGACGCTGGCGCAGATCTGCACGCTGCGCCCCGATCGCATCGCGCTCTATGCCTATGCGCACCTGCCCGAGCGCTTCAAGCCGCAGCGGCGCATCCATGGCGACGAGCTGCCCGACGCGGCGACGAAGATCGAGATGCTGTCGCGCTCGATCGCGGCGCTCACGGCGGCCGGCTATGTCTACATCGGCATGGACCATTTCGCGCTGCCCGACGACCCGCTCGCGATCGCCAAGCGCCAAGGACGGCTGCACCGCAACTTCCAGGGCTACAGCACGCAGCCGGACTGCGACCTGGTGGCGCTCGGCGTGTCGGCGATCGGCCGTGTCGGTGCGACCTACAGCCAGAACGCGAAGACGCTGGAGGAGTACTACGACCTGATCGGCCAGGGCCGCCTGCCGGTGGTGCGCGGCCTGGCGCTGTCGCGCGACGACGTGCTGCGGCGCTCGGTGATCATGGCGCTGATGTGCCAGGGCCGGGTCGACTTCGAGTCGATCGAACTCGCGCACCTGATCGATTTCCGGCGCTACTTCGAAGCCGAGCTGGCGGCACTCGCACCGCTGGAGGCGACGGGCCTGGTCGTGCTGGATGCGCGCGGCGTGCAGGTCACTGCCACCGGCTGGTTCTTCGTGCGCGGCATCGCGATGGTGTTTGACCGCTACCTGCAGGCCGATCGCAACCGCACGCGCTTCTCGCGAATCATCTAGGGCGCGCGATGCAGACCGCGCTGGCCGGCACCGCACTGCTGATGGGCCTGGCCGGCGGCCCGCACTGCGTCGCGATGTGCGGCGCGGCCTGCGCGGGCGCAGTGCGGCTCGCACGTGCGCGTCTGCCCGGCGGCGGCATCGCGACCACGCTGGCGTCGCCGGCGGCCATGGCCGTTCCCGGGAACGGTGCGGCCACCATGGCGCTGCACGCAGGCCGGATGCTCGGCTATGCGGCCGGCGGTGCCATGGCCGCGGCGACGGTGCAGGGCCTGGGGTTCGCCAGTGCGCATGTGGCGGCACTGCGTCCGCTGTGGGTGCTGCTGCACGTCTTCGTGTTCGCCTGGGGCGCGGTGCTGGCGATCATGGGGCGACAGCCCTTGTGGGCGCATCAGGTCGGTCGTCGGGTCGGCGAATGGCTGCGCCCTTTGGCCGGCTCGCTGCGCGGCGTGTTCGCCGCCGGCGTGCTCTGGCTGGCGATGCCCTGCGGTCTGCTCTATTCGGCACTGATGCTGGCTTCGCTGGGCAATGGACCCTGGCAGGGCGCCGTCGTCATGGCGGCGTTCGCTGCGGGCACCTCCGTGTCGCTGGTGGCGGCGCCGTGGCTCTGGCAGCGCCTGCGCTGGCGGCTCGACGTCGCGCGCCAGGCCTGGGGCACGCGCATCGCCGGTGCGTTGCTGGCGGGCGTTGCGCTGCAGGCGATCTGGATGGATGTGTGGCGGCAGGTCGCGCTGTGGTGCGCCTGAACTTCACTGCGGGGCGCCGAGTGTTGAGCGCGGCTGGACGCCCGGCTCGGAAGGGGCCTCGTACACGAGCAGGTCGCCAGGCTGGCACTGGAGGTAGTTGCAGATCTTCTCGAGCGTGTCGAAGCGCACGCCCTTGACCTTGCCCTGCTTGAGCAGCGACATGTTGGCTTCGGTGATGCCGACGTGCTCGGCCAGGTCCTTCGAGCGGACCTTGCGGCGCGCGAGCATCACGTCGAGCTGGACGACGATCGTCATCGCGGGCCTCGGCTAGAGAAACGCGGCATTTTCTTCGGCCAGCAACTGGCCTTGCCGGAGTACGCCGCTCATCAGCCACAGCACCATCGCGCACAGCAGCACGAGGGCGTGTGCGACGCCGCCTCCGACGACCACCGCACGCGCGCCCACGGCGTTCTCCCAGGTCAGCGAGACCGACAGCAAGGGCACCGCGGCGAAGGCGGCCAGGGCCGTGCAGGCGATCAGCACGGCCAGGCGGCGCATGCAGCGCGCGGCATGCGCCGTGAAGGCCTGGCCCTGCGCCAGGTCGGCCAGGCATTCGCGCGCCCGCCACAAGGTCCATGACATGAGCAGGACGGGCACGGCGCTGACCAGCGCGCCGATGGCGCGTTGCCCGTCATGCAGCGGGCTCCGGATGTCGCCGATGCCGAGGTTCGCGAGGGCCAGCAGGCTGTCGGTGGGCGCCCAGGCCCAGTAGAGCGGCACCAGCACCGGCATGACGAGCGCCAGGACAAGGCAGATCGCCGCAAGTGCCATGCAGAGCTTGCCGAAGTGCTCAGGTTGGTGCGCAGGAATGTCCGCGGATGCCGCGGGGACAACGGTGTGGGTGGACAACTCAGCTCCTTGGCGTTAAAAATATCTGTAAAACAATAATTTATTGTTGAATGGCAGATATCTTAAACCACCCAAAGGAGTGATGCATGCGTCCGTTGTCTTTGTTGCGTGGGGCTTCGAGCCTCTGGATCTGTGCGCTGTTGGCGGGCTGTTCCGGCGTTCCCCTGGGGTCCGTTCCGCGCCTCTTGGCGTTGCGAACCGAATTGCTGGTCGCCGATCCGGCGGAGATCATGCTGGCCGTCGAGATCGATGAGCGGCTGGTGCTGGCGAAGGGCGGCGTGCCGACGCTGGATGTCGATGTCCGTCCTGAAGAGCCGGGCGCATTCGAGCCGATTCATCGTGCGGTACCCATGCGGCTGAAGGCCGTCGGAACGCTGCCACCGGAACTGCCGCGCGCAGGCCCTGGACGGCATTGGCTGGTCTACGACTTCGCTCCCGAATCGCAGAAGGAATTTGCTTCTCTTCAGGCCAGGATCAAGCAGATCCGCAGCGATCGCCAAGGCAGGACGGGCGGCTCGCTGAGCGTCGCCGTCACGCAGGACGGACTCGCGCCGAGCGAATCGAAACTGGGCCGTACGCTGTGGCAGAGCTGGCTGCGAACCTCCGCCAAGACGGGCTTCTTCGAGTTCTGGACGGGCTCGCTCGACGACTTGAAGGCGGCCCGCGAGCGCAAGTGAAAGCGCCAACAGAAACGGCCCCGAGCCGCTGGTGCTGAGGGCCGTCGATCGGCTATGCCGGAATAGGTGTCTGCAGTGTGGTGCGCCGGACCCGCATCCTGAACCAGGGTTCAGGTGGGCGAGGGCAGCAAGGCTTCGGGTTCATCTGACGCGAGATGATCACGCCCGCCAAGCGATGTACCAAGCCCGGCTCCGGAGAGCATTGGAACAAGGAAATATTAAGCCCGACGCGCACTGCAGACGAGGGCAATTCTAAGCGCCCAACGCTCTGGCGGCGCGGATCGTCAGAGCAAATGACCATCGCCCGCAAGGGCTTGGTCGAGACGGCGGATCAGGTCGGCCGCGCGAGCTTCGTCCGCAGTGGTGTCGGCCAGCGGCGCAATGGCTTGCGGCGCTTCGGGCGGTGTTGCTGCGGCAGCGGCTGCGGCCTCCGCCGTGGTGGCCAGCTGCACGCCCAGGTCGAAGGCCAGGTTGAGCGACGCGAGCACCGCGATGCGGTCGCGTGCGCGGACCTTGCCTGCGTCGCGGATGCGGCACATGGCCACGTCGACGCGCTCCACCGCTTCTCGCAACTGCGCTTCGCCCCCTTCGGGGCAGCCGAGCAGATAGCTCTGATCCATGATCTGGACCTCGATCTGTTTCATGGTGCGGCAGCGTCCTGGGTGGGTTCGGCCGGCAGGCGTTCGAGCAGTGCGTCGACCCGGCTGCGTGCCGCGCCGAGGCGGGCGCGCAGCGCGTCGCGCTCGCGCGTGAGCGCCTCGACCTGCTGCTGCAGCAACGCGTTGGTGCGTTGCACTTCCTCGTGTCGCAGGAGCAGTCGTTCCACGCGCTCGGCGATCTGGTCGATGGGGCTCGGTGCGGACATGCTCGGGATTGTAGATTCCACGAGGCGGGTTGCTCTCTGTTTCAAATAGAATCCGCCGCGTTGGTGCTCGCCGCGCGGTTCACGCGTTGCAGTTCAACGGGAAGCAGGAGCCGACGCCCACCGGGCCGACGCCAGCCTGCGCTGCCCCCGCAACGGTCAAGCAGACGGCATTTCGCGATGCCGCTTTCATCACTCAGCCACTGGACGCCCTGAAACAGGCTTCTGGGAAGGCGGTGAAGGTCGCTCTGCCAGCCCGGATACCGGCCAACGAGGAGGCCGCACGCATGCCTGCATGCACTGCGGTCGTGATGCCCATACGTCCGGCGGGGAAGCCGGGCAGGGTTCTTGTTTCGAGTTCGCTCCCATGACACATTGCATTTCTCCCGCAGGCGCACGCCTGTCTGCTCGCGCGCGCCTGGCCGCACTCCCGCTTCCTCTCTCGCTCGCACTGGCTGCTGCGTTTCCGGCCTTCCCGGCCTTCGCCCAGAACGCCGCCGAACCGGCGCTCGCCGAAACCGTCGTGACCGCCACGCGCGTGGCGCAGCCGCTGTCGGACCTGGTGGCCGACGTCTCCATCGTCGACCGCGAGACCATCGAGCGCAGCGGCGCGACCGGCGTGGCCGATCTTCTCGCGCGCCAGCCCGGCGTCGAGATCGTGCGCAACGGCGGCATCGGCAATTCCAGCAGCGTGTTCATCCGCGGTGCGGAGTCGCGCTTCACGGCCGTCTACATCGACGGCGTGCGCATCGACTCGCAATCGACCGGCGGCGCCGCCTGGGAAGCCATCCCGCTGGCGCAGATCGACCGCATCGAAGTGCTGCGCGGCCCGGCTGCGGCGGTCTATGGCTCGGACGCCATCGGCGGCGTGATCCAGCTGTTCACCAAGAAGGGCGAAGGCCCGGCGACGCCCTACGCGGGCGTGGGCTTCGGCAGCCACAACCTGCGGCACACCGAAGCCGGCGTGAGCGGCTCGGCCGGTGTGGGCGGCGCCTTCGACTACTCGCTCGGCGTGGCGCACGACGAGAGCGACGGCTACAACATCCAGCCGCTGGACAAACGCACGCCATCGCGTGACGGCTACACCAGCCCCGACAAGGACGGCTACCGCACGACCTCGGGCAATGCACGCCTGGGCTTCCGGATCAACGATTCGCAGCGCGTGGAAGCCACCGTGCTCTACAACGACCTGCGCTCGCAGTACGACGCTGCCAAGTTCGGCAGCGCGCCGGCCACGTACCCCGACGACCTCAACAGCAGCACGCTGCGCACGGTCGGCGCGGCATGGATCGCGAAGTGGAACGAGATCTACAGCACCCGCGTGCAGGTGACCGACAGCAAGACGACCTACCAGACGCTGCCGTCGTTCTACCGGACCGAAACGCAGCTGCGCGGCTACCTGTTCCAGAACGAATTCCGCTTCGGCCCGCACCTGGTGACGGCCTCGCTCGAGCGCCGCGAGGACGACCTCGAGAACGCGGCGACCTCGTCCGCCGCACTGCTGGCGCGCGACCGTTCGCAGAACGCCGGCGCGATCGGCTACAGCTTCGTGCAAGGGCCGCATTCGATCCAGTTGCACGCGCGCCATGACGACGACAGCGAGTTCGGCGGCAAGAACACCGGCAGCGCGGCCTACGGCTTCGCGATCACGCCGCAGTGGCGTGCCACCGTGTCGGCCGGCACCGCCTTCCGCGTGCCGACGCTGTACCAGCGCTTCAGCGAATACGGCGTGGCCAGCCTGAAGCCCGAAGAGAGCCGCAACGTGGAAGCGGGCCTGAAGTACACGCAGGGTTCGAGTTCGGCCGGCGTGGTGGTCTACCGCAACCGCGTGACCAACCTGATCACCTACGACAGCACCGCGGTCGGCTGCGTGTCGCTCTACGGCTGCTACGCCAACACGGCACGCGCCGAGTACGAGGGCGTGACGCTGTCGGCCGACCAGCGCATCGGCGCGGTGTCGCTGCGCGCATCGGCCGACTTCCAGGACCCGCGCGATCTGGTGACCGGCAACCAGCTGGCACGCCGCTCGCGCCGCCATGCGACCTTCGGTGCGGACTGGCAGGTCGCCGGCTGGACGCTGGGCGCCGAGCTGCAGACCTCCGCCAAGCGCTACGACGACGCGGCCAACACGCGCGTGCTGGGCGGCTACACGCTGCTCAACCTGGTGGCCAGCACGCAGATCACGCGTGACCTGAGCCTGCTGGCGCGTCTCGACAACGCCGGCGACAAGGACTACATGCTGGCGCGCGGCTACGCCACCGGTGGCCGCACCGGCTACCTCGGCCTCAAGTGGACGCCGCAATAAGCCGTCGCGAAGCCTCCGCCGCGGGCGCGACCTGCGCCGCCGTGCTCGTGGCCGCACCGGCCTCGGGCCAGGGCAAGACCACGGTGTCGGCCGCGCTCGCGCGGCTGCATGCGCGCCAGGGTCGCACCGTGCGCGCCTTCAAGTGCGGGCCCGACTTTCTCGATCCGCACTGGCTGGCGCTGGCCACCGGCGCGCCGGTGCATTCGCTCGACCTCTGGATGACCGGCGAGGCCGACTGCCGTGCGCGCCTGCAGGCCGCGGCGGCCTCGGCCGATCTGCTGATCGTCGAAGGCGTGATGGGCCTGTTCGACGGAACGCCCAGCGCCGCCGACCTGGCCGAGCGCTTCGGGCTGCCGGTGATCGCCGTGATCGACGCGCAGGCCATGGCCGGCACCTTCGGCGCGCTGGCGTTCGGCCTGCAGCACTTCCGCCCCTGCCTGCCCTGGGCCGGCGTGCTGGCCAACCGCGTGGCCGGCGAGCGCCATGCCGGCATGCTGCAGGCCGCATTGCGCGAGCCTGCGCAGTGGCTCGGCGGCCTGCCGCGCAGTGCGGACTTCGCGCTGCCCGAACGTCACCTGGGCCTGGTCGGCGCAGGCGAGATCGATGACCCGATGGCGCGGCTCGATGCCGCCGCAGATGCGCTGGCCGCGACGCCGCTGGGCCAATTGCCGCTCGACCGGCTGCCGCGATGGTCGCCGCCGGTCGCGGTGTCGACCGAAGCAGCGCTCGATGCCATGGCCGATGCACGGCCGCCCGCGCCGCTGCTGGCCGGCCGCACGATCGCCATTGCGCGCGACGCCGCGTTCTCCTTCATCTACCCCGCCAACCTCGACCTGCTGACCGCCATGGGCGCGTCGATGGTCTTCTTCTCGCCGATGGCGGGCGACACCTTGCCCGCGTGCGACGCGGTCTGGTTGCCCGGCGGCTATCCGGAACTGCACGCCGATGCGCTCTCGGTGCAGTCCGCGTTGCGCGATGCGCTGGTGGCGCATGCCGCGGCCGGCAAGCCGGTCTGGGCCGAATGCGGCGGCATGATGTCGCTCTTCGACACCCTGGTGACGGCCGATGGCGTCGCGCATCCGATGTGGGGCCTGCTGCCGGGCCGCGTGACGATGCAGAAGCGCCTTTCCGGCCTCGGGCCGCAACAACTGCAACTCAACGGGCACGCCTTGCGCGGACACACCTTTCACTACTCGTCGTGCGAGACGCCCATGCCACCGGCCGCGCGCACGGCCCGGCCCGGCGTTGCGCAACCCGTCGGCGCGGGCGAGGCCGTCTACGTTCGCGGCAGCGTGCGCGCGAGCTACTTCCATGCCTGGCTGCCGTCCAGCGCCGAAGCCGCGGCGGCGCTGTTCCAGCCCGCGCCCCTGGTGTTCGCCGATGCCTGAGCGCGAACTGATCCTCGGCGGCCAGAAGAGCGGCAAGTCGCGCCGCGCCGAGCTGTGCGCCGCCGCCTGGCTGGCCGCGTCGGCGTCGCATCGCGCGGTGCTGGTCGCGACCGCCGAAGCGCACGACGACGAGATGCGCGCGCGCATTGCACGCCATCAGGCCGATCGCAGCGAACGCGTGCCCGGCCTCGCCACCATCGAGGAGCCGCGCGCGCTGGCCGGGACGCTGGCCGCGCTGAGCGCGCCCGACACGCTGGTCGTGGTCGACTGCCTCACGCTGTGGCTCACCAATCTGCTGATGCCGATGGCCGGTGCGCCGATCGACCCGCGCGACGCCACCGACGGGCTGCTGCAGTCGCTGCGCCATGCGCGCGGCCCGCTGGTCCTGGTGGGCAACGAGATCGGGCTCGGCGTGATCCCGATGGGCCGCGAGGTCCGTGCCTTCGTCGACGCGCTCGGCCGGCTCAACCAGGACGTGGCCGCCGAATGCGACCGCGTCACGCTGATGGCGGCGGGACTGCCGCTGACGCTGAAGGAACCCGCATGAATCACACGAACCACATGAGCGCCCGCCGGCCCCGGCGCGCACGGATGGGCACCGCGCTGGCGACGTGCCTCGCCGCGGTCGCGCTGTGGGCCGCCGGCACCACGGCGGCGCAAGCGGTCGACGTCACCGACGAACGCGGTGTGACGGTGCATCTGGCGCAGCCGCCGCAGCGCATCGTCACGCTGCTGCCGTCGCTGACCGAATCGGTCTGCGCGCTCGACGCGTGTGCGCGGCTGGTCGGTGTCGACCGCTACTCCAACTGGCCCGCGTCGGTGCGCGCGCTGCCGCAGGTCGGCGGCGGGATAGACCCGAACGTGGAAGCCATCGTCGCGCTCAAGCCCGACGTGGTGCTGCTGGCCAAGTCCTCGCGCGTCACGCAGCGGCTGGAAGCGCTCGGCATGAAGGTGCTGACGCTCGAGCCGAAGAACCATGTCGACATGAAGCGCGTGCTCGACAAGCTCGGCCAGGTGCTTGGCACCGACGACGCGCAGCGCGTCTGGCGCGCGATCGATGCCAGCGTGTCGGCCGCGGCCCAGTCGCTGCCGCCGGGGCTGCGCAACACGCGCGTGTACTTCGAGGTCAACAACGGCCCCTATGCCGCGGGCGAAAGCTCCTTCATGGGCGAGACGCTGACGCGGCTCGGCGTGAAGAACATCGTGCCGGCGGCGCTCGGGCCTTTTCCCAAGCTCAACCCGGAGTACGTGGTGCGCGCCAATCCCGACCTGATCATGGTCGGCGAGCGCAGCGCCACCGGCCTGGAAGAGCGTCCGGGCTGGGCCGGCATCCGCGCGGTGCGCGAGCACCGCATCTGCCGCTTCAACGCGGCCGATGCCGACGTGCTGGTGCGGCCCGGCCCGCGCATGGGCGAGGCGGCGCGGCTGATGGCGCAGTGCCTGGCCGACAAGGCGCCGCGATGACATCGCCGGCGACTTCATGAGCACGCAGAAGATCCGCGCCAACTGGCTCGCCCTGGCCCTGCTGGTGCTGAGCGCACTGGTGCTGCTGCTGGGCATCGGCGTCGGCAGCACCGGCTTCGAGAGCGTGCTCGCGGCGCGGCACGACCCGATCGCGCTGCAGATCGTCTGGGACATCCGGCTGCCGCGCACGCTCGGTGCCTGGCTGGCGGGCGCGCTGCTGGGCCTGGCGGGCGCGGTGGCGCAGGGGCTGTTCCGCAATCCGCTGGCCGACCCGTACCTGCTGGGCAGTGCGTCCGGCGCGGCGCTGGGCGTGGCCGTGGCGCTGCTCATGTTCGGCGCGTCGCCGGCCAGCACGCAGTGGGTCGTGCGGCTCGGGCTCACCGGCGCGGCCTTCGTCGGCGCGGTGCTCGCGGTGCTGCTCACGCTGATGCTGGCGCGAGGCGTCCAGCAGACGCTGCGGCTGCTGCTCGCAGGCGTGATCGTCGGCGTGGTGCTGGGTGCGCTGAAGGACCTGATCACCATCGGCTCGGCCGACATCCTGGTGGCGCTGACCGGCTTCATGCTCGGCAGCACCGGCCTGGTCGGCTGGAGCGCCTGCGCGCTGATGGCCGCTTTCGGTGCCGGCTGCCTGCTGCTGGCCTGGGCGCTGGCGCCGGTGCTCGACGGCCTGGCGCTCGGCGAGGCGACCGCCGCGAGCCTGGGCCTGCCGCTGGGCGCGATGCGTGCCGCGCTGGTCGCGGTGCTCGCGATGGCGACCGGCGCCGCCGTGGCGCAGACCGGCCTGATCGCCTTCGTCGGCCTGGCTGCGCCGCACCTGGTGCGCTCGGCCGTCAAGACCACGCATGCGCGCCTGATCCTGCTGTCGGCCGTGATGGGCGGCCTGCTGCTGATGACCGCCGACCTGCTCGCGCGCTGGCTGATCGCGCCGCAGGAGCTGCCGGTCGGCGTGCTCACGGCGGTGCTCGGCGGCAGCTACCTGCTGTGGCTGATGCACCGGAGAGGCCGATGAGTGCGACGACTGTGATGGGTGCGATGGGCGCTGCGAATGCGCGAGACGTGCCGGCTCCCGCTGCGCTCGAGGCGCGCGGCGTCGGCGCGCGCCTCGGCCAGAGCGACGTGCTGCACGGCATCGACCTGGCGATCGCGGCCGGCCGCTGGACCAGCATCGTCGGGCCGAACGGCGCGGGCAAGTCGACATTGCTGCGCGTGCTGGCCGGCCTGCTGGCGCACAGCGGCGAGGTGCTGCTGGCCGGTGCGCCGCTGCGCGACCTGCCGGGCCGCCAGCGGGCCCGCCGGCTGTCTTGGCTGGGGCAGGGCGGTGCCGGCGAGCCGAGTGCCGACGACCTCATGGTCTACGACGTCGCGATGCTCGGCCGACTGCCGCACCAGCGCTGGCTGGCCGCGCCGGGCGACGCCGACCGCGCCGCGGTCGAACGCGCGCTGCGCCGCACGCAGGCCTGGGACTGGCGCGACCGGCCGCTGGGGCAGCTTTCGGGCGGCGAGCGCCAGCGCGTGCTGCTGGCCCGCGCGCTCGCGGTCGAGGCCGACGTGCTGCTGATGGACGAGCCGCTCGCCAACCTCGACCCGCCGCACCAGTCCGACTGGATGCTCACCGCCCGCGCGCTGGTCGATGCCGGCCACACGGTCGTCAGCGTGCTGCACGAACTGTCGATGGCGCTGTGCGCCGACGAACTCGTCGTGATGGCGGCCGGCCGCATCGCACACCACGGCGCCTGCAGCGACACGGCCACGCACCGTGCGCTGGAGCGTGTGTTCGACGAGCGCGTGGCCGTGCACCCGATCGCGGGGCAATGGATCGCCCTGCCGAAGTGACCCCCATGCGCCAGGTGATCGAACTGATCGAAGTGAATGACTTGATGGACATCCCATGCAGATAGAAACGCCTCCCGCCGCCAAGCCCTACGAGAAGCCCGAGGGCGAGCGCCGCGGCATCGTGATCGTCAACACCGGCGACGGCAAGGGCAAGAGCACCGCGGCCTTCGGCCTCGCGCTGCGTGCCCATGGCCGCGGCAAGCCCGTGAAGATCTACCAGTTCATGAAGGTGCCGAGCGCGCGCTTCGGCGAGCACCGCATGTTCGAGCAGATCGGTATCCCGATCGAGGGGCTCGGTGACGGCTTCAGCTGGAAGAGCCAGGACCTCGAACGCTCGGGTCAGCTGGCGCGCGACGGCTGGGAGAAGGCGAAGGCGGCGATCCTGTCCGGCGACTTCTTCCTGGTGGTGCTCGACGAGATCACCTACCCGCTGATCTACGGCTGGCTGCCGCTCGAAGGCGTGCTCGAGACGCTGCGTGCGCGGCCGAAGCACGTGCACGTCGCGCTCACCGGCCGCCGCTGCCCGCCCGAACTGATCGAGCTGGCCGACACGGTGACCGAGATGACGCTGGTCAAGCATGCGTTCAAGGCCGGCATTCCCGCGCAGCGCGGCATCGAGGACTGACGGTGCTCGCGCTCGACGCCGTCCTGTTCGAACTCGCGCGGCTGTTTCTCTGGCCCGTCACGCTGGGCGTGCTGCTGTGCTTCGTCTACGCGGTCTGGAGTCTGGGCGCGTTCGGGGTCGAGGCGCTGCAGCGCCGTGGCGACGCAGCTCGCGTGCTGGTGCTGCACCCGCTGGCCGCGGCCGGCGCGAGCCAGGAACAGATGGAGCTGGCCGTGCTCAAGCAGCTCGAAGGCGTGCGCCTGTGCAGCCGCGTCGCGCCGATGCTCGGCCTGATCGCGACCATGATCCCGATGGGCCCGGCGCTGGTCGCGGTCGCCTCCGGTGAATCGCAGGGCGTGGCGCAGAGCCTGGCGCCGGCCTTCGCCAGCGTGATCGTCGCGCTGGCCTCGGCGTCGATCACCTTCGTGGTCCACACGGTGCGGCGCCGCTGGCTGATGCGCGAGCTGGTCGCCGTGCTCGACATGCGCGAGGCGGCATGACGCGGCGGCGCTTCAACATCCTCGACGGCCTGGACGGGGAGGACGACGACCCGGTGCTGTCCGCCATCAATCTGGTCGACGTGTTCCTGGTGGTGATCGGCATGCTGATGATCGCGGTCATCCAGAACCCGGTGAACCCGTTCGCGCACGACACGCTGACCATCATCCGCAACGCGGGCCGGCCCGACATGGAGATCCTGCAGAAGGACGGGCAGACGGTCACGCGCTTCCGCTCCAGCGGCGCCTCGGGTGCGGGCGATGGCGAGAAGGCCGGCACGGCCTATCGGCTGAAGGACGGGACGATGGTCTACGTGCCGGCCGGCGCGGAGCCGGTGCGGCCGTGAGTCGCGCGCGGGCTGGCGCCTGGCGCGGGCTGGCCTCGCGCGCGGCGTGGTGGGTCGGGCTGATGTGGCTCCTGGTGTTGGGCGGGGCGAGCCTTGCTGCTGCGCCTGCTGCGCCTGCTGCGCCTGCTGCGCGTGACGCCGCGACGAATGTGGCGAATGCGACGGCCGATGCGTCAAGCCATGCAGCCGAAGCAGTCGCCGATGCCGTGCCGCCGATCGTCCTGCTCAGCACGCCGCTCGTGCCGCCCGCCCGTCTCGCCGGCCTGCAGGCTGCCGCGCGCAAGGCCGGCGTGCCCCTGCGCACGGTGCGGGCCGCGCAGGACGATGCCGAGGCCTTGGCGCATGCGCTCGACGGCGCCGCGCTGCTGCTCATCGATGCGCCGCATGCCAGCGTGGCGCAGGCCGCCGCCGCCCGCTTCGGCGATCGCATCGCGCAGAGCCGCATGCCGTACGTGCTGATCGGCGAGACGGCATCGGTCGCCAAGGGCCCGCCGTTCGCGGTGCCGCCGCTGGCCGCCGAGCGCGGTGTCGATGCGGCCTGGGCGCAGCGGCTGCGCGCCTACTGGCGCTTCGGCGGCGCAGCCAACACGGCCGCCGCGATGGCCGCGCTGCGGCAGGTCGGCGATGCGTCGGGGTTGCCCGAGCCGGTCGAGTTGCCGCCGGCGGGCTTCTACCACCCGGCTTGGCCGCGCATCGAGCGCGACGTCGCCGCACTCGCGAACCTGCCGCCGCCGCCGGTGGCGCTGTCGGGCGTCTCCGCCGGTGCGCCGGGCGTGGCCGCGCCGACCGTCGCCATCGCGGTCAACAGCGCCACCTTCACGAGCGACGACACCGGCTGGCTCGACACGCTGATCGACGCGCTCGCGCAGCGTGGCCTGCGGGCCTATGCGTTCTACGGGCCGCGCCAGCAGCCCGACCTGTTCTATCGGATGACGCATGCGGATGCGGCTGCTGCAGTCGGCACGTCCGGCCCACCAGACACCGGCCGCGTGGCGGATCTGCTGATCAACGCCGCGCTGGTCTTCAACCCGAACGAGCGCAAGGCCGAGCTCGAACGCATCGGCGTGCCGGTGCTGCAGACGCTGCCCGCGCTTGCGATGGATGCGGCGCAATGGGCGCAGAGTAAGGACGGCCTGGCGTCGTCCGACGTCGCCTTCTACTACGCGCCGAGCGAGCTCGCGGGCATGGTCGACCCGATGCTGATCACCGCGCGCGACGCGGCGACCGGCGTGCAGCAGCCGCTGCCGCTGCAGATCGCTTCGGTCGCCGACAAGGCCGCCGCGGTGCTGCGCCTGCAGCGCACGCCCGCGTCCGCGCGCCGCATTGCGGTGCTGGTCTACAACTACCCGCCGGGCGAAGCGAACTTCGGCGCGTCCTTCCTGAACGTGCCGCGCAGCGTCGACCGGATGCTCGGCGCGATGTCCGCCGCGGGCTACCGCACCGACGCGCCGGGCGCCGACGCGCTGATCGCGCAGGTGCAGGCGACGCTGTCCGCGTCCTACGACACCGGGCAGTTCCAGCCGCTGCTCGACCGTGACCTGGCCGACACGCTGCCGCTGGCGCGCTACCTGGCGTGGTTCCGTGCGCTGCCCGCCGAGACGCAGCAGCACATCGAGGCCTACTGGGGGCCGCCCGAGCGCTCGACGATGCTGCTCACGGTGGCGGGCGCGCCGGCCTTCGTGATCCCGCGCGTGCGCTTCGGCAACGTGGTCGTGATGCGCCAGCCGGCACGCCTCGAACCGGGCGCCGACACGGCGCGCAGGTCGGCGCAGCTCTACCACCGCGAGGCGATTCCGCTGAGCCACAGCTACCTCGCGACCTACCTCTGGATGCGCACGCAGTTCGGCGCCAACGCGGTCGTGCATGTCGGCACGCACGGCACGGTCGAGTGGTCGCCAGGCAAGCAGCGCGGCCTGTCGGCGCAGGACGATCCGCTGCTCGCGCTGGGCGACCTGCCCAATGTGTACCCGTACATCATGGACAACCTCGGCGAAGCCACCACGGCCAAGCGGCGCGGCCGCGCGACGATGGTCAGCCACTCGACGCCGATGTTCTCGCCCGCCGGTTTCCGCCCCGAAGCGGCGGCGCTGCACGAGCGCATGCACGACTGGGAAACGCTGTCGCCCGGTGCGGTCAAGTCGGCGCTCGAGGCGCGGCTCACCGCCGACTTCGTCGCGCAGCACTACGACCGCGACCTGCACTGGACGCCGCAACGCATCCGCGCCGACTTCGAAGGTTTCATGGCGGTGCTGCATCCGTACCTGGACGAGCTGGCGCAGACCGCGCAGCCGCTCGGCCTCGCGACCTTCGGCGAGACACCTTCGGCCGAGCGGCGGCGTTCGACGCTGCTGCAGATCCTGCGCAAGCCGCTGGCGGAGGCGCTCGGCGAAGACCCGGACGAAGCGCTGCTGGTCGATGCCAGCCGGCTGGCGGGCACGCGGATGGCGCGCTGGATCGGTCTGGCGCTGACCGATGCGGATGCAGCGAGCAAGGAGGGCAGGGACCCATCGGCGCTGCAGGCGCTGGCGCAACGCGCACGGCAACTCGACGCGGTGCTCGCGCACAACGAGGAACTCGATGGCTTTCTGGCCGCGCTCGACAGCCGCTACCTGGCATCGCGCTACGGCGGCGACCCCGTGCGCAACCCCGACAGCCTGCCGACCGGCCGCAACCTCTATGGCTTCGATCCGAGTCGCGTGCCGACGCGTGCCGCCTGGGACATCGGCGTGCAGGCCATGGACGCCTGGGTCGCCCAGCATGCGTTGGCCAACGGCGGCCGTGCGCCCGAGAAGATCGCCTTCACGCTGTGGGCCGGCGAGACGCTGCGCCACCAGGGCGTGATGGAGGCGCAGGCGCTGCATGCGATGGGCGTGCGCCCGCGCTGGGACGACGGCGGGCGCGTGGTCGGCATCGAGGTGGTGCCGGCGGCCGAGCTGCGCCGGCCGCGGATCGACGTGCTGGTGAGCGTCACCGGCTCGTACCGCGACCAGTTCCCGAACGTGCTGCGCTGGCTCGACGAGGCCGCGCGCCAGGTGGCCGCGCTGCCGGACGCCGACAACGCCGTGGCGCGCCACAGCCAGGCGATGGCGCGCCGCCTCCAGGCCGATGGCGCATCGCCCGCGGAGGCGCAGCGCTGGTCGACGGCGCGCGTGTTCTCCAACGCGCAGGGCAGCTACGGCGCCGGGCTGGAGGAGACCGCGCTGGCCACCGATCTCTGGCAAGGCCAGCGCCGGGCCGGCGGCGATGCGCAGATGGCGCAGCTCTTCATCGACCGCATGGGGCATGCGTACGGCGACGGGCTTGACGGCGCCGCGCGGCAGGGCGCGTTCGCGGCCAACCTGTCGCAGGTCGATGCGGCCCTGCTGTCGCGCACCTCGAACACCTACGGCATGCTGACAAGCGACGATCCGTTCCAGTACCTTGGCGGGCTGTCGCAGGCGGTGCGTCACCTGACCGGCCGCGACCCGGCGTTGTACGTGCAGAACCTGCGCGGCGGCGCTGGCGAGGTGCGCACCGACACGGCCGACGGTGCGCTCGCCCGCGAGATGCAGACGCGCTACCTGCACCCGCAATGGATCGCCGCCCAGCGCGCGGAGGGCTACAGCGGCACGCTGCAGGTGCTGAAGACCGCGCAGTTTCTCTGGGGCTGGCAGGTGACGGCGCCGCAGGTGGTGCGGCCCGACCAGTGGCAGTCGCTGCACGACGTGTACGTGCGCGACCGCTACCGGCTCGGCACGCGCGCATGGCTCGAGGGCAGCAACCGCGCGGCCTTCGCGCAGACGCTCGAACGCATGCTCGATGCGGTGCGGCTCGGCTACTGGCAGCCGGACGCGGCGACACGGCGCGAGCTGGTGCAGGCCTATGACGCCGCTGCACGCGCCAGCGGACTGAAGGAGCGCAATGCCGAGGTGACGCGCTTCGCGGCAGCGGATCTGTCGGCGCGCAGCGTGGCGCCGTTGCATGCGCCGCTGCCGGTCGAGGCATCCGCGGCGGGCGCAGCGGCACCAGCGCCCGCTGAAAGCACCAAGGACGCAGAGGCCGCGCGCCCCGCAACGCAGCAGCCCGTCCAGGGACTGAAGCTGGAGCGCGTGGCGGACGCGGTCGCGCCTGCGATGGACGGCGTCGTCACGCGTCTCTGGATGGCGTTCGGTGCGGCGTTGCTGATGGCGCTGGGAGGTCTGGTGCAGTGGCGGCGTGGCCGTCCCGCATCGTCGGTCGTCGCGGAGCCTGGGGCATGATCGGCTGGCCATTCGTCTGGCCGGCGATGTCCTGGCCCGCCGCATGCGCCACCGTGGCGGCGTTGGTGCTGGCCTTGCTGGTCGACCACCTGTTCGGCGAGCCGCCCGCGCGCTGGCATCCGGTGGTGTGGATCGGCAACTACCTGGGCTGGGCCGGTCGCCGGATCGCGCCCGTCGCCGGTGCGCGCACGTCGCGCCGTGCGGACATCGCCGTGTTCGCCGCGGGCGCGCTGGCATGGTGCCTGGGCGCAGTGCTCGTCGCGGGCGCCGGGGTGCTGCTGCAGGCCGTGCTGTGGCGGCTTCCGTTCTGGGCGACGGTGCCGCTCACCGGGCTGCTGCTGAAGCCGCTGCTTGCCTGGCGGATGCTGCGCAGCGAGGTGCTGGCGGTCGAGGCCGCGCTGGCCGTGTCGCTGGACGCCGGCCGTGCACAGCTCGCGCGGCTGGTGAGCCGCGACGTGAGCGCGCTCGGCGCGGCCGAGGTGCGCGAGAGCGCGATCGAGTCGCTCGCGGAGAACTTCAACGACTCGGTGGTGGCGCCGCTGTTCTGGTTCGTGCTGCTGGGCCTGCCCGGCGCGGCGCTGTACCGCTTCGCCAACACGGCCGACGCCATGTGGGGCTACCGCGGTCCGCGCGGCGGGCGCGAGTGGGAATGGGCGGGCAAGTGGGCGGCGCGCGCCGACGACCTGCTGTCGTGGGTGCCGGCGCGGCTCAGCGCGGGGCTTCTGTGTGCGGGCGGCGCGTGGCCTCGGCCGGCGCTCGGCGCACCCGAGCCGACGCGTCGCGCGGTGCTCCGCCGCGAGGCGCGGCGCACGCCGTCGCCCAACAGCGGCTGGCCGATGGCGGCCATGGCGTTGCTGCTGGGCGTGCGGCTCGGCAAGCCCGGTGTCTACACGCTGAACGAGGCGGGACGTTCGCCCGCCGCGCCCGACACGGTGCGGGCCGCTCGCCTTTGCTGGCGTGCGCTGCTCGGCCTGGTGGTGTGCGCATGCGCCGCCGCTGCGGCCATGGCATGGCTGTCGACGACACTGCCGCGATGACATTCCTGCACGGCACACAGCACGGCGGCCCCGACGCCCGAGGCGCGGCGCCGCACGACTTCTCGACCAACGGCAATGCCTGCGGACCCTGCCCCGACGCGTTGCGTGCGCTGCAGCGGGCCGACGCCGAGCACTATCCCGATCCGGCCTACACCGCGCTGCGTGCACGGCTGGCCGCCTTCCATGGGGTGGATGCGGCGCGCATCGTGATCGCCGCGAGTGCGAGCGAGTTCATCTTCCGCGTCACGGCGGCCGTCGCCAGCCGCGGCGGACCTTCTGCGCGCGTGGTGCTGCCGGCGCTGTCCTATGGCGACTACGCACGCGCGGCGCAGGCCTGGCGGCTGCCGATACGGCGCATGGATTCGGTCATCGAGGCCGCCGCGACGGCTTCTTCCGAGGGGGCCACGACCCTGGTCTGGCACTGCGAGCCTTCGAGCCCGCTCGGGCAGTCGGATGCGAGCCTGGGCGACGGCCTTGGTGCGTTGCCTGACACCGCGGTCTGCGTGGTCGACATGGCGTATGCACCGCTTCGGCTGGCGCACGGACCGTCGCTGGCCGTCGCCGACGGCGCCCTCGACCGCGCCTGGCAGCTCTGGACCCCGAACAAGGCGCTGGGGCTGACCGGTATCCGCGCCGCCTATGCGATCGCGCCGGTGCGCAGCGACGACTGGCGTGAAGCCGTCGCCGCCCTTTCGCCCTCGTGGCCGGTCGGTGCGCATGGCGTCGCGCTGCTCGACGCGTGGACGCGCCAGCCGGTCCGCGCATGGCTGGCCGACAGCCTGCACACGCTGCGTGGCTGGAAGGCGCGGCAGGTCGAACTCTGCGAGTCGATGGGCTGGCGCTGCCTGCCGGGCGAGGGCAACTTCTTCTGTGCGGCACCCCCGGTCGACGATGTGGCGGCGCTGTGCGCGCGCCTGCGCGAGCAGGGCGTCAAGTTGCGCGACACCGCGTCCTTCGGGTTGCCGGGCCACGTGCGCGTCGCGGTGCTGGGGCCGGCGTCGCAGGCTGCGCTGCAGGCGGCGTGGCTTGCCGTCGCGGCGGCTGCCGACCGACACTGACCGGGTATGGCTCAAGCGCCCTTGTCGGGTGCCTTTTCGGGTGTCTTGTGCTCGCGCTCGCCAGGCTCCTGCAGCTTCTTGTTGCGCACGTCCTTCATCATGGCTTCGCCTTCGGTGTCGCGGCCATCGCTGGGCACCGACTCCTCGCGGGTGATCTCGGGCTCCGGATCCGCGGCGGAGGGTCGGGTCGACGGCTGTGTGTTCATGCGAAGGCTCCTGTGTGCTTGGAGCGTCCACTGTCGTGCGTTCGATGCGACGGTCGCTTCGGGCATCGGCGCCAACCGCCGTCGGTGCACACCGACAGCAGGATCGCCCACGGCCGCGGCGGGCCGTTCAGGAACCGACGTGCAGCGCCGCCAGCGCTTTCAGGTCGGCGCCCAGCAGTCGAAGCGGTCCGGCGAGCAACCGGGCCGCATCCTGCGTGTCCGGCCGTTCGGCACCCATCCGGCGCAGCAGGCCGCCGAGTTCGTGCAACGCGTCCGATGTCGAGGCGTCGGCGGTGCTGGTGGCGCGCAGCAGGGCGGTCTGTACGCCCTGCGAAACGCTGGCCCACAGCGGTTCGTCACGCAGCGCCGGCAGCGTGTCGCGCAGGCGGCCGAACAGCGCGGCGTCTTGCGCCAGGCGGCTCAGCACACGGACGATGCGCTGATGCCGGTCGGCCGGCGAGCGTTTCGATTCGAGGGCGGTGGCACCCGGACGAAGGCGCTTCCAGTGGTGCTCGCGGTCGGCGCTCATGGCCAGCATCGTCAGACGGGTCAGCCGTGCGCGGAGCTGGGCGGCCGCCAGGAGCCGGGCCTTGTCCGTGCGCGCATCGGCGCCGAGCGACAGCCGCGTCTGTGCCGCGATCTCGCGCAGCAGCGCATCGACGCCGTGCCGCAGCCGGACCGCGCTGTGCACCCGCGTGACCAGCAGCGACACGCCAAGCCCGACCAGCACGCCGACACCGATCTCGGCGGCGCGCAGCACGGCGACCTGGACCGGCGAATGCCCGGCCACGTTGCCGGCGGACAGGATGATCAGCGCCGAGATCGGCGAAGCGCGCAGCGCAGGCATGCCGGCGGTCACGAAGGCCAGTGACGCCACCACGCCCAGCGTGGCCACCATCGCGGGCAGTCCGGCGTGCTGGAGCGCGATGCCGAAAAGCCCGGCCGCGATGCCCGCGGCCGTGCCGCGCAAGCGGTCCCAGCCCGCGTCGAGCGTTGCACCGGCCTGCGGGCGCATCACGATCAAGGTGCTCATCACGGCCCACAGTCCCTCGGGCAGGCCGAGGGCCAGCGAGGCGCCATCCGCCAGCATCACCGCCAGCGCGAGCTGGACGCCATAGCGGGCGGCTTCCGGCGTCGGCAGCATGGCCCGCAGCCGGGAGGAGGGGGAGGTGTGCGGCGCCTCGGTCATGCCAGGCTTCGGGCGTCGGCCACGTGCGGCATCGCGTCGGCAAGACGGTCGATCAGAGCGCAGGCGTCGCGCAACAGCGCCTGTTCGGATGCTGAAAGTTCCGCGTCGATGGTGGCGGCCAGCGCGGCCTCGCGTCGCCGCACTTCGCGGCCCAGCAGTGCGCTGCCGCTGCGCGTGAGGCTCAGCAAGGCCTGACGCCCATCGACCGGATGCGGCGTGCGCGCCAGCCAGCCTTCGGCCTCGAGTTCGGCCAGCAGGCGGGTCAATGTCTGCGGCTTCACGCCCTCGCGGCGCGCGAGCTCGGCGGCGGGCAAGGCGCCCGAGCGATGCAGTTGCCCCAGTGCACTGAGCTTGGCGATGCTGACGCCGCCCTCCCGTGCCGGCGCACGCAGGCGACGCTGCAGGTTGGAGATGGCCGAGCGCAGGTGCACGGCGCTGGCGACGGAAGTGGCACGCGGCGACGCGGCTGCAGCGACGCTGCCGGAGGGTGGATTCGACATGGAAATATCATAAGACAAGTCTTATGAGTTGCCATGCGGCCATGGGCATCGCGTGCGTTCGACAGGCTCGATTTCGGGGCGATTCCCGAGCGTCGCCGCAGGGGCATGCTTGGGTGTCGGCCGCCGTCTGACTACACTCCCTGGTTTGCCTTCAAATTCCTCCCGCCCGAAGTAATGGATTTTCTAATTCTGGCGATCCTGCTCGCCATCGGCGTCTGGGTCCTCAAGTCCAGGGAACAGCGCCGCCGCATCGTGTTGCTGGGCAGCTCCCTTGGCAGCTATCGCATCGAAAAACTGATGGAAGACCTCACACAGGGTTACCTGCGCTGCCTGGGCGAAGACGACCCGGAGCGCCGTGAACAGATCTGGAGTCTGTTGCACGGCACCGAAGAAGCGCTGTCGAACCAGTTCAACCGTTTCGCCGCCGAGTTCGCGCGCATCGACGCCGCCGAGACCCGCGTCAGCACGCTGCCGCTGGCCATCCCCTTCGCGCACAAGCTTTTTCCGCGCGCCACTTTCGACCTGCGAAAGGCTTTTGCCATCCACGCACGCGGCATTGCCGATGCGGCCAGCAATCGCCAGCAGCAGACACCCAAGAGCAAGGCCTTCACCATGTCGGCCGAGCTCTTCCTGATGCAGCACAGCTGCCATTGGTTCTGCAGGTCGAAGGCGGTCGCGTCGGCACGCATGCTGACGCGCCATCAGACCCGGTACGAGCAACTGGTCGCCTCCGTGGCGCCCGACACCCGCCGGGCCTATAGCGCGCTCATTGCCGGTTGACGCCGGCCGGTGCCGGCCAGGCCCTTCCGATCCGATGCGATCGTGAGCGCCAACCGGTGCCTTCGCGGGCTTCAGGCAGTTCCGCCGGAAAGCCCCTGCTTACACACCAGGGCGCCAGCTCGACTAGAGTTGCCGCCCCACAACGATGACAACCCATGGATATCAGCGAGATCACCCTGTCCCTGCGCACGATGCGTGCCAATATCGTCCAGTCGATCCGCGCGTTGCGCGTTGACGAACTGCAAGGCGCAGCGCAGGAGGAGGACCAGCTTTTTCTTCGTGCCGCACTCGGCGAGTCGCAGTCCAAGCAGGACGTGCTCGACCGCATTGCACAGCAGTTCGACCTGCCCGCGGACTCCGCCAAGAACCTGCCGGCGCTGCTGGCCGGCATCACGACCGTCTTCTACAAGGCCGGCAAGCGCAAGGGCTTCGTGATCGTGCTCGAACAGGTTCCCGCCAACCAGAAGTTCGACAAGGAAGACCGCGAGCAACTGCTCGACATCTTCCGTGACGCGTCCGACTACTGGGCCGAGCGCAAGGTGCCTTTCCGCTGCTTCTACTCGTTCAGCTGAGGCTGAAACGGCAACGGGGACCGGCGCGCTGGCGCAGGTCCCCGTTGGCTTGTCCGACTTGGCACGCAGGGCGCGCCGGTCAACGCAGATCAGGCAGATCAGGCAGATCAGTCGATCAGGTTGTTCTTCAGGCCGTAGTAGGTGAGGTCGCTGTTGGAGGAGAGGTTCATCTTCTCCATCAAACGCGTGCGGTAGGTGCTCACGGTCTTGACCGACAACGACAGGTTCTCGGCGATCGCACCGGCGGTCTCGCCCTTGGCCAGCTTCAGGAACACCTGGAATTCACGCTCCGACAGCAATTCGTGCGGCGGTGCGTTGTCCTTCCGATCGAGCTGGTTCGCCAGCAATTCGGCGACGGCCGGCGTGATGTAGCGCCGGCCGAGCGACAGCGTGCGCACGGCATTGACGATTTCGTTGGGGTCGCAGTCCTTGTTGAGGTAGCCGCTCGCGCCCTGGCGAATCAGGTTCATCGCGTAGTGCTCCTCGGGGTAGCCGCTGAGGATCAGGATGCCAACGTCGGGTGCCTTGGCGCGGATCATCGCCAGTGCGTCGATGCCGCTCTGGCCGGGCATCGACAGGTCCATCACGAGCACGTCGAGTTCGGTCGTGCGAACCAGTTCGATCGCTTCGCGGCCGTTGGATGCTTCGCCGACGACACGCAGGTCGACGTGTTGCTGGAAGAATTGGCGCAGTCCGTTGCGCACGATGGCGTGGTCGTCCACGAGTCCGATCTTGATCATTTGATTTGTGTTTCCTGGTTCGGGGTGGATGCGGGGCCGGCTGCACGCAGGCGTGTGCTGCCGCAACGGGAGACAGCTTAGATGCTCGATGTGGGCAGGCTTGTAGGATGCAGCGCCCAGCCGGGCTCAGTGCACGCCGCAGCCTTCCGGCGTGTACCTGTGCAGGCATGCAGCAGGCAGCTCTTTTCGGGAACGCAGCCGACCTGCCCGGCGCTGCGCAGTGCGCTGCCTACGCGACGCGGCACAGCGTGGAGATCAGGTCGGACTGGGTGATGACACCCACCAGGCGGCGGTCCGCATCGATCACCGGAATGTGATGGTGGCCTGCCTCCGAAAACAGCGGGATGAGTTCGCTGGCGCGTCGGTCTACGCTCGTCACCCGGACTTCGCGCGTCATGATCTGGCCGACCACTTCCGGCTTCTCCGAGTGCACGGTCCCGGTCGGCTGCATGAATCCACGCAGCCGCCCACCGATTCCTTCATGGCGGTCCAGTCCGGCATGGCGCATGAAGTCGGCGACAGTGACGATCCCCACGATGTGCCGGCCGCGATCGGTGACCGGCAGCGCCTTCACGCGCCGCTGGCGCATCAGTTGCCACGCTTCTTCGAGTCCGGTGCCGAACAGCACGGACACCGGTTCGGTCGACATGACATCGCCACAGCGCAGGTCGCCGAAACGGCGTTGGTAGGCGGCCGACTCGGCATGGTGCAGCAGCTCCTGCAGGTCACCGCGATCGATGTCCAGTACCTGGTTGTAGTGGGCCAGGGCCGCGTCGAGGTCTGCAGCGCTGAAGCGCGAACCTGCCGCGGACGCGGGCCGGTCGGGTGCCTGCAGGTGCGGATAGCGACGGCCGGTCAGGCTGTTGTAGGCCATGCCCGCCATCACCAGCAACACGCAGTTGGTCAACACCGGGAACAGCACGAAGTGCAGGTCGACGCCACCCAGCGCCGACATGAGTGCGGCGGCGCCGCCGGGCGGGTGCAGGCAGCGCAGCCAGAACATGAGTCCGACGGCCGATGCAACCGCCACCGCACCGGCCAGCGCGGGATCGGGTATCCACATGGCGCACGACGCCCCGATGAGCGCCGACAGCGTGTTGCCGCCGATGACGGACCACGGCTGGGCCAACGGACTGGCCGGCACGGCGAACACCAGGACCGCACTGGCGCCGATGGGCGCCACCAGCCAGGGATGATGGGCGAGGTCGGGCCCGGCCCAGCCTCGGCACAGCAAGGCGGTGAACAGCACGCCCAGGCCCGCGCCCAGGAGGGCGCGCCAGCGCTCGCCGGCATCGACCTGAAGGCGTGCCGGCCAGAGGCTCTTCAGCCAGGCGGCCGATGTGCCGATCGGGGGCGCGCCTTTCATGTTCGATGGGCGCGCCACGGCAGGCTGCGCAGACGTTGCCGGTGCTCCTCGTCGTGGAAGTGGACGATGGCGGGCTTGACCAGGTCGCTGCGTGCAACGATGCCGATGAGCTGCAGCGACTGCGCATCGGCGACCACCGGCAGGCGCTCGAGTCCACTGCGGGCCAGCCGGGTTGCGATGGCGCGGCAGCTTTCCCCGGGTATCGCGATGGGGGCCGGGCGCCCGTCCAGCAGTTCGCCCAGCGTCGTCTCCGGTGCCGTCGCGGCCCGGGTCATCAGCATGTCGCGGTCGACCATCCCGATCAGCCGGCCGGCACGCACCGCCGGATAGGCGCGGTGCCTCTGGCCCGGTCCGAAGTGTGCGGCGAGCGCGTCTGCCACGGTTCGGTCCGCGTCGATGCACAGCGGATCGCGGGTCATCACGTCCTCGACGAACTCGCGCTCCAGAGGATCGACCCCGTACTCGCGATAGATGTGGCGTCCTCGTCGCGCGATCTTTTCGGTCATGATGGAACGCCGCATGACGAGCACCGTGAAGCCATAGGCCACAGCCGAGGTCGCGAGCAAGGGCAGCAACGCATTCACGTCGCCCGTCAGGCCAACGGCGAAGACGACTGCCGTCAGTGGCGCCTGCAGGGTTGCGCCCAGTGTGGCCGCCATGCAAACCAGTGGCCAGAGGGCTGCGTTGTCGGCGGGCAGCACATGGCCCAACGCCACACCCACGCCGGCACCCATCATCAGCAATGGCGCCAGCACGCCGCCGGAGGTGCCGGAGCCCAGCGCGATCAACCACATCACCGCTTTCACCGCCAGCAGTGCGAGGACGGCGCCGAGTGCCAGACGGTTGTGGAGCAGGTCGCCGATGACGTCGTATCCCACACCGAACGCGCGCGGCTGCAGCCAGCCGCCGATGCCGACGGCGAGGCCGCCAAGGGCTGGCCACCACATCCAATGCAGCGGCAGCTTGCCGAACAGGTCTTCCACTTTGTAGAGCCCTGCAGACAAGGTGGCAGACAGCGCTCCGCAGAGCACACCTGCCAATGCGCACCACAGCATGCTCATGGGGCCGACCGCGGCGGTCTGAAGGGGGAACAGGGGCGCGGGCTCCATCAGCAGCGGACGGAGGAACCCGGCCACGGCACACGCCACGGCGACCGGCAGCAGGCTGCGGGGACGGAGTTCGAACAGCAGAAGCTCGACGGCGAGCAGCACGGCCGCCACCGGCGTGCCGAAGATGGCGGTCATGCCGGCCGTCGCGCCTGCAACCAGCAGCGCCTTGCGCTCGGCCGCACTCAGGTGGAAATGCTGGGCGAGCAAAGATCCGATGGCGCCGCCCGTCATGATGATCGGGCCTTCTGCGCCGAAGGGCCCGCCGCTGCCGATCACGATGCCCGAGGACAGCGGCTTCAGCACGGCCACCTTGGGCGACATGCTGCTTCTGCCGAACAGGATGGCTTCGATGGCTTCCGGTATGCCGTGTCCACGGATCTTGTCGGAGCCGAAGCGCGCCATCAGGCCGACGAGGAGCCCGCCAGCGACGGGCAGGCAGATGACCCATGCGCCCAGCGTGTGTCCGGCAGGCGAGCGGTCTGCGATCGACAGGGTCTGGAAGAAAAAGAGGTTCGTGAAGAAGCGGATCAGATCGACCAGCACGAGTGCGGCGCCGGTGCTGACCGCACCGATAAAGCAGCTCAGCGCGACGAGGCGCGGCAGACGGGCATTCGGGGCGAAGTCGCCGCGCGACGGTCGACGCAGGGCGCCAGGCGTATGGGTGTTCATGAAGCAGGCGTTGGTGTGGGTGGCAGGTCGATCTGCGGCACCTGAAAGACGCCTTGCAGGGACTTGAGCTCGGCCCGGTGCAGCGCGGCGAGTCGATGCAGCACCGATTCGCCTTTGTCCAGCAGATGGACCTGGACCTGTCTGCGGTCAGTGTCGTGCGTCCGGCGTTCCACCAGCCCAAGCGCTTCGCAGCGGCTGACGAGCGTCACCGCGGCATGGGGAAGGACTTGAAGTCGGTTGGCCAGTTCGCCGACCGATGCCCAGGCACGGCCGGGCGTTCCCTTGATCTGCAGCATCACCAGGTACTGCTGTGGCGTGATGCCTTCCCCTTGCGCCGCGAGTTCGGAAAAGCGCTCGAAGCGGCGCATCTGATAGCGGAATTCGGCCAGCGTCTCGAAATCGGTCTTGGTGAGGGCGGCCATGGGCAATGCATCGCAAAACGCGATTTATATCACGACGCGATATGTTTGGGTTGCCGGCGCAGATTCGTCAAATCCGACGATGGGGATGCGTGCCTCGAATTCCTAGCATCTCCCCGCGGCCATCGCGCCGTGCATAACAAGGAGACATCCCATGAACATCCCGACCCAATCGGTCAGGAGCGCCGTGCTGCGCCCCGCATTTCCCGCGTTGCTCGCGTTGCTCGCGGCTTCGCTGCTGATGGCGATCGCCGGCTGCGGCGGCAGCGGTGGCAGCAGCAACGGCACCACCAGCGGCAGCAACACCGACAGCGGCTCGACCACCTCCGGCGGCACCACGACGACGGGTGGCACGACAACCTCCGGCGGCACCACCGACACGGGCGGCGCCACGACGACCCCGCCCGCAGCCACCACCATCCAGGCCGTCGATGCGGCCAACGCCTGTGCTGCGATCGCCGGCACCACCATCGCCGCGAGCGCGATAGGCCTGTCGACGCAGGGCGCGACCATCACCTCTGCCGCGCTGCAGGCCGCTTCGGGCAGCACGCCGGAATACTGCAAGGTGCTCGGCTCGATCCTCGCTGCCAACGCGGCCGACCCGTCGATCAAGTTCGAGGTGAACCTGCCGACGAGCTGGAACATCAAGGCGCTGCAGTTCGGCGGCGGCGGCTTCAACGGCACCGTGGTCACCGGCCTGGGCAACGTCACCTCGGCGCTGTCGGGTTCGCAGACGCCGCTGGCGCAGGGCTACATGACTTTCGGCGGCGACTCGGGCCACCAGGGCAGCAACGGCACCTTCGGCACGAACGCGCAGGCCCTGGCCAACTACGGCGGGGAGAGCGTCAAGCGCACGCACGACGTGGCCGTCTACCTGGCCACGGCCTACTACAAGACCGCACCGCGGCGCATGTACTACCACGGCGGCTCCAAGGGAGGGCACGAAGGCCTGGTCGCCGCGCAGCGCTACGGCTCGGACTACGACGGCGTCGTGGCCTTCTATCCGGCCAACCAGAACCAGGCCATGGTGCTGTCGTGGTACCGGCAGTGGTCGGCCGCCTACGAGACCACCGGCGGCGCACTCAATTCCGCCAAGCAGGCGCTGCTGAAGACCAAGGTGCTCGAGGCTTGCGATGCGCTCGACGGCGTCACCGACGGTCTGGTGTCGGACACCAATGCCTGCCGCAGCACCTTCGCGGTCAACAGCCTGCGTTGCCCCGGTGGCGCCGACACCGGCGACACCTGCCTGTCCGACGTGCAGACCAGCACGCTGCTGACGAGCGCGACGGACATGGTCTTCGCCTTCCCGCTCGCGAACGGCGTCACCAGCATCGGCCCCTATCCCGTGTTCGAGGCCGGTGACATCGGCACGCTGTTCGACGCCACCGGCGCGAACGGCACGGCCACGGGCTACTACGGCTTCAACGACCCGGTCATCCGCTACTTCATCCAGCAGGATGCGTCGAGCTCGAGCCTGAAGTTCGACTACCGCGCATGGCAGCCACGCGTGCAGCAGATCTCCGCGCTGTACGACGCGACCGACCCGAACCTGGATGCGTTCAAAGGCAAGGGCTCGAAGCTGCTGCTGGTGCAGGGAACGACCGACATGCTGGTCACGCACTACACGACCAGCGCGTATTACGACAACGTCGCCAAGCGCTACGGCGGCGACGCCACCAAGGCCTTCCTGCGCTACTACGTGATCCCCGGCTTCGGCCACGGCAGCGGCACCTTCGGCATGACCTGGGATTCGCTGAGCGCGCTGGACGCGTGGGTCGAGTCCGGCACGGCGCCCGCGAACCCGGTGACGGTGGACTCCACCACGGCCACGAAGGGCCGCACCCGGCCGATGTGCGAATACCCGCTCTATCCGAAATACAAGGGGTCGGGCGACATCAACAGCGCGGACAACTTCAGCTGCGCGGCAAGCTAGCGGACCACCAGCCCGGCGAGCTTCGGATCGGCCGCCGGCGCCAGCTTCATCGACTCGAGCGTGCGCACCAGCAGCTGCGCGATCATGAGGTTGCGGTTGATCTTGCTGTCGGCCGGCACGATGGTCCAGGGCGCCTCGCGCGTCGAGGTTTCGGCCAGTGCCTTCTGGTAGGCGCGCTGGTAGTCGTCCCACTTGTCGCGCACGGTGAGGTCGCCCATGCTGAACTTCCACTGCTTGTCGGGCGTGTCGATGCGGGCCTGCAGCCGCTTGCGCTGCTCCTCCTTGCCGATGTGCAGCATGCACTTGACGATCACCGTGCCGGTCTCGGTCAGCAGGCGTTCGAAGTCGTTGATCTGCGCATAGCGGCGGCGCGTTTCCGCCTTGTCGATCCAGCCCTCGACCACCGGCACCAGCACGTCTTCGTAGTGGCTGCGGTTCCAGACGGCGAGCTCGCCCGTGCGCGGCACCACCGCGTGGCAGCGCCAGAGGAAATCGTGCGCACGTTCTTCCTCGCTCGGCGCCTTGAAGGCCGCCACGCGAACGCCCAGCGGGGACGTGCGCGAGAAGACCCAGCGCACGGTGCCGTCCTTGCCGCTGGTGTCCATGCCCTGGAGCACCAGCAGCACCTTGCGGCGGCCTTCGGCGTGCAGCAGGTTCTGCAGTGTGTCCAGCTTCAGCGCGAGCGTGTCGAGCTCCTCGCGCTGCGAGGCCTCGGAGCCGATGGCGAACGTCGTGTCGCCGGTATCGAGTTTCGACAGCTTGAACTTGGCGCCGACCTGGTAGTTCTTGAAGCGGGACATGGAAACCTTTTCAGATGATGGACAGGGAGAGACACGGGCCGGCGCAGGCAGTTGCCGGCGCTGCGTTCGTTCGATGTTTCCGTTCAATCGTCGTCGGCTTCGATCGACGCGCTCCAGCGGTTGTCCCAGCCGGTGTCGCGTCGCGCCTCGTCGAGTTCGCGGCGGTTGCGCTTGGTCGGGCGGCCGTCTTCCAGGCTCAGCGCGGGTTCGCTGCCCATGCGCCGTTGTTCTCGCATCGCGGCCTGGGCCGCCAGGCTCTCGGCGGTCTCTTCATAGAGCTGCTGCGCGACGGGTGCCGGCCCGCGTTGGCCGCTGATGCCACGCACCAGCACGGTACGCACCGCACCGCCGTGCCGCATGGCGACGGTGTCGCCGGGCTTGACTTCGCGCGAGGCCTTGGCGACGTCGCCGTTGACCTCCACCCGGTTCTTGCCGATTTCCTCGGCCGCCAGGGAGCGTGTCTTGAAAAAGCGTGCAGCCCAGAGCCACTTGTCGATCCGCAGTCGATCCATCGTCATCCTTGTTCGAGTGGCAGCCGCACGGTGGCGTCCAGCCCCGTGACGCGGCCTGCCGATATGCGATTGTCCAGGGCGATCTCTCCGCCGAGTGCGCGCACGATCTCCCGAGAGATCGTCAGACCAAGTCCCGAGCCCTTCGCCACGTCGCCGGCGGCGAAGGGGGCGAACAGCCGTTGCCTGAGTTCCGGCGAAATGCCCGGCCCGTCGTCGGCGATGCGCAGCAAGGCCGTACCGGCTTCCGGGCCCGGTTCAGCGCGCACTTCCACCAGCAGCGTGCCGCCGTGCGGACTGTGCTTGATGGCGTTGTGCAGCAGGTTGCGGGCGAGCTCCTGCAGCATCCATCGGTGCGCATGCACCGGTGCCGCGGAAGCCGCCAGCTCGAAATCGAGCGCCTTGTCCGCGATCAGCGGCGACAGGTCGAGCGCCACTTCACGCACCATCTCGCCGAAGTCCAGCACGGCGGACTCCGGCTGCTGGCGCAATTGCTCGACCTTGGCCAGCGAGAGCATCTGGTTGGCGAGCTGGGTCGCGCGCTTCACGGTGGCGTCGATCTCGCGCAGCGCCTGGTCGGCGGGCACGTCGCCGCGCTGCGCCGACTGCACCTGCGCAGTGAGTACGGCGAGCGGCGTGCGAAGCTGGTGGGCGCTGTCGCGCACGAAGCGCTTCTGGTGGTCGAGCAGGCCCTGCAGGCGCTGCATGACGCGCGTGGTCGCTTCGATCATCGGTCGAAGCTCGCGCGGTGCGCCGGGCGCGTCGATCGGCGAGAAGTCGTCGGGCGCGCGCGTTTCGATCGCTTCGCCCAGGTCGCGCACGGGCCGCGTCGCACGCTGCACCACCAGCACGGTGACGGCCGCGATGACGCCCATCAGCACCAGCTGGCGCCACAGCATGTCGACCAGCAGCTTGCGCGCCAGCGTCTCGCGCAAGGCCAGCGTCTCGGCCACCTGCACCACGGCCATGCCGAGTCCGCGCGAGCTGGCGACCGGCTGGAGCAGCACGGCGACGCGCACCGGCTGGTCGCGGAAGGTGTCGTCGTAGAAATCCACCAGCGCGGCATAGGGCGGCCTGTCGGGCAGCTTGCCGTGCCAGAACGGCAGTTCGTCGAAGCCGGAGATCATGTCGCCGCCGAGTGTCGACACGCGGTAGTACATCCGGCTCTGGCTGTCGGCCTCGAAGGCTTCGAGCGCGGAGTAGGGCACGATGGCGCGCAGTTGCGCAGCCGCTTCGTAGCCCTCGACGTCGAGCTGTTCGCCGATGGTCTTGGCCGATGCGAGCAGCGTGCGATCGTAGGCGGTGGTCGCGGCCGCCAGGCTCTGCCGGTAGATGCTCACGCTGTTGACGACGATGAAGAGCGTGACCGGCAGCAGGATGCCGAGCAGGAGCCGGGAGCGCAGCGACAACCTCGCGGCGAGGTGGGCCACCAGCTTCATGCGCGGCGCATGGCGGGTCTCATGCCTTTTCCTCTCGCAGGAGGTAGCCGAGTCCGCGCAGCGTCATCAGTGCCGCGCCGGTGCCGGCGAGCTTCTTGCGCAGGCGGTAGACCACGACCTCGACGGCTTCGTACTGCACGTCGTCCTCGCCGGGGAACACCAGCTCGAACAGCCTTTCCTTGCTGACGGCATGGCCCGGATTCATCATCAGCGCCTTCAGCAACGCCAGCTCGCGCGGCGTCAATTCCATCACCTCGGTCCGAAGGTAGATGGCGCCGCTCTCCTGGGCGAAGCGCAGGCCGCCGACGGGTTGCGGGCCTGGCGCCGGGTCGGTGTCGGACTGCTGGTTTCGCCGGTGCAGCGCGCGGATCCGGGCCTCGAGTTCGTCCAGGTCGAAGGGCTTGGGCAGATAGTCGTCCGCCCCGGCGTTGAGTCCCATGATGCGGTCGCCGACGGTGCCGCGGGCGGTCAGCAGCAGCACCGGCGTGCGCAGCCCCGAGGCACGCGCCTGCGCCAGCACCTGGAGGCCGTCGAGGTTCGGAAGGCTCAGGTCGAGCGCGACGACGTCGGGCTCCAGATGGCGCCATTGCGCGAGTGCCAGCGCGCCGTCGCCGCACACGCGCACATCGATGCGGCGCCGCCCGAGCGTGCGCTGGAGCGTGGTTTGCATCGTGGGGTCGTCTTCGACCAGCAGCAGCTTCATGCGGCAGGATTTTCGGTGTTTACCCCAGGGCGCTGGACAGCCAACTGACAGGAGGGCGGCGCATCATAGCGGCCGATTGCTTCCATTCAGCTTTCATCGACCATCCCATTCAAGGAGACACCATGCGTCGCGACACCTTCCTGAAGTCCCTGGCCGCACTCACGGCCGTCGGCGCGCTGCCGATGCTGGCGCATGCTGCCGCCAATGTGAAGATGATGATTCCGGCCAACCCCGGCGGCGGCTGGGACACCACCGGCCGTGCGCTGGGCAAGGCCCTGACCGACGCCAAGGTGGCCGACACCGTCACCTACGACAACAAGGGCGGCGCCGCCGGCGCGCTGGGCCTGGCGCAGTTCGTCAATGGTTCCAAGGGCGACCCGAACGCGCTCATGGTGATGGGCTCGGTGATGCTCGGCGGCATCATCACCGGCAAGCCGCCGGTCAAGCTCGAGGCGGCCACGCCGCTGGCGCGCCTGACCACCGAATACAACGTGTTCGTGCTGCCCGCCAACTCGCCGCTGAAGTCCATGAAGGACGTGGTCGATCAGCTCAAGAAGGACCCGGGCAGCGTGAAGTGGGGCGGCGGATCGCGCGGCTCCACCGAGCACATCGCCGCGGCCATGATCGCCCAGAAGGTCGGTGCCGACCCGTCGAAGATCAACTACGTGGCCTTCCGCGGAGGCGGCGAGGCCACCGCGGCCATCCTGGGCGGCAACGTGACGGTCGGTGGCAGCGGTTACAGCGAATTCGCCGAGTACATCGCGGCCGGCAAGATGAAGGCCATCGCCGTCACGTCGCCACGGCGTCTGCCGGGTGTCGACGTGCCCACGCTGAAGGAGCAGGGCATCGATGTGGAGATCGGCAACTGGCGCGGCGTGTATGGCGCGCCCGGCATCTCGGCCGAGCAGCGCAAGGCCCTGACCGACATGGTGCTGGCCGCGCTGAAGAGCCCGGCCTGGGCCGAATCCCTCAAGAAGAACGACTGGACGCCGGCCGTGATCTCGGGTGATGCCTTTGCCAAGTTCGTGGACGACGACTTCGCGAGCCTGCGCGCCATCATGGCCAAGTCCGGGATGGTCTGAACCCGGCTCTCCCCCGGGCTTCGCGCACTTCGTGTCGCTCTCGCCAACCCCCTTCCGGGGTCAGCACCGACGGCCCGGCAAAGCCGGTTCCGCGGTGTTTCTGGAAGGGGGATCGTGCTTTTTGGAACCAGACCTATGACAACAAGTTCTTCACCCCTGGATGAATCGCGTGCCGTGGCGGCGCGTGGCGTGTCCTGGCCGCAGACGGCGGTCGGGGTCGGCGTATTGCTGACCGGGATCGCGCTGGGCGGCGGGGCGATCGGGATTTCATCCGACGCCGGATACGGCGGCGTGGGCCCCAACTTCCTGCCGTGGCTGGTGTCGATCGTGCTGACGATCTGCGGCGTGTTCATCCTGTGGGAGGCGCGCAGCGGCGGGTTTCGCGATCTCGATGCGCCGAGTGGTGCCGAGCACGCGTATTGGCCTGGCTTCGTCTGGGTGACTGCCGGTCTCCTGCTGAATGCAGCGCTGATCACGACGCTCGGGTTCATCCTGAGCTGCACGCTTTGCTATGTGCTGGCGGTTCAGGGGCTGCGCCGCGCAACCGGCCAGCCATCGGGTGCGCCACGCACCTGGGCCATCGACATCGTGACCGGTGCGCTCATTGCGGCCCCGGTGTTCTGGACGTTCACGCAATTCCTGGCGATCAACCTGCCTGGCCTCACTTCGAGCGGATGGCTCTGATCGTATGAGCGCCTACGTTCCTCACTTCGTGTATTCACTGCCGTCAAAGGGGGCGCAAGCCTCCCTGGGCGCGGCCCGTCGGGAGTCTTGAATGGACATCTTCAACGCCCTCATGGCCGGCTTTGCCGCCGCCATCACGCCCGTCAACCTGCTCTGGTGTCTGGTCGGCTGTGCACTCGGCACCGCTGTCGGCGTGCTGCCCGGCATCGGCCCGGCCGTGGCCGTTGCCATGCTGCTGCCGATCACCGCCAAGGTGGACGTCACGGCCTCGATGATCTTCTTCTCGGGCATCTATTACGGCGCGATGTATGGCGGCTCGACCACGTCGATCCTGCTGAACACGCCCGGCGAGACCGCCAGCATGGTGACAGCCATGGAAGGCAACAAGATGGCCAAGAGCGGGCGCGCGGGTGCTGCGCTCGCGACCGCGGCCATCGGCTCGTTCGTGGCCGGCACCATCGCCACGGTGATCGTCACGCTGTTCGCGCCCTACGTTGCCGAGTTCGCCGTCAAGCTCGGCCCGCCCGAGTACTTCCTGCTGATGCTGCTGGCCTTCACCACGGTGAGTGCGGTCCTCGGCAAGAGCACGCTGCGCGGCATGACCGCGCTGTTCATCGGCCTGGCGGCCGGCTGTGTCGGCCTCGACCAGATCTCGGGCCAGGGGCGCTACACCGGTGGCATTCCCGAGATGCTCGACGGCATCGAGATCGTGCTGGTGGCCGTCGGCCTGTTCGCCGTGGCCGAGGTGCTCTACGCCGTGCTGTATGAAGGCAAGGTCGTCGAGGGCCAGAACAAGCTGAGCCGCGTGCACATGAGCAAGCGCGACTGGAAGCGTTCGATTCCCGCCTGGCTGCGCGGCACCGCCATCGGCACGCCCTTCGGTTGCATCCCGGCCGGTGGAACCGAGATCCCGACCTTTTTGAGCTACGCGACGGAAAAGAAGCTGGCCAAGGACAAGGACGCCAAGGCCGAATTCGGCACCACGGGCGCGATCGAGGGTGTGGCCGGACCCGAAGCTGCGAACAACGCGACGGTGACGGCTGCGCTGATTCCGCTGCTCACGCTGGGCATCCCGACCTCCAACACCACGGCGATCCTGCTGGGCGCGTTTCAGAACTACGGCATCCAGCCCGGTCCGCAGCTGTTCACCACCTCGGCTGCGCTGGTCTGGGCGTTGATCGCCTCGCTCTACATCGGCAACGTGATGCTGCTCGTGCTGAACCTGCCGATGGTCGGCCTCTGGGTCAAGCTGCTCAAGATCCCCAAGCCGCAGCTCTATGCGGGCATCCTGATCTTCGCGACGGTCGGCGCCTACGGCATGCGCCAGAGCGCCTTCGACCTGTTCCTGCTGTATGCGATCGGCGTGCTGGGCGTGGTCATGCGGCGCTTCGATTTCCCGACCGCACCCGTGGTCGTCGGCATGATCCTCGGCCCGCTCGCCGAAGCGCAGTTGCGCAATGCCATGTCGATCGGCGAGGGTAGCGCGACGGTGTTCGTGCAGCGCCCCATGTCGATCGTGCTGATCGTCATCGTGCTGGCCGTGCTGCTGCTGCCGCGCATCGCCAAGCGCATGAGCGACCGCAAGCGTCTGCGGCTCGCACAGCTCGACGCCTGATTTGCGTGCCCCCGCAAGGCCGGCCTCGTCATGGGGCCGGCCTTTTTTTGCGCCGTGCCGTCGTCTGAATACAAAAAGCCCCCTGACCGCATGGCGGACAGGGGGCTTTTGAATGTACCGCCAGCGCAGCGGCTGGCGAGTGGCTGGGGAGGACTGACGCTCAGCTCGCCACGGGCGCGGTGTCCTCGGCCGCCGCAAGCGCCGGCTTGTTCTTGTTCTTGCGAGCAGCCCGGAAGAACGAGACGGTCTGCCAGATGATCACGATCGAGATCACGCTGAGCAGCGTGGCGCTGATCGGACGCGTGACGAAGCCGCTGAAGTCGCCACGGCTCAACAGCATCGCGCGGCGGAAGTTCTCCTCGAGCATCGGCCCGAGGATGAAGCCCAGCATCAGGGGTGCCGGCTCCATGTCCAGTCGCATGAACAGGTAGCCGACCAGGCCGAACACGGCGGTCGTGTAGATGTCGTCCAGGCTGTTGTTGATACTGAAGGTACCGACGCAGCAGAAGAACATGATCGCCGGGAACAGCACGGTGTAAGGGATCTTGAACACCGACAGCCAGTAGCGCACCAGCGGCACGTTGAGCACCACCAGGAACACGTTGCCGACCCACATGCTGGCCACCAGACCCCAGAACAGGTCGGGGTGGCTGGCGATCATGTCGGGGCCGGGCTGGATGCCCTTGACGATGAAGGCGGCCATCATCAGCGCCATCACCGGGTTTTCGGGAATGCCGATGGCCATCAGCGGAATGAAGCTGGTGCGTGCAGCGGCTTCGTCGGCTGCGGCCTGGCCGGCCACGCCTTCGATGCAGCCGGTGCCGATCTCGTCCTTGTACTTGCTGAATCGCTTGTCGGCCGCGTAGGCGGCGAACTGGGCGATGGTCGGGCCGCCGCCGGGCAGGATGCCCAGCACCGAGCCGATCACGCTTCCGCGCAGCGCGCTGGGCAGGATCCGCTTGAATTCGGGCCAGGTCGGCATGAGTTTGATCTTGCCGTTGAAGGGCGTGAGCACGTTCTTCTTGTCGAGGTTCTTCACCACCTCGGCAATGCCGAAGCAGCCCAGCGCGATGCTGATCAGGCCGATGCCGTCCATCAGGAAGGGCAGGCCCATCGTGTAGCGCGCCACGCCGCTGTTCACGTCGGTGCCGACCATGCCGAGCAGCACGCCGACCATGGCCATCGCCAGGCCGTTGAGCAGGCTGCCGCTGCTGACGAAGCTCACGCAGAAGAAGCCCAGCAGCATCAGCGCGCAGTAGTCGGCCGGGCCGAACAGGAAGCCCACTTCACCGAGCGCCGGTGCCATCGTCGACAGGACGACGATGGCGATCGTGCCGCCGATGAAGCTCGATATGCCGGCAGTGAACAGCGCGAGGCCGGTCTTGCCCTTGAGCGTCATCTGGTAGCCATCGATACAGGCCACGATGCTGCTCGCATGCGGGATCTTCATCGTGATGGCACTGACGCTGTCGCCGTACTGGGCGCCGTAGTAGATGCCGGCCAGCATGATGAGCGCACCGCCGGTGGGGATCGAATAGGTCAGCGGCAGCAGCAGGCTGATGGTCGACAGCGGGCCGAGGCCGGGCAGCAGGCCCACGAGCGTGCCGACGGTGCAGCCGAGCGCGCAGTAAAGAAGGTTCTGGATCGTCAGCGCATGGCTGAATCCGAACGCGAGGTTGTGCAGGACGTCCATCAGTAGAGCGGCAGCTGGAGGCCGAGAAAGTTCTTGAACGCGAAGGCCACGGCGATCAGGCCGATGGAGATCTTGATGTTGCGTGACACCGAGTAAGAGGTGCCCGCGAAGGTCGACACGAACACCAGGAACACGATGCCGAGGATCATGTTGATGTGCTCGGAGATCACCGCGAAGCCGACCAGGCTCAGCAGGATCAGCGTGATGTTCTTGATGTTGTAGTCGAGCGCGACGGGCGGCACGAAGAACGAACGCACCGTCGTGAGCAGGCCGATCAGGAACAGGAAGCCGCTGATCATCACCGGGAACAGGCCGGGGCCGCTGCGGGCGAGTTCACCCACCTTGTAGCCGAGTGCGACGGTGCCGAAACCCAGCGCGATGAGCATGAGGAACACGCCCTTGACGAAGTTGCGGTTCTTCAACATGACGTATGCCTTTCAACAGGCCGGACGAGGGAAGGGGGGGGAAGCATGCTCGAGGGTCTCCTTTGGATTCATGCCGGGCCTCGTTGCGCCGGCGTGGGCGCAGGATTTCGGAGGTCCGGTTGGCGGCGAATCGTAGGGAGCGACGCTTCCAATCTGCTTTCATTTGGAAGGTGCTAACTCAAAATACGTGTTATCACTAACAGTAGTCACCATGAGTGAAAGCACCTCGTGCCGAGGCGGGATGTGCCGAAAAAACGAAGCTGGTGCGGCGCCCGGCGCCCTCGTTCCGTGGCGCGCTCAGCCTTGGTGCATGTCGGCCAGCGGCAGCTGGAGGACCGCGCGCAGGCCGGTGCCGGGCGCACCGGCGTCGTCGTCTGCATCGGCCAGCACGATGTCGCCGCCGTTGCGTTGCGCATAGGCGCGTGCGATGGCCAGTCCGAGTCCCGCCCCGCGCGATGTCCTGCCGGTGCGGCCATCGGCCTGGCTGAAGCGTTCGAACACCTCGGCGCGCCGGGCGCCCGCGATGCCCGGGCCGTCGTCACGCACTTCCGCGAGTGCCAGCCCATTGACGATGCGGGCCGCCACCGTGATGTTCCCGCCGACGGGCGTGTAGACGATGGCGTTGTGCACGAGATTGGACAGTGCCTCGTGCAACTCCGGTGCATTCGCGCGAACCGGGACGGCCATGCCGTCGCTGCCCCCGCTGCCGCCGCCCGTGCGCGCGTCGACCCAACCCAGGTCCTGGTCCTTCTCGTGCGCCAGCGTCAGGTATTGCAGGACCACGTCCTTGGCGATCGCGTTGAGATCGGCGTACGCCGATGCGCTGTCGGGCGACGCCGAGCTGTCGCTCGCGTGCGCGAGCGACAGCAACTGCTCGCAGAGCCGCCTGCTGCGCGCGATCTGCGAGACCATGGCGCGCAACGTGTCGTGCCACTGCCGGGGATCCTTCTCGCGCAGTGCAACGCCGGCCTGGGTCGACATGATGGCGAGCGGCGTGCGCAACTGGTGCGATGCGTCGGCAAGAAACTGCGATTGCTGGTCGAGCAGCTTCCGGTAGCTGGCCACGTGCTGGTTGACCGCGTCCACCAGCGGCGCGACCTCGTAGGGCACGCCGCTGCCGTCGAGCAATTCCGGCACCTGGCCCTTTCGCCGCATCACGGAGCGGCGCAGCCGTTCGAGCGGGCGCAGCGACCAGGTCACGCCGAGCCAGACCAGCGCCACCACGACCAGCACCATCCGCGCATCGCGGAACAGTTGCTGGCGGCGCGACACCGCTTCGGCCAGGTCGCGCGGCGCGGTGCTTTCGGCTGCCTGCACCAGCAGGTCGAAAGGCCGCCCCGCGCCGTCCACCAGGCGGCTGCGCAGCGCGACGACGCGGACCGCCTCGCCGTGGTAGTCGCCGTCGTACCAGACCGTCGAGGCATCGCCGGCGGCATGGGCGGAATGGGCGGCGTTCGGCAGCGAAGACCGATCGGGCGGCGCGGGCAGCCCGGCGTCGCCCAGCAGGACGCGCTCCGCCGGGGAGCCGGCCGCGTCGACCGGCTTCAGGCCGACGTACAGGTGCTTGCCCTGCGGGCTCGACGCGTCGAACATGCGCTGCACCAGCGACGCCGTCGCGTCGAGCTGCAGCGTTTTGTCGGCGGCGACCGTGACGCTGCTGCGCAGCGCCTGGACCGACTCGAGCATCACGCGGTCATAGGAGTCCTGCACCAGCCTCTGCAAGGCCCGGTAGTCGTCCCAGCTGTCGAGGGCCAGCAGGCCGAGGATGCAGGGCAGCAGCAGCGTCAGCAGCCGCGCCCGGATACCGAAGCGCCGGGCTTCCGGTCGTGCCTCAGTCCTCGGGCTGCTCATGCCCCACGCTTTCCAGCATGTAGCCGAGGCCGCGCACGGTGACGATGCGCACGTCGCCACCGGCCAGCTTGCGGCGCAGCCGGTGCAGCACCAGCTCGATGGCGTCGGGGCCGGCGTTGCTGTCGGCGGGGAAGACCTTGCTGGAGAGCTGCGACTTCTCCACCGGCGAACCGCTGCGTGCCAGCAGCACCGACAGCGCCGCACTCTCGCGCGGCGTGAGCTGCAGCAGCACGCCGTCCAGTGTGAAGGCGCGGCTGCCGTGCGCGCGCGACAGCGTGCCGCATTGCAGCGCCGCATGCGCGCTGCCGCGCGCGCGGCGCACCAGCGCGTCGAGGCGTGCCTCGAGTTCTTCGATCGCGAAGGGTTTGGTCAGGAAGTCGTCGGCACCCACGTTCAGGCCCTTGACGCGGTCCTGCAGCGAACCCTGCGCAGTCAATACCAGCACGGGCGTGCGGTTGCCGCCTTCGCGCAGGTCGGCCAGCAGGGCCAGGCCATGCCGGTCGGGCAGGCGCAGGTCGAGCACCATCGCGTCGTAGTCGCCGGCGGCCAGCAGCGACTCGGCCGTTGCGGCATCCGGCGCGTGGTCGGGCACGAAGCCACTTTGCTTGAAGGCCCGCATGAGCCAGGACGCCATTTCGGCTTCATCTTCGACGAGGAGCAAACGCATGGTCGCGGATTCTCGCCTTATATGACGTACCTGACGTGCATCACGTACGTGTTCTCGCGGCGCTCACGGCGCGGGCTGTTTCAGGTCGTCGTCGACATGCGGGTCGGCCGGCTTCCCGCGCAGCCGGCGCACCGTCCGCTTGAGCCAGTGCTCGACGTCGTCGATATAGGTGAAGACGGCCGGCACGACCAGCAGGCTGAGCACCGTGGACGTGATCAGTCCGCCGATCACCGCGACCGCCATCGGCGAGCGGAAGCTCGAATCCGCGGCGCCGAAGCCGACCGCGATCGGCAGCATGCCGGCGCCCATGGCGATGGTCGTCATGATGATGGGCCGCGCCCGCTTGTGGCAGGCATCGCGCAGCGCGTCCCAGCGGCTCATGCCGTGCTCGCGGCGCGCGACGATCGCGTACTCGACCAGCAGGATCGAGTTCTTCGTGGCCACGCCCATCAGCATGATCAGCCCGATCAGCGACGGCATCGACAGCGCCTTCTGGCCGATCAGCAAGCCGACGAAGGCGCCGCCCAGCGCCAGCGGCAGCGCGCACAGGATGGTCACCGGATGCAGGAAGTCCTTGAACAGCAGCACCAGCACGATGTAGATGCACAGCACGCCGGTGAGCATTGCCAGGCCGAAGCTGTTGAACAGCTCGGTCATCACCTCGGCGTCGCCCACTTCGGCCACGCGCACGCCGGGCGGCAGGTTGCGGATCGACGGCAGCGCCATCGCGGCGGTCTTGGCATCGCCCAGGCCGACGCCCGACAGCTCGATCTCGAAGTTCACGTTGCGCGAGCGGTCGTAGCGGTCGATCACGGCCGGGCCGCCTTCCACCGTGAGCGTGGCGACCTGGCCGAGCATCACCGCGCCGCGCGCGCCGGGCACCGACAGGCGTTCGAGCAGCGCCAGGTCCTGCCGTGCCGAGTCTTCCAGCTTGACCACGATCGGCACCTGGCGTTGCGCCAGGTTGAGCTTGGGCAGCGACTGGTCGTAGTCGCCCAGGGTGGCGACGCGCAGCGTCTCGGCGATGGCCGAGCTCGTCACGCCCAGGTCGGCGGCGCGTGCGAAGTCCGGGCGCACCGCGATCTCGGGCCGGATCAGGCTGGCGGTCGACGTGATGTTGCCCAGCCCGGGAATGGTCCGCAGGTCGCGTTCGACCGCGCGGGCGGCCGTGCTCAGCGCGGCCGGGTCTTCGCCGCTCAGCGCCAGGATGTACTTCTCGCCGGAACCGCCGAGGCCGACCGTGCTGCGCACGCCGGGCAGCGATTCGAGCGCGGCGCGGATCTGGTTCTCGATGACCTGCTTGCGCGGCCGGTCGCCGCGCGGATCGAGCTTGATCGTCAGCGTCGCCTTGCGCGTCTCGGGCGTGCCGAAGCTCGCGAACGGGTCGCCGCCCGCGCTGCCGCCGGCGACCGTGGTGTAGACGCTGCGCACGTGGTCGATCTTCATGAGCCGCCTGCGCGTCTCTTCCGCGGTGGCCGTGGTCTGGGCCAGCGTCGCTCCCGGCGCGAGCGACAGGTAGACCTGCGTCTGCGAGTTGTCGTCCGGCGGGATGAAGCCGGTCTTGAGCAGCGGGATCATCGCGAGCGAGCCGATGAAGAACACCGTGGCCAGCGCCATCGTCGCGAGCCGGTTGCGCATGCACCACTCGACGCAGCGCATGTAGATGCGCAGCCAGCCGGCTTCCTTCTCGGCGTCGACGATCGGCTTCAGGATGTAGGCCGCCATCATCGGCGTGAGCATCCGCGCGACCACCAACGACGCGAACACCGCGAGCGAAGCGGTCCAGCCGAACTGCTTGAAGAACTTGCCGGCCACGCCGCTCATGAAGGCGGTCGGCAGGAACACGGCGATCAGCGTGAAGGTGGTCGCGATCACGGCCAGCCCGATCTCGTCGGCGGCTTCCATGGCGGCGTCGAACGGCGACTTGCCCATGCGCAGGTGCCGCACGATGTTCTCGACCTCCACGATCGCGTCGTCCACCAGGATGCCGACCACCAGCGACAGCGCGAGCAGCGAGATCACGTTGATCGAAAAGCCCAGCAGGTGCATGCCGATGAAGGCCGGAATCACCGACATCGGCAGCGCCACGGCCGACACGAAGGTCGCGCGCCAGTCCCGCAGGAACAGCCACACCACGATCACCGCGAGGATCGCGCCTTCGTACAACAGGTGCAGCGACCCGTCGTATTCCTCCTGCACAGGCTGCACGAAATTGAAGGCCTCGTTCAATTCGATGTCGGGATGCTGCGCGCGCAGGTCGACCAGAGCCTTCTGGATCGCCGCGCCGACCGCGACTTCGCTCTCGCCGCGGCTGCGCGCCACCTCGAAGCCAACCACCGGCTTGCCGTCGAGCAGCGCCGCGGCACGCGGCTCGGCGATGGTGTCGCTGATGCGCGCGACCTGGTCGAGGCGGATGCGCCGGCCGTCGGACAGCGGGATCTGCATGTCGCGCAGTTCGTCGGCCGATTGCACGGTGGCGAGCGTGCGCACGGGCTGCTCGCTGCCGCCCAGGTCGGTGCGGCCGCCGGCGCTTTCGGTCTGCACCTGGCGCAACTGGCGCGAGATGTCGGACGCCGTCGCGCCCAGCGCCTGCAACTTGGCCGGGTCGAGATCGACGTGCACCTGCCGCGTGACACCGCCCACGCGGTTGACCGCGCCGACGCCGGGCAGCGCGAGCAGCTTCTTGGTCACGTCGTTGTCGACGAACCACGAGAGCGCCTCGGGGTCGAGCTTGCTCGACGCGATGGTGAAGGCCAGCACTGGCTGCGCCGCGAAGTCGAGCTTGGTGACGATCGGGTCGCGCACGTCGGCCGGCAGGTCGGCGCGCACGCGCTGCACCGCGGAGCGCACGTCGTCGACCGCTTCCTGTACCGGCTTCTCGAGCCGGAATTCGACGATCAGCGTGGCCGCGCCGTCCTGCACCTTGGTCGTGATGTGCTTCAGGCCCTGGATGGTGGCGATCGAGTTCTCGAGCTTGCGCGCCACGTCGGTCTCGAGCTGCGACGGCGCTGCGCCGGGCAGCGATGCCGACACCGTGACCGTGGGCAGATCGATGTCGGGAAAGTTCTGCACCTTCATCGCGTTGAAGGACAGCAGCCCGCCGAAGGTGAGCAGCACGAACAGCATCACCGCCGGAATCGGGTTCCGGATGGACCAGGCGGAGACGTTCATGGCTTGCCTTCGCCGGGGCTCACCCGCACCAGGTCGCCGTCGTTCAGGAAGCCCGCCCCCTGCACCACGACCTTGGCGTCGGCCGGCAGCTTCGTGAGCACCTCGACGCGATCGGCGACGCGGCGGCCGGTCTCGATCTTGAGCTGGCTCACGCGGTTGTCGGGCTGCAGCAGCAACAGGTAGTTGAAGCCGTCGCGCGGCACGACCGAGGCCTGCGACACCGTCGGCGCGTTGGACCGGCCCAACTGGAAGTCCCCGCGCGCGAACATGCCGGCCTTGATGGCACCGTTCTGCTGCACGTTGGGAATGTCGACATACACCAGCGCCGCCCGCGTCTGCGGATCGACCGTGGGCGCAACGCTGCGGACCTTGCCCTGCACCTGCGCGCCGCTGGCACCCACCACCACGACCGGCGTGCCGACCGCAATGCGGCCCAGCTCGGACGAGGTGACCTCCGCACGCCATTCGAGCCGGCCCTGGCGGATCAGCCTGAACAGCTCCGTGCCGGATGCCACCACGCTGCCGACCGTGGCGGTGCGCGCGGAGATCACGCCATCGTCGGGTGCCAGCACCTGCGTGTTGCGTCCGCGCACCTGCTGCGCGGCGAGGGCGGCTTCGGCCGCTTCGACCTTGGCCTTGGCGGTCTGTTCGGTGGTCTGGTACTGGTTGATCTGCTGCTGGCTCAGCGCGCCGGTCTGCTCCAGGGTGCGCGCACGCGCCGCATTGCCGGCGGCGTCCGCGGCGTTGGCCTTGGCCTCGGCCAGCGACGCGCGTGCCTGCGCCACGTCGGCATTGACGGTTTCCGGCGAGAAGGTCGCGAGCACCTGGCCCTTGCGGACCTGGTCGCCGACGTTCACGCGCACCTCGGCGAGCCGCAGTCCGGCTGACTCGGAGCCGACGCTGGCCTCCTGCCAGGCGGCGATGTTGCCGTTGGCGGCGAGCGTCAGGTTGAGTTCGGTGGACTCGGGCGGCGCGACCGTGACGGTCAGCGAAGGGCGCGCTGCCGCCGCGGCGGCGCCGGCGGGCTTGCCGGCATCGCCATCGGCGGACCTGCCGCGCACCAGCCAGACGGCGACACCGGCCACGACCAGCGCGGCGACGAGCGTGAGGACGAGGGTGGAACGTTTCATGGATTTCATGGTTTCGCGGAAGTGGTCTGTGCCGTCGTGGCTGCGGTGACTGACGCGGATGTCGCATCGGAGGTAGCGCCCGGCGCGGGGCGTGTCCATCCACCGCCGGTCGAGCGGTAGAGCGAAACCCACGCGTCGGCGCGTTCGCGCTGCAGCGCGACGCTCGAGGTCTGCGCCGCGAACAACGTGCGGCGCGCGTCTTCCAGTTCGAACAGGCTCGCGAGCCCGCTCTGGTAGCGCGCCTGCGTGGCGTCGAACGATGCCTGGTAGTTCTTCACGGCCGTGTCGGCGTCGCCCGTGCGCGCGTCGGTGGCCTGCAGGTTGACCAGCGCCTGTTCGACCTCGCTCACGGCCTGGCGCACGTCGTTGCGGTACAGCGCGACCGCTTCGGCGTAGCGTGCCTTGGCGGCATCGGTGTTGGCCGCACGTGCGCCGCCGTCGAGCAGCGGCACCGTCAGCGTCAGCGGGCCGACCGACCAGCTGTCCATGGTCTGCTGGAAGCCCGAGGTGCGGTACTGCAACCGGCCGATCGAGCCCGAGAGCGTCAGCCGTGGATAGCGCTCGGCCTCGGCCGAGCCAACGTCGGCGCTGGCCGCGGCCACCGCGAGTTCGCTGGCATACACGTCTGGGCGCTGCATCAGCAAGGCGGCCGGCACGCTCGCGACGGCATGCATCGCCGGCAGCGCGCGCTGGCCCGGCGCCGCCGCGAGCTTCTGCGCCAGTTCGCGCTCGTCCATGCCGGTCAGCGCGACCAGCGTCTTGCGCTGCACGTCGCACTGGGCGCGTTGCTGCGTGAGCTTGCCCGACGAATCGGCCGCACCGGCACGCGCCAGCGCCGCGTCGGCCGGTGCGGTGAAGCCGGCTCGGGCGGACAGGTCGGTCAGCCGTGCGGTTTCGCCGCGCGATCGCGCATCCGATTCCGCGACGGCGAGCTGCTGGGCGCAGGCGCGTTCGGCGAAATAGGCGTTGGCCGTTTCGGCGGCGACGGAGACGCGTGCGTCGTGCCATTTCGCGTCGGCGTTCGCCAGCCGGGTCTCGGCCGCATCGCGGTCGGCGCCGAGTCGGCCGAACAGGTCGGCTTCCCACTTCGACTGCACGTTGGCTTGCAGCGTGGTGATCGGCACGGTGGAAAGACCGCCGGTGCTGCCGACGCTCGAGCCCGAATTGCTGCGGGTTCCGGACAGCGAACCGTCCAGGCTGGGCAGCAGCGCGGCGCCGGCGGCAACGCGCGTGGCACGTGCCTCGGCGATGCGGGCTGCCGCGCTGGCCAGCGTAGGGCTGACGTCCTGCGCCGCACCGATCAGCTCGACCAGCAGCGGGTCGTCTAGCTGGCGCCACCAGTCGGTCAGCGTGGGCAGGTTGCCGACGCCCGCCGGGCCGACCCAGCCGGCCGGCAGCGGCGTGTTCCATTGCGCGGGCGCCAGGGTGCTCACCTGCGCGGGAGGGCGTGCCAGGCTGCAGGCGCTCAATACCAGGGCGGCGGCGAGGCTGGCCACCGACAACATCGGCGCGCGTGGCAGGAAGCGGGGACGGTATCGCGAAGGTCTCATGGGCCTTGTCTCTTGCTGCGGCGGGTTGGCGCCCGCTGGGTGGTGGAGATGGAAAGGGGCGGCGACGAGGGTGGCGCTTCGCTTCGCCGATCGACCTCGGCGGCAACCATCGCCAGAGCGTACCGGACCATCCGGTCCGCCCATGTGTCGATGGGTGTGGGCGCGCCGAGCAGGGCAGGATTCAACATGTCGATCACGTCCTGCATGACGAAGAGTTGCAGGGTCAACCCGGTCACCGAGATGGCGAGTCGATGAATGTCGTCATCGGGCCGTTCCAGTCCGATGTGGCGACACAGCACGCGCATCAGCGCCTCGTGCGGGCCTTTGATGTCGCGGTCTATCTCGATGAGGAACTGGCTCGTCGGCTCGACCAGTTCGCGCATGTGCAGCCGCATGCACTGTCGCACCGTTTCGCCGTGCTTGAGTGGTTCCAGGTACCCCGCCATGAAGATGCGAAGCGCGGCGTCGAGCGGCAAACCCTCGACGTCGAACTGTGCGATCAGGTCCCCGGCATTGCCGCCCATCGGCTCGGTGAAGCATGCGGTGTAGAGACCCGCCTTGTCGCCGAAGTAGTAGCTGATGGCAGCGATGTTGGCGCCTGCAGCCTGTGCGATCTCGCGGGTCGATGTCTTGGCGAATCCTCGGTCGGCAAAAAGCCCGAGCGCCGCGCGGAGGAGTCGACTGCGCGCCTCGACGCCGTCGCTGCGCGGGGTGCGGGCGGGCGGCGCGGTGGAAGGCGGGGAGGCTGGCATAGCGGAAATTAAAGCATGAAGATCAATCGTTTGATTGATTTAACCCTTCTGAGCTGTTGCCATGGCGACCAAGCGTTTTTCGCACCCCGATTGGTGCTTCGCCGGGATGTGCGGGTCTTCGGGCGGGCTCGGCTTCGTCGGGGCCGGGACGTTCAAGCTGTGTTCTTTGATGAGCGGGGCTCCATGTTGAAGACTGAACGCACGGCCGGGTTTCTGTTGACTTGTCTGCTGGTCCTCGCAACGGGCTTGACCGCGTTTTCCTGCCAGGCGGAGAACTATCCGGACATCCTGCAGCTCATGGACTCCAGGCAGTATGGCGTCGCATTGAGAAAGATCGATGAGTACCTGCTTGCTCGTGCGAACGACTCGGATCTTCTTTTCTACAAGGGGGTCGTCGAGAGCGATCTGGGAAAGTCTGACGAGGCCATTGCGACATTTTCGAAATTGACACGGGATTTCCCATCCCTGTCGCAGCCGTTCAGCAATCTCGCCGTTCTGCTCATGAAGCAGAAGCAATACGGCAAGGCCAGGGAAGCATTGGAGTCTGCGCTTCAACTGGACGAGAACGACGCCGTCGTACTTCAGAGTCTGGGCGATGTGCATGCGCGCCTTGCCAATTCCTTCTATGAGAAATCAATGGCCAAGGGGGGCGCGGACATCGCACCTCTGATCATGGCAAAAAAGAAAATACTCAAGGAAGTGTTTGCTGTGAACGACATCGTGCCGACCGGTGGAGCGACTGCGCGCACGATGACGGCCAAAAGGCCCACGGAATTGGCATCCGTAGCGTCTGCCGAGGCGAGCGCTTCCCCGAGGCAGAAAACGCAAGAGGCGGGTGCGCAGTCTTCTTTCAACCCGTCGGCAAGTCTTCAGGGAACGGATCCGATACAGGAAGAGATCAGGAAATCGGTCCAGGACTGGGCACGTGACTGGGCACGTCTCGATGTCGAAAAATACCTGTCGCACTATGGTGATGACTTCTTGCCATCCGGCAATCAGTCCCGTAGGGCGTGGGCGGAAGCGCGTCGCGCCCGCATCGCCGGGCAGTCGGCAATCGACGTGCAGCTGAAAGACATGCGTATCGCGACGGCAGGTGACGAGGCCATTGTCGATTTCTTGCAGCAGTATCAGGCTGGAAAAACAAAAATGGACAGCCGGAAGCAACTGCGCATGAAGAAGCAAAACGCGCGATGGATGATCGTCAAGGAGATCTCCAGCAATTAATACAACACAGAAGTGTTGCTCAAGTTTTTACCGTTCGATTTGCATGTGCGGACCTGATTCGCAGGGAGAAATTATGACCATGGTCAATGGCTTAGAGAAAAAATTGCCGGCCGGCTCTGTCCAGAATGAAAGTGGATTTGCGCAAGCGGAACACTGTGCCTACCATTTCGCGAGGAGCCTTGGAGGTGCGGCCCTGGAAGGTCTGTCGGGATTGCCTCGCGTCGTCGCAGGCAACCTGTTTTCTGCCGCGGCGGATGGTGTGAACAAGCTCGCAGTTGCAGCCGTCCAGCCTCAGAACGAACGAAAGCTTAAAAAAGTAGTGGCTGCCGTAGCGACGATTCTGGAATCGACGGCGGTGGGCTATGTCTTGGGGCAGCTTTGTGTCAATTCCCTCAGCAGCGCCTTCGATTTCTTGTTGAACCTGCCCCCTCAGCCAGCTGATCCGCGAGGGGACAACATACTCGCATTGGTCGGTGCTGCCGGTTTTGCCGCGATCGGTGCTTTTCTCGTCTCCGAAGGCTTGACCTTCGATGAAGTCCTGTGGTGGCTTTTGGACAATCGCGGTAATTGGAACTTGAATCGAACCCAACAGCGAATGCTTGAAGCGGTGCTTGCCACCTCTGGTCAAGACTGATCGACTCGGTTTTCCCATGGCCGGACGATTGCGCTGCCGGCCATCCTGCAATGCGCAGCGCGGAGGTCGACGCTACTGAAATTCACGGTTCGGCCTGCACGCTACGATCCGGCCCATGTCCGCCGCTCCCGTTGTGCCGTCTTCGGCCCCCGTCAAACCTGCAGCTCCCGGGCTGCCGCTCGATGCCGAGGGCATCCTCGCGCTCGCCGCGCGCTCGATGTTCCATTTGTTCTCCAGCATCAGCCAGGGCATGTTCCTGGTCGACCGCAGCGGGCGCATCGTCTGGGTCAACGAAGGCTATAAACGCTTCCTGCCAGCACTGGGTTTCTCGTCCATCGATCAGTTCCTCGGCAGGCCGGTCGAGGAGGTGATCCACAACACGCAGATGCGGCAGGTCCTCGACACCGGCAAGCCGATCCTGATCGACCTGCTGACCAACAAGGCCGGTACCTTCGTCGTGAGTCGCATACCGCTTCACGAGGAGCGCGAAGGCGATGCGGGCAGCGTGCCCGGCGAGGTGATCGGCGCGATCGGCATCGTGTTGTTCGATCACCCCGAAACCACGCTGCAGCCATTGATCAGCAAGTTCGCGATGCTGCAACGTGACCTGGACGATGCGCGGCGTGAGCTTGCGACACAACGTGCCAATCCGCTGCTGCGGCAAACGCCGGACGGCCAGCGCCGCGCCAAATACACCTTTGCCAGCTTCATCGGCAGCAGTCCGGCTGCGGTCGACGTCAAGCGCCACGCGCGTCGAGCCGCGCAGTCGTCGAGCCCCGTGCTGCTGCTCGGCGAGACCGGCACCGGCAAGGAGTTGCTGGCGCACGCGATTCATACGGCGTCCGCGCGTGCGCAGGGCCCATTCGTCAGCCTCAACATCGCGGCCGTGCCCGACACATTGCTGGAGGCCGAATTCTTCGGCTTCGCGCCTGGTGCCTTCACCGGCGCCGACCGTAAGGGGCGCGATGGCAAGTTCAAGCTGGCCGACGGCGGCACGCTGTTTCTCGACGAGATCGGCGACATGCCGATGGGCCTACAGGCGAAACTGCTTCGCGCGCTGCAGGAAGGTGAGATCGAACCGTTGGGCTCCAACAAGCTGGTGCCCTTCGATGCCCGTGTGATCGCGGCGACTTCGCGCGATCTTCCGGCACTCGTGCGCGACGGGCGCTTCCGCGAAGACCTTTACTACCGGTTGAATGTGCTGCCGTTGCGCGTGCCGCCGCTGCGCGAAAGGCGCAGCGACATTCCCGCGTTGGTCGAGGCCCTGGGCGAAGACATGGCGCAACGCAGCGGCGAGGCGCCGCCCGAACTCATGCCCGACGCGCTCGCGTTGCTGGCGGCGCAGCATTGGCGCGGCAACACGCGCGAGTTGCGCAACGTGCTGGAGCAGGTCGCGATGCGCAGCGACGCCACGCGCATCGATGCCGAGGAAATCAAGCGCGTGCTCGCCGAAACCGGACTGGAACAGATTGCCGCGCCGGAGCCGGAACTCTTCTCCGACATGTCCAATGAAGCTGCGGGCCTGTTGCGTCCGCTGTCGGAGCAGATCGCCGAGCTGGAGCGTCGTGCCATTGCTGCCGCGATGGCCTCGACCGGCGGCAACAAGCTGGCGACGTCCCGTCTGCTGGGCATTTCGCGCGCGACGCTGTACGACCGGATGCAGGCACCGCCCACAGCGGGCTTCGGGTAGGCCCACGCTGTTTCGTCTGTTGCGCCTGCGGGTGAGGGCGGCTGTCCCACGATGGCAAGACTGTCCTTTTGGCCTTTCCGGCCAGACCTCTGCAAGTTGCGATGCCCGACGATCAGATCAAAACGATCTCCACCCGCCCCAGGCCACTGGCCGACGTGGGCCTGGGCGCGAACCTGCCGGTTCTTCCCCCGGGGCAGATCGGCACGACCACTGCATTGCCGGTGTCGAGGGTGGCCGCGACGACCTGGCAAGGGTTCGTGCCCGGCGAGCCGCACGGGTCGTACTCGCACGACATCTTCAGCGCCGAACCAGGTGGCGCATATCCAAGCGAACCCACGACCACGGATGCGGCTGGCAGCTCCGCGATCGCTCATGCGCGCGGCAAGCAAGGCGTGGATACCGATGCGCTGCATTTTCAGTTGGCGATCTACCAGAGTGTTGCATCCCACCCGCAGTGCGCCGTGCTGGCCGATCTCTTCGAAGAAGCCGGCAACAGCGGAACGCTCGATCTCAATGGCATCAGCCCGACCGCAGTCGACCAGATGCCTGAAGAAGTCTGGAAGCTGCTTCGCGGCGTTGTGGGCGAGCTGCTCGTGCCGCCAGATACATCTCACGAGACCGAGCAGCGCTGGAAGACCGCCTTGGCGCTGCAGAGGCCGGCCATCGAAAGCGCACGTGCGCAGAAGCGCGCCCTTGGCGAAGAGGTGGAGTCCCTGACGGACGTTCCACGGAGCCGCAAGCGAAGAGCTGTTGGCAGCCTGGGATCGAGCGGTGAGCGGCACGCCGAGCGGATCGAGGCGTCGGTGGGGTCGAGCTCTGCACAGCCATCGGCGGCGTCGCTTCAGCAACCTGTGACGCCCGCTGCCTACGCAGCGCGCAGTCTCAAGGTGCTCGAATTGCTATCCGCCAATCCCAAGATGTCGACACAAGACTTGGTGGCTGCGCTGAATACCAGCGCCGGCGCCTGGTCAACCGTGAATGCGCAGGCGATAGACCCGATACGGCGTTACTTCATGGCGATGAAAGACGTTTCGCAAGGTACGACGCCGCATAACGTGGCGTCGCATGTCTATGCGGTGGCCAAGGACAACCCCGAGCTGACGACCGATGAGGTTCGTCAACGGATCGCCCTTCGCATCGCGCCCGAACAAATCAGCAGGCGGAGTGTTGCTGATGTGTTGCCGTTGATGTGGATCGCAATCAACAACGGTCATCTGCCTGGGACGCGTGTCAGGCCGAGTACCGTTGCTGCAGCGAAGGAGAGCGCGGAGCGTGACCTCAAGATCCTGCGGATATGTGCGAAGTCGCCTTCGATATCGGCGTCAGACGCCGCGATCAGACTCAAGGAGAGCACGCCGAAACAATGGAACTCGCTCAAGACCATCCTGATGTTCGTGCGCATCATCGAGGCGGCACATCGGCAAGCGCCCGATCAGTCGCTTGCTCCTCTGGAACGCATCTACGTGCGTCTGCGCGACGACGAAAGGTGGCGCGCCGACGATCCCGCCAGCGTCCAGGCGCTCGAAGGCATCTGGAGGTAGAGCGGCAGGGCATTGAGCGATTTCAGGCGCTTCCGATCTCTTTGTCTGCTCGCGATCGAGAACGAGGTCTTCGAAGGCGCAGATGGTCGCCTGCATGAATAGGCGGGCCAGACGGCCTGAGCATCGCGCGGCTTTTTTTGAACGGGACGCCCGCCGTGTGCCAAACGAAACGGCCTCGCAAAGCGAGGCCGAATGCGCAGGCATCACGAAACCAGCCTTGCTGGTCCCGGATGCTTTTCTTCAGGCGCTAGCTCAGAGCGAGATCTCGGAAATCTTCGCGCCTTGCACCGACACGCCGGCTTCCAGGCCGACATTGGTCAGCACGAAGCCGACCACCGGTTGGCGGATGGTGTTGGTGTCGACATTGCCGTTGGCACCGATGTTGGCGACGGCCACGGTGGCGTCGGCACCCGCGGTCCAGCCCTTGCTGTTGCGGAACTTGGCCAGTGCGTCCTGGGTGTTGAACAGATAGATGACGGCCTTGGATTGCGCGCCGGCCTGGAAGCCGATCGAGCCAGCGGTCGTGCTGTAGTAAGCCTGGGTACGGCCACCGGTGCGCAGCGAGCCGCGACCGTATTCCGCGCCGACACCGAAGCTGGCGCCGACCACCGCCGGGAACACGAGAACGCCGGCCGACTTGGCGACCATTTCGCGCGAGCCAGGCACCGTGTCGTACAGCTTCGACAGCGACGCATCGACTTGCGCATCAATGGATGAACGCGAGGAGGTGCTGCTGCCCGTATCGCCAGGACGGGTGGTGGTGCAGCCCACGAATGCGGCACTGCAGACCGCAACGGCGGCGATGGTGGTAAGGGTGCGCAGATTCTTGATGTACATGACAGTTCCTTTGAAATGGATCAGGCCGGGAGGCCGAGGCCTGTCTTTGGCGACAGGTCTGAGCGCAATGCTAAGGCGCACGAAACCCCGTTTTCTGCATAGCAGAACGCCGCCTACGTGAAGTCGGGCATCGTGGCGACGGATCATTTCCGACTTGCCGACAGCTGTGGAAAACCCTGAGAAAAAAACGGACAGGTGTCCAGATTTCAGTCACGATGACTGTCTGAAGAATGGTCTCCATCGCCAAGGCCACAAGGGAAATCCCTTTGAAATCAAGGCTTCGCTGCCTGGCATGAACTGTGCAATATTCAGTCATTCACTCAGGAGACAAAAGCATGATTCGTCGCCATCTCTTTGCGGTCGCTGCACTTTGCGGCGTCGGCGTTCTCGCGCACGGCGCGGCCCAGGCGCAGTCGGACGAGATCCGCATTGCGCACATCTACAGCAAGACCGGCGCGCTCGAAGCCTACGGCAAGCAGACGCAGACCGGCTTGATGATGGGCCTGGACTACGCCACCGGCGGCACCATGACGGTCAACGGCAAGAAGCTGGTCGTGATCGAGAAGGACGACCAAGGCAAGCCCGACCTCGGCAAGTCGCTGCTGGCCGCTGCTTATTCCGACGACAAGGCCGCGTTGGCCGTCGGCCCGACGGCTTCGGGCGTGGCGCTGGCCATGCTGCCGGTTGCCGAGGAATACAAGAAGGTGCTGATCGTCGAGCCGGCCGTGGCCGACTCGATCACCGGCGACAAGTGGAACAAGTACATCTTCCGCACCGGCCGCAACTCGTCGCAGGACGCGATCTCGAACGCCGTGGCGGTCGACAAGCCCGGCGTCACGATCGCGACGCTGGCGCAGGACAACGCCTTCGGCCGCGACGGCGTGAAGGCCTTTGCCGGCGCCATCAAGAAGGCGAAGCTGGTGCACGAGGAATACCTGCCGCCCGCCACGACCGACTTCACCGCCGGTGCGCAGCGCCTGATCGACAAGCTCAAGGACATCCCGGGCCGCAAGATCATCTGGATCGTCTGGGCCGGTGCGGGCAACCCGTTCAAGATCGTCGACCTCGACCTGAAGCGCTACGGCATCGAGATCGCCACCGGCGGCAACATCCTGCCGGCGATGGTGGCCTACAAGAGCCTGCCGGGCATGGAAGGCGCGGCCTACTACTACTTCGGCCTGCCGAAGAATCCGGTCAACGACGCGATGGTGTCGGCGCACTACAAGCAGTTCAAGTCGCCGCCGGACTTCTTCACGGCGGGTGGTTTCTCGGCCGCGATGGCCGTCGTCACCGCACTCAAGAAGACCAACGGCGACACCAACACGAACAAGCTCATCACGGCCATGGAAGGCATGAGCTTCGACACGCCGAAGGGCAAGATGACCTTCCGCAAGGAAGACCACCAGGCGATGCAGTCGATGTACCACTTCAAGATCAAGGTCGACCCGGCGTTTGCCTGGGGCGTGCCGGAGCTGGTGCATGAGATCAAGCCGGAAGAGATGGACATCCCCATCAAAAACAAACGCTGACCCCCAGGCTGCGCCGGCACTGCGTGCCGCCTCCGCCAACCCCCTTTCAGGGGGCAACACCAGCGGCCCGGCAAAGCCGGTTCCGCGGTGTTTCACCAACGGGCCTGGCTTCGCCGGCCGGCTTCAACTTCCTTCCATGCTTGAAACCAAAGATCTGACCATCCGCTTCGGCGGGCACGTGGCGGTGAATGCGGTGTCGTGCGCGTTCGCCCCTGGCACGCTCACCGCGATCGTCGGTCCCAACGGGGCCGGCAAGACCACGTACTTCAACCTGATCTCGGGGCAACTGCGCGCGAGTGCGGGCACGGTGTCGCTCGACGGGCAGGACCTGTCGGGCCTGCCGGCGTCGGCGCGCACGCGGGCCGGGCTGGGGCGTGCGTTCCAGCTGACGAACCTGTTCCCGAACCTGTCGGTGCTGGAGAACGTACGGCTCGCGGTTCAGGCGACGCGTGAGGGCGCGCATCGGCGTGGCCTGAATCTCTGGAGCATCTGGAGCGACCACGCAGCGCTGACTGAACGCGCCGACCAGATCCTCGTCGATGTCGCGCTCAAGAGCCGCGAACACGACACGGTCGCGAGCCTGCCGCACGGTGACCAGCGCAAGCTCGAGGTCGCGCTGCTGATGGCGCTGGAACCCAAGGTCTTCATGTTCGATGAGCCGACCGCGGGCATGAATTCGGCCGAAGCGCCCGTGATCCTCGACCTGATCCGCAAGCTCAAGCAGGATCGGACCAAGACCATCCTGCTGGTCGAACACAAGATGGACGTGGTGCGCGAACTGGCGGACCGGATCATCGTGCTGCACAACGGAACCCTGGTGGCCGACGGCGAGCCGGCCGAGGTGATCGCCTCGCCGATCGTGCAGGAAGCCTACCTGGGCGTCGCGAAGGAGGCCGCATGACCTTGCACGCGCCGCTGGCCCCCATCCCGACCTTCCTCCGGCACGGGAAGGAGCAAGACCGATGACGAACCCGAATCTGCTGACGCTCCAGGGTGTGCACACGCACATCGGCGCGTACCACATCCTGCACGGCGTCGACCTCGTCGTGCCGCGCGCGCAGCTCACCATGCTGCTCGGCCGCAATGGCGCCGGCAAGACGACCACGCTGCGGACCATCATGGGCCTGTGGCATGCGTCGCAGGGCGGCGTGCGCTTCGGCGAGCGCGACATCACCGCGCTGCAGACGCCGCAGATCGCCGGCCTCGGCATCGCCTACGTGCCGGAGAACATGGGCATCTTCGCGGACCTCACGGTCAAGGAGAACATGCTGCTCGCGGCCCGCGGCGCCAAGAACGTCGACCAGCTCGACGACGCGCGCCTGAAGTGGATCTTCAAGCTCTTTCCCGCGGTCGAGAAGTTCTGGAACCACCCGGCCGGCAAGCTGTCGGGCGGCCAGAAGCAGATGCTGGCGGTGTCGCGCGCCATCGTCGAGCCGCGCGAACTGCTGATCGTGGACGAACCCAGCAAGGGCCTTGCGCCCGCCATCATCAACAACATGATCGACGCCTTCGCCGAGCTCAAGTCGCAGGGTGTCACGATCCTGCTGGTCGAGCAGAACATCAACTTCGCCCAGCGGCTGGGCGACTCGGTCGCCGTCATGGACAACGGCCGCGTGGTGCACAGCGGACGCATGGACGCGTTCTCTGCGGACGAGGCGCTGCAGCAATCCCTCCTGGGTCTCGCGCTATGAAGACGTTCGACCTGGACTGGAAGCCGCTCGCGCTGGTGCCGGTGCTCGCGCTGATCGCGCTGCCGCTCACCGGCTCGCTGTCGACCTGGCTCACGCTCACCGTGGCGGGGCTGGCGATGGGGATGATCATCTTCATCATCGCCTCCGGCCTCACGCTGATCTTCGGCCTGATGGACGTGCTCAACTTCGGCCATGGCGTGTTCATCGCGCTCGGCGCCTTCGTCGCGAGCACCGTGCTCGGCCTGATGGGCGACTGGACCGGTTCCGGCGAGCTCTGGCGCAACCTCGTCGCGGTGTTCCCCGCGATGCTGGCGGCGATGGCGGTGGCCGGGGCCATCGGGCTGGCCTTCGAGCGCTTCATCGTGCGCCCGGTGTACGGCCAGCATCTGAAGCAGATCCTGATCACCATGGGCGGGATGATCATCGGCGAGGAGCTGATCAAGGTCATCTGGGGCCCGGCGCAGATCCCGCTGCCGCTGCCCGAAGCGCTGCGTGGTTCGGTCTTCGTGGCCGAGGCGGCGATCAGCAAATACCGCCTGCTGGCCGTCGGTGTCGGCGTGCTGGTGTTCGGCCTGCTGGCCTGGACGCTGGGGCGCACCAAGATCGGCCTGCTGATCCGCGCGGGCGTGCAGGACCGCGAGATGGTCGAGTCGCTCGGCTACCGCATCGGCCGGCTGTTCGTCGGCGTGTTCGTGGTGGGCAGCGCGCTGGCCGGCCTGGGCGGCGTGATGTGGGGGCTGTTCCAGCAGAACCTGATTCCGCAGATGGGCGCGCAGGTCAATGTGCTGATCTTCATCGTGATCATCATCGGCGGCCTCGGCTCGACGGGTGGGGCGCTCATCGGCGCCTTGCTGGTCGGCCTGATGACCAACTACATCGGCTTCCTGGTGCCGACCCTCACGCAGTTCGCGAGCATCTTCCTGATGGTTGCCGTCCTTCTCTGGCGCCCGCAAGGCGTGTATCCGGTAGCGAGCAGCCGGTAATGCCCACCCCCGTTCCTTGCTCACTTCGTGTAGCTCGATTCCCCCCTCCAGGGGGCAACACCGACGGCCCGGCGAAGCCGGTTCCGTGATGTTCCCCGAACAACACCGGACTCCCATGCTAAGAAGGCTTCTCTCCAACGACACGCCGCGCAGCCGCCTGCTGGCATTGCTGCTCGCCGTGGTCGTCATCGGCCTGGCCTTTGCGCCGTTCATCTTCCCGGGCGTCAAGGCGCTCAGCGTGGCTGCCAAGATCCTGGTGTTCATCGTGCTGGTGGCCAGCTTCGATCTGCTGCTGGGCTACACCGGCATCGTGAGCTTCGCGCAGACGATGTTCTTCGGCATCGGCGCCTATGGCGTCGCGATCTCGGCGACGCGGCTCGGTTCGGGCTGGGGCGCGCTGCTGATCGGCCTGGGCGCATCGCTGCTGGTGTCGCTGGTGCTGTCCTTCGCGATCGGCCTGTTCTCGCTGCGGGTGCGGGCGATCTTCTTCGCGATGATCACGCTGGCGGTGGCTTCGGCCTTCCAGACGCTGGCGTCGCAGCTGTCGGAGTTCACCGGCGGTGAAGACGGCCTGACCTTCAAGCTGCCCGAGCTGATCTCGCCGAGCTTCGAGTTCTCGGAAGACCCGTTCCTCGGCGTGTCGCTCGACGGCCGGCTGCTCTGCTACTACCTGCTGTTCGTGGCGGCGGTGCTCCTGGTGCTGGCGCTGCTGCGCATCGTCAACTCGCCCTTCGGCCGCGTGCTGCAGGCGATCCGCGAGAACGAGTTCCGCGCCGAGGCGATCGGCTACCGCGTCGTGGTCTACCGCACGACGGCGGCCGTGCTGTCGGCGCTGTTCGCCACGCTGGCCGGCGCCATGCTGGCGATCTGGCTGCGCTACAACGGGCCGGACACCTCGCTGAGCTTCGAGATCATGATCGACGTGCTGCTCATCGTCGTCATCGGCGGCATGGGCACGATCTACGGCGCGGTCATCGGCGCGACGCTGTTCGTGATCGCGCAGAGCTACCTGCAGGACCTGCTGCGCCTGGGCAGCGAGGCCGCCAGCGGCCTGCCGTGGCTGGCGGCGCTGCTGTCGCCCGACCGCTGGCTGCTGTGGCTCGGCGTGCTGTTCGTGCTGTCCGTCTATTACTTCCCGACCGGCGTGGTCGGCCGTTTGCGCGCGAGGGCTGCACGATGAGCACACCGACTTCCAACTACGCCCGGTTGCTGGGCCGCGAGATCCACTGGATGGACTGGGGCCCGGCCGATGGCCCCGCGGTGATCGCCTGGCACGGCCTGGCGCGCACGGGCCGCGACATGGACGAGCTGGCCGACCACCTGTCCGGCCATGGCTTTCGCGTGATCTGCCCCGACACCATCGGCCGCGGGCTGAGCCAGTGGAGCGCCGCGCCGGACGACGACTACCAGCTGTCGTTCTACGCCCGGCTGGCCGATGCGCTGTGCGACACGCTGCAGCTGCAGCGCGTGCACTGGGTCGGCACGTCGATGGGCGGCGCGATCGGCACGGTCTGCGCGTCGGGGCTGGTCGCGCCGGCGATGAAGGCACGCATCGCGAGCCTGGTGCTCAACGACAACGCGCCGGAACTGGCGGCCGACGCGATCGCGCGCATCAAGGCCTATGCCGGCAGTCCGCCAGCCTTCGACACGGTGGCCGAGCTGGAAGCCTTCTTCCGCACGGTCTACAAGCCCTACGGCTGGCTCAGCGATGCGCAATGGCGACGGCTGACCGAGACGTCGACGCGCCGGCTCCCCGATGGCCGCGTGACGCCGCACTACGACCCGGCGATGGTGCGGCAGTTCACCGTGCACGACGACGACTACCTGATCTGGCCGCACTACGACGCGATCGAGGCGCCGGTGCTGATCCTGCGCGGCGAGGACTCCGATCTGGTGCTGCCCGCCACGGTCGCGCAGATGCGCAGCCGCGGCCCTGGCGCACTGGGCCGGCTGCAGGTGATCGAGGTGCCGGATTGCGGCCATGCGCCGGCGCTCAACGTGCCGTCGCACCTGGACCCGATCGAGGCCTTCATCCGCGCGGCCGGCATCTAGGGTCCGCTAGCGCCGCAGCGCGTCCTGCGCGCATTCGGCGGCTGCGCGCGGGCCCGCCTCGTCGATCAGGTTGTGGTACTCGGGCGGGGCGGCCGGTGCGGCCTTCAGCGTGGCGTCGTGCCCCGCCGCACGCAGTGCATCGACGAACTTCTGCTGCAGAGCGAACGGCGTGTTGCGGTCGTCCGGGCTGCCGATCAGCAGGATGCGGCGGCGCGCATCGGGCACCACGCCCGCGACGTGTTCGAGCGGGTCGTAGATGTTGCGGCTGCCCGTAGTGTCGGTCATGCCGCCGTTCGAATGGCCCAGCAGGCGCGCGCGTTCCAGCAGCGAGAAAGCGCCCGAGGTCAGCACCGCGCAGGCGACGTCGGTGCGCCCCAGGGTCAGCAGCGCGGCACCGGCCGTGGCGCCGCCGCTGTGGCCGACCAGCACGATGCGGCCGATGTGCTGCGTGCGCACCAGCGCGTCGACGGCGGCATCGAGCGTCTGGAACTCCAGCGGTTGCCGGCGCGCGCGGTGGTCGCCCGACGACCCATAGGTGCCGGGGCGGGCCACGAACACCCAGGGCACGCCCGCTCGCCGTGCCAGCCGTTCGGCGTCGCGCGTGCGGTCCGCGACCGTGTTGTTCGGGATGCGCTCGGGCGGCAGCCGCATCACGTCGTCGCGGTCGCCCGAGAACTGGATGATCGCCAGCGGTGCGCCGTACAGCGTGCCGCCGCTGAAGTAGCGGATACAGGCCGGTTTCTGCAGTCGATCGAGCCAGAGATAGCCCGGCTGGTCGGGGCACGCCGCGCGATCGGCCGGCTGGTTCCAGAGCAGCGGTGCATCGGGCGGCGCGGCCTGTGCGAAGAGGGCGGCCGGCCCGGCCAGAAGCAGCGCAAGCGCCGCGCGAAGGAGGATGTTGCGCATGCCGCCGATTCTCATCGCGTTCCCGGCGCGGGGTCAGAGTGCGCGCAGCCGCCGCCCGATGTCGCCGAAATCGGACTGCACGCGGTCGCCCTTGACCAGCACCAGGTCGCCGTCGCGCAACGCATCGGCAAGGTAGCGCACCAGCGCTTCGGCGGTGTCGAAGTGCGGTCCCAATCGGTCGGGCGGCAGCGCTTCGCGCAGCCAGCGCATCTCGTCGCCATGGGTCAGCACCCAGGCGATGCGTGACGCCAGCAGCGGCTCCGCCAGGCTGCGGTGCATCGCTTCGGCGTGCTCGCCGAGATTCACGATGCGGCCGAGCACGGCGATACGCCGCTGCACCGTGGTGGCGGGAGCCTCGTAGCGGCTCGCATAGTCGAAGGCGTTGATCATCGACAGCACCTCGGCGTTCCAGCTGTCGTCGATGAGCGTCACCGCGATGCCGTTGCGGGTGTGGAGGTGGGACAGTTCCAGCACCCCGTGCGGCAACCTGATCGTCGCCATGCGTTCGGCCGCATCCCGCACGTCGAAACCCATGGCGTGGACGGCGGCCAGCGCCATCGCGGCATTGCGCACCAGCCCCTCGCTCGCCACCGGAAACACGCCGTCGACCACCGTGCCGCAGACCGACAGCCGCACCCGGCAGCCGGTCGCCGCAGGTTGCATGTCGAGGATGCGCACGTCCGCCTTCGCCGACGTTCCGACGATCAGGCGGTCGGTGGCCCAGCGTGCCGCAGCGTCGCGCACCCGTTCGAAGCCCGGGATGTGCTCGCCGAAGACCGCGACGCCGCCCGGTACGAGCCCCTGGAAGATGCGCGACTTGATGTCGGCGGTGCCTTCCAGCGTGCGGACCGTGCCCGTCTGCGACAGCGCGATCTCGGTCACGATGCTCACATGGGGCCGCGCCATCAGAGAGATCGGCCCTTTCGACATCCACAGCCCGCTCTGCGCCATCTCCAGCACGCAGACGTCGTCGTCCTCGGCCAAGCTGGCGAGCATGGCTGGCACGCCGACGCGCGAGTTGTAGTTGTCGATGGTGGTGAGCACGCGCGAGGAGGGCGGCAGCAGATGGGCCACGGTGGCGACGGTCGAGGACTTGCCCGCCGTGCCGGTCACGGCCACGACCTTGCCGCGGAAGCGATCGCGGGCCGCATGACCCAGCGCGATGAGCGCCGCGATCGGGTCGTCGACCTGCAGCAGCGGAAATTCGGCGGACAGGCCGTCCGGCACGTGTTGCACGATGGCGCCCGCCAGACAGGGCTGCAGGCCGGCCAGCAGGTCGTGATGGTCCCAGGCGTGATTGCGCGGCTTGCTGTAGTTCTCGTGCGCTTCCACGTTGCGCGCCGTGGCCGCGACGAATAGCGTCGGGCCGGTGCGCAAGGCGACGTGGGAAGGGCCGCGCACGACCGAGCGCACGAACCAGTCCGGCCCGGGCCGGACCCGCCAGCGTCCGCCCGTGACCTGCGCCAGCTGGTCGGCGTTCCATGTGCGGACCGGTTCGCCCTCCCGCGAGAGCAGCGGCAGATCGATCTGCCCGCCGCGGGGCCCGGCCGACAACTGCAGCCGTTGCCAGACGGGCAGCATGACCGGCCCGGACGCGAAGCCGTCGCCGACCACCTGCACCTCGATGCGCAGCACGTCGCTGACGAGGGCCGTGGATGGCGGGCGCACGCCGCAGAGGTCGCGGTAAATGACGCCGGGTTGCCATCGGCGGGTGGGCCACATCCAGTCGCACGGGTCGTGGTCGCTCGCCTCGCCCCACGGCGGCATGCGCTCGCCGAGTGTGGGGATCGCGCGGACCTGCAGGCGCAGGTCGTGGTCGACGGGCGCATCGGCGCGCCAGTAGGCATCGACCCAGAGCGTTTGCCGGCGGTCGAGTGCGGCAGGCCGGCAGCGCAGGCCGAGCAGCTGGAGCGGGCCGATCCGGATCGGGGCGATGCGTGCGTCCGCCGGAACGTGGTCCACCGACCATTCGGCGCGGGCCTCGGCAAGGGCGGGCAGATGGCGCGCCGGACCGCGTTCCGCCAGCGGGAGCACGCGCGCCGCCGTCGACCCGATGGTCGGCGGCAGTGGCCGCGTGGGTGGGGCCAGCCTGATCACGCAGGCGCCGCCGGGTTCGACGCTCGCCGGCGTGCCGAGCGCTTCGCACTGCGCCATCAGACGCTGCGAAACGGCCGCTGCCTGGGCGGGCGCGAGCTGCACGCTGCGGCCGGCTTCGATGCGGATCGGATGGAACATCACCCGTTCGACGCCGTAAGGCGTGACGTCGAGCGTGAACAAGCCGTGGTCGCCGGAGCCGCCATCTGCCGGTTCGCAGCGCAGGGCACCCGCGTCGAACAGGATCGGCCGGCCGCGATGGCGCGCGACGCCGCGCACGGCATGGGCCGAAGCACCCAGCACCGCGTCTGCGCCGGCATCGATCAAGGCCTCGGCAAGCGCGACCGTCTGCGCTTCGGGTGCCGACGCCGGGCGCCGAGCCCAGTGCGCCGCCACCAGCACGACGTGGGCGCGGCGGCGCGCGGCTTCGATCAGCGGGGTCATGATCTCGCGCCAGATCTCGGGCGCGTTCGGCGGCAGCCAGGCGTGGCCGGGCCGGTCGGGCATGGCCGCGAAGCGCGGCTGCGTGGCGTCGACCGAGAACAGCGCGATGCGCACGCCGTTGACCGTGCGCACGACCGGTGCAAAGGCTGCCTCGGGTGTGGCGCCGCTGCCGGCCGCGCCGATGCCGCTTTGCTGCAGGTTGTCGAGATGCGCCAGCAGGGCGTCGGCACCGTAGTCGCCGCTGTGGCCGTTGGCCGTCGCCACAAGGTCGATGCCGGCCTCGGTCAGCACGGCGGCCATCTCGGGACGCGCGCGGCGGTAGAGCGGGGCGCTCTCGCCCTTGTCCGCGCACGGTTCGCCCTGCGTCGCAACGACGCAGGCCAGGCTGGCGATGCGCAGGTCGGCCGCACGCAGGGCGGCGATGCCGCCGAGCACCTGCTGCGGGCCATGAAGCGCCTGCAGGTCGGCGTGCAGATGGCCTCCGAGGTCGATCTCGCCGCCCCACGCGACGCACGCCCTTCCGTCGGCACGCGATGGCATGGCGGGAGCGACGGGAGCGACGGGGTCGAGGGGCACGGCTGGCATGGTTCGGATGGCGCGACAGAGCCTAGGTCGGCCTACCTGACCGCTTCCTGTCTTCGGCCGGCGGGCAACCCCGGCTGCACGCCGGCCGCGCCGCCGCGCTAGGATGCCGCCCCATGACCGATCTTTCAGCCTTCCCCATCACGCGCAAGTGGCCGGCCCTTCACCCCGACCGCCTGCAGCTCTATTCACTGCCGACCCCCAACGGCGTCAAGGCGTCGATCATGCTGGAGGAGACCGGCGTGCCCTACGAGGTGCATCGCGTCGCTTTCGACAGCAACGACCAGATGTCGCCCGAGTTCCTTTCGCTCAATCCGAACAACAAGATCCCGGCCATCCTCGACCCGAACGGGCCGGACGGCAAACCGTTCGCGCTGTTCGAGTCGGGCGCCATCCTGCTGTACCTGGCGGAGAAGACCGGCAAGTTGATTCCGAAGGACGCCGCCGGCCGCTACGAGGCGATCCAGTGGGTGATGTTCCAGATGGGGGGACTCGGTCCGATGTTCGGCCAGCTGGGTTTCTTCCACAAGTTCGCCGGCAAGGCCTATGAGGACAAGCGGCCGCGCGATCGCTACGTGGCCGAGTCGAAGCGACTGCTGGGCGTGCTGAACGGCCGGCTCGCGGATCGCGCGTGGATCCTGGGTGACGACTACAGCATCGCCGACATCGCGAGCTTCCCGTGGATCCGCAACCTGGTCGGTTTCTACGAGGCGGGCGATCTGGTCGGCTTCGGCGATTTCCCGCATGTGAAGCGCGCGCTGGACGCCTTCGTGGCGCGTCCGGCGGTCATCGCCGGGCTGGCGATTCCGAAGGCGCCCTGAGCGCGGCGGCAGCGTAGCGCGACCGTTCGGCGCCGCTACGTGCCGTTCAACGCCGCTCAACGTCGGGACTTGGCGCCGAAGATCCCGCCCAGCACCCCGCGCAGGATCTCCTTGCCGACGTTCGTTCCGATGGTCCGCACGGCCGACTTGGCCATGGTCTGTGCCAGGCCGTCGCGCTTGCCGCCGCGCGGGCCGGTCGAGCCGAACAGGATCTCGTTGAGCCCGCCCATCAGCCCGCCGCCGGATTCGTCCGCGGCCGGTGCGCCCGGCTTGCCGGCGGTCCTTCCGGCTGGGGTCGTCGTGGATGTGGCGGGCGCATTCGGCGCAGTCTCGGCGCGGCCCTTGAGCTTCTCGTAGGCCGATTCGCGATCGACGGACTTTTCGTAGACACCCGCGACCAGCGAGCCGGCGATCAGTTGCTGGCGCTGCGCCGGCGTGATCGGGCCGAGCTGGCTGGCCGGCGGCAGCACGAACACGCGTTCGGTCAGGCTCGGCCGGCCTTTTTCGTCGAGCAGGCTGACCAGCGCCTCGCCGACCGCCAGTTCGGTGATCGCCGCCTCGATGTCCAGGCCCGGCTTGGGGCGCATCGTGGTCGCGGTCGCCTTCACGGCCTTCTGGTCGCGCGGGGTGAACGCACGCAGCGCGTGCTGCACGCGGTTGCCCAGTTGGGCCAGCACCGTGTCGGGGATGTCGAGCGGGTTCTGCGTGACGAAGTACACGCCGACGCCCTTGGAGCGCACCAGCCGGACCACCAGCTCGATGCGTTCCACCAGCGCCTTGGGCGCGTCCTTGAACAGCAGGTGCGCCTCGTCGAAGAAGAAAGCCAGCTTCGGCTGCTCGGGGTCGCCGATCTCGGGCAACTGCTCGAACAGCTCCGACAGCATCCACAGCAGGAAGGTCGCGTACAGGCGCGGCGCGTTCATCAGCTTGTCGGCGGCCAGGATGTTGATCACGCCCCGGCCCGACACGGTCTGCATGAAGTCGGCGATGTTGAGCATCGGCTCGCCGAAGAACTTGTCGCCGCCCTGGGTCTCGATCTGCAGCAGGCCGCGCTGGATCGCGCCCACGCTGGCGGCGCTGATGTTGCCGTATTCGGTGGTGAACTGGCTCGCGTTCTCGCCGACGTGCTGCAGCATGGCGCGCAGGTCCTTCAGGTCGAGCAGCAGCAGGCCGTTGTCGTCGGCGATCTTGAAGACCAGGTTCAGCACGCCGGCCTGCGTGTCGTTCAGGTCGAGCATGCGCGCGAGCAGCAGCGGGCCCATGTCGGAGATCGTGGCGCGCACCGGATGGCCTTGTTCGCCGAACACGTCCCACAGCGTCACCGGGCAGGCCGATGGTTCCGGCGGCGCGATGCCGCGTTCCTTCAGCGTGGCGGCGAGCTTGTCGCCGATGTGGCCGGGCTGGCTGATGCCCGTCAGGTCGCCCTTGACGTCGGCCATGAACACCGGCACGCCGATGTGCGAGAGCTGCTCTGCGAGCGTCTGCAGCGTCACGGTCTTGCCGGTGCCGGTGGCGCCGGTGATCAGGCCGTGCCGGTTGGCGAGCGCCGGCAGCAGAAAGCACTCGGTGGTGTCGTGGCGGGCAATCAGGAGTGGGTCGGCCATGGCGGGTCCGGTGGTGGGAAGGCAGCCAGTCTATCCAAGGCGGCCTCCTATAATCCGCGGCCCTACGCGACCTTCCCAAAAAGCCCAGGAGTCCCTGTGTCATCGACCGCCCAGCCCCCCATTTCCGCCGCCGGCGATGCCTCCGAACAGACACCGCTCGAACAGGAGCTGGCCGTGCTGCTGGTCGAATCGCTGAATCTCGAAGTCGCACCCGCCGACATCGCCCCGACCGCGCCGCTGTACGGCGACGGGCTCGGCCTCGATTCCATCGACATCCTCGAAGTGGCGCTCGAAGTGTCGCGCCGCTACGGCTTCCAGCTGCGCTCGGACGACGAGCGCAACCAGCAGATCTTCCAGTCGCTGCGCAGCCTCGCGACGCACGTCGCGCAGAACCGCAGTCCGGGCTGATGTCGCGCTGGCGCATCGCGCTGCTGCTGCTGGCGGGCGGCGCCTACGCCGGGCTGTCGCACTGGATGATGGTCTGGCACGCGGCCGAGCCGTGGGCCATGGCGGCATTGCTGGGGCCGATGTGGCTCAGCGTGTTCGGCCTGATGGGCGGGCGTTTCGGCAAGCCGGGCATGGCGGCGACCGTGGTGCTGGGCATCATCGGCTTCGCGCTGGTGCTGCACGGCGACGCCGGCAACCCCGATCGCCTCTACGTGCTGCAGCACGCCGGCATCCATGCCGTGCTGTGCTGCTGGTTCGGCGGCACCCTGCGCGCCGACCGGCTTTCGCTGATCGGCCAGTTCGCGCAGCGCATCCATCCGCTGTCGCCGGGAATGCGTGACTACACGACCTTGCTCACGCGCATCTGGACGGTCTATTTCGCCGGCATGGTGGTCGCATCGATCGCGATCTACGCATGGCTGCCGTTCGGCGTCTGGTCGGTGTTCGCGAACCTGTTCACGCCGGTGTCGGCCGTGACCCTGTTCGTCGGCGAGCATCTGCTGCGCTACCGCATCCATCCCGAATTCGAGCGCACGCGCCTCATCGATGCGTTCCGCGCCGTGTACGAAGGCAACCGCGCGGACGGTGCCGCCGGGCGGAGCGGCGCGTGACGCCAGCGCCGATCCGACATCCGTTGCTGGGCGCGCGCGACCTGGACGCGCCGCTGGCCTGGCGCCACGGCGTGCCGATCAGCGGCCACGACTTCCTGGCCGACGTCGCCGAACAGGTGCCGCTGATGCCGGCGCAAGGCCCGGTCGTCAATCTCTGCGGCGATCGCTACGCGTTCGCGGTGGCGCTGTACGCGGCCATGCTGCGCGGCCACGCGAGCCTGCTGCCGCCGGACGCGCGGCCCGAAACGCTGGCACGGCTGTGCGACCCGGCCGGCCGGATCTTTGCGGTCACCGACGACCCGACGCTGCCGACGCCCGGCCTGCCGAAAGTGCTCGTGACGCCGCGCACGCACGCCGGCACGCCGCCGCAGGCCGTGCCGCTGGTCGACGGCCATCTGCATGCCGCCAGCCTGCTGACCTCCGGCTCGACCGGGGTTCCGCAGCCGCACGCCAAGACCTGGCACACGCTGGTCGGCGACGTGGCCGCCGCGGCCGGGCCGCTCGCACGGCGCCTCGGGCGCACGTCGATGGCGGGCATCAACCTGGTCGCCACGGTGCCGGTGCAGCACAGCTACGGGCTCGAGTCGACGGTGCTGCTGGCGCTGCTGGGGGGCGCCGCTTTCGACAGCGGCCGGCCGTTCTATCCGGCGGACATCGTCGCCGCGCTCGAATCGGTGCCGCAGCCGCGTGCGCTGGTCACCACGCCTTTCCACCTGAAGACGCTGTTGCTGTCGGGCCTCGCGCTGCCGCCGGTCGAGCTGATCCTGTCGGCCACCGCGCCGTTGTCGCCGCAACTCGCCGCCCAGGCCGAGCAGGCCACCGGCGGCGCGCTGATCGAGATCTACGGCAGCACCGAAACCGGCCAGTTGTCGCATCGTCGTCCGTCAGAGAGCGAGGTCTGGGAGAACTTCGGCGACATCCGCGTGCACGCCGAGCCGGGCGCCGACGGCACCGATCGCTTCGTTTTCTCCGGCGACTTCATGCCCGAGCCGATGCCGATGGCCGACGTGCTCGAGCTGATCGACGATCGCCGCTTCAAGCTGCTCGGCCGGTCGAACGACCTGATCCACGTGGCCGGACGGCGCAGTTCGCTGGCGCACCTCAACTACCACCTGAACAGCATTCCCGGCGTCGACGACGGCGCTTTCTGGTTGCCCGACGACGTGACCGACGGTGTGGTGCGGCCGATCGCCTTCGTGGTCGCTCCCACGCTGGCCGCGGCGGATGTCATCGCCGCGCTGCGCCTGCGGCTCGAGGCCGTCTTCGTGCCGCGTCGCGTGGTGCAGGTGGCGTCGCTGCCGCGCGAGGGCACCGGCAAGCTGACGGCGCGCCGGCTGCGCGAGTTCGCGCTGGCCCAGTTAGCGGCCGACGACACGCCGGTTCAGATCACGCACGAGGTGCCGGCCGACCATCCGGCCTTTGCCGGGCACTTCCCGGGCCAGCCGTTGCTGCCGGGCGCGTCGCTGCTGTCCGACGTGCTGGCGGCGGCGCAGGGTGCGCCCGCCATCGCCGCGCGGCTGGGCGCCACGCCGACCCTGGCTGCCGTGAAATTCCTCGCGCCGGTGCGGCCGGGCGATCTGCTCGCCATCGCGCTGTCGCCGGAAGCCGGCGCGGCGCGCGGCGTGCGTTTCGAGGTGCGCCGCGGCGACGTCGTCTGCGCCAGCGGCCGCTGGACGCCTGCGGAGGGCGCGGCGTGAGAAAGCAGTTCGACGATTCCTCTGCATCGGCCGAGACCGGCGCGCGGGCGCACGACGGCGCCAAGGCCCAGGCCGACTGGTCGCGCACGCCCGAGCGCAGCAACATGCTCGCGCTGCGCGTGATCGTCTGGATCGCGCTCACATTGGGCCGGCGCGCGGCGCGTCTGCTGCTGGTGCCGATCAGCCTGTATTTCCTGCTGATGCTGCCGACGCCGCGCCGCAACATCAAGCGCTACCTGTTCCGCGCGATCGGTCCGCAGGCCGGCTGGAGCGACGGTTATCGGCTGCTGCACGCCTTCGCGGCGACGGTGCTCGACCGCATCTACTTCCTGCGCGGGCGCATGGACCTGTTCGACGTGCGCATGAGCGGCAACGCACCGGTCGAGGCCGAGGTCGACAGCGGGCGTGGCGCGTTCCTGATGGGCGCGCACGTCGGCAGCTTCGAGGCGCTCGGTGCGTGCCGCCAGCACCGTCCCGGCCACGGCACGCTGCGGCTCGCGATGCTGATGTTCACCGAGAACGCGCAACGCATCGTCGCCGTGCTGAATGCGCTGGCGCTGCCCGAACTGCGACCGCACGTGATTCCGCTCGGCCGCCCGAACTCGATGCTCGCGCTGCGCGACTGGCTCGACACCGGCGGGCTCGGCGGGCTGCTGGCCGACCGCACGCTGCCGGCCGCCGAGGATGCGCCCGCGCAGCAGCGCGGCAACACCATCGAGCTGTCGTTCCTCGGGCATCCGGCGACCTTCAACGACGGGCCGTTCCGGCTGGCCGCGCTGCTGCGCCGCAAGGTGTTCTTCATGTCGGGGATGTACGCCGGTGGCAACCGATACGATGTCCGATTCGAGCCGCTGGCCGATTTCAGCGAGCGGCCCGCCGACGCGGCAGCCCGGGAACGCCTGATCCGCGAGGCGCTCGAAGCCTATGTCCGGCGGCTCGAATCCCTCTGCCGCGCGTATCCCTACAACTGGTTCAATTTCCATGATTTCTGGCTCGAAGACACGCGCTGAAGCCAGCGTGCCCAACCGGTTGCTGGCGGCCCTCAAGGTCCTCGTGGCCTTCAACGCGGGCCGCGCGCGCGCGCTGCTGCTCGCGCTGCTGTGCGCCGCCGCGCCGGCGTGGGCATTCGACATGCCCGAGCTGATGGGCCTGCTGGCCAAGCAGAAGCAGGGCGAAGCCACCTTCACCGAACAGCGCTACGTGCGCGGTGTTGATGGTCCGCTGGCTGCGAGCGGCACGCTGAGCTTCTCCGCGCCCGACCAACTGATACGGCGCACACTGTCGCCGCGGCCCGAGACCATGGCGGTGGAAGGCAACACGCTCACGCTGTCGCGCAGCGGTCGCACGCGCACCATGCCGCTCGACAGCGTGCCCGAGCTGCTCGGCCTGGTCGAGGCGATGCGCGCCACGCTGGCAGGCAACGCGTCGGTGCTGCAGCGCTACTTCAGCGTCCGGCTCACGGGTTCGGCGACCGAATGGGCGCTCGACCTGTCGCCCATCGACGGCCGGCTGTCGTCGCAGATCGCCGCGCTGCGGCTGGTCGGCCGCGCGGGCGAGGTGCTGGGCATCGAGATGGAGTTCCGCGGCGGCGACCGCTCCGTCATGACGATCGTTCCGACGCGATGAGCGCAGCCCCGAGCCGCGGCCGCCGTTCGGCGGTGCTGCTGATCTGGCTGGCGCTGGTGCTGGCCGGCGTCGCCGTGATCGCGCGCACGCAGTTCAGCGCCGACCTGTCGGCTTTCCTTCCGGCCAGCCCGGATGCGCGGCAGCGCGTGCTGATCGAGCAGTTGCAGAGCGGCGTGGCGTCGCGCACGCTGATGATCGGGCTGGAATCCGGCCGCGATGCGGCGCAGCGTGCCGACGTGTCGCGCGCGCTCGGCAAGGCGATGCGTGCCAGCGGCCTCTTCGAGCAGGTGCAGAACGGCGACCACAGCGATCTGCAGGAAGCCGGCACCTTCGTGTTCGACCATCGCTACCAGCTGTCGCCGGACGTGTCGCCCGCGCGCTTCACGGTCGATGGCCTGCGCGACGCCATCGACGACACGCTGTCGATGCTGGGCACACCGGCGGGCAACATCGTCAAGCCGCTGCTCGAACGCGATCCGACCGGCGAAACGCAGCGCATCGCCGAAGGGATGATCCCCGCGACCTCGCCGCGCACGGAAGAGGGCGTCTGGGTGTCGCGCAGCCAGCCGCGCGCGTTGCTGCTCGCGACCACGCGTGCGTCGGGCAGCGACATCGATGCGCAGTCCGCCGCGGTGGCGCGGATCGAGGCCGAATACGAGCGCGCCACGCGTTCGCTGGGTGCCGGCGCGCCGCGGCTGCTGCTGAGCGGCGCGCCGGTGTTCTCGGTGCAGAGCCGCGACCAGATCAAGGGCGAGGCGATCCAGCTCGCGGCGGTGGGCGCCGTCGTGATGGGCGGGCTGCTGCTGCTGGCTTTCGCGTCGCCGCGCGCGCTGGTGATCGCGCTGCTGCCGGTGCTGACCGGCGTGGTCGCCGGTACGGCCGCGGTCGCGCTGGTGTTCGGCTCGGTCCACGGGCTCACCATGGGCTTCGGCAGCACGCTGATCGGCGAGACGGTCGACTACGCGATCTACTACCTCATCCAGGCGCGCCAAACCGTTCCCGGCGCGGTGCGCGGCACCGGCTGGCAGCGCTGGCGCGAACTGAACTGGCCGACCGTGCGGCTCGGCCTGCTGACGTCGGTCTGCGGCTTCGCGGCGCTGCTGTTCTCCGGCTTCCCCGGATTGGCGCAATTGGGCGTGTTCTCGATCGCCGGCCTGGTCGCCGCGGCGCTGGCCACGCGCCATGGCCTGCCGGTGCTGGCACCGGACGGCGCCACCGGCATGGGCATGCGGCGCCAGATGGCGCGCCTGGCCGGCGGCATCGTGCTGGCCATGCCGCGGCTGCGCCTCGCGTTCATGGCCCTCGGCATCGCGGCCGTCGGGCTGATAGCCTGGCAGGGCGGCGATCTGTGGCGTGCCACGCTGTCGTCGATGAGCCCGATTTCCAAGGCCTCGCAGGATCTCGACGCGAGCCTGCGCGGCGACATCGGCGCGAGCGATGGCGGCACGCTGGTGGTGGTGCAGTCGGCCGACGAGCAGGGCGCGCTGCGCGGTGCCGAGGCCGCGAGCGCGAAGCTCGAAACGCTGGTGTCCGACGGCCAGCTGCTGGGCTTCGAGACGGTCACGCGCATGCTGCCGAGTGTCGCCACACAGCGTGCCCGGCTGGCCAGCCTGCCGGATGCGCAGACGCTGCGCACGCGGCTCGAGGAGGCGACGGCCAACGGCCCGCTGCCTGCGGCGCGCCTCGAACCCTTCATCGCGGCCGTCGACGCCTCGCGCGGGCTCGCGCCGATCGTGCGCGCGGATCTCAAGGACGGGCCGCTCGCGCCGGTGATCAACGCCTTGCTGTTCGAGCGGCCGGGCGGCGGCTGGTCGGCGCTGATCGCGCTGCATCCGTCGGAACGCTTCGACCCGGCACGGCTGGCGGCCGAACTCGCACCGCTGCCCGAGGTGCAGGTGGTCGACATCGGCCGCGAACTCGGCAGCCTCTATTCGCGCTATCTGCACGAGGCCTTCGTGCAGGTGATGGCCGGCGCGCTCGCCGTGGCGGCGTTGCTCGGCCTGTACCTGAGGTCATGGCGACGGCTGCTGTCGGTCTGCCAGCCGCTGGTGCTGGCGGTGGTGCTGACGCTGGGTGGCATGGCGGTGCTGCATGTGCCGCTCGGCATCCTGCATCTCGTCGGCTTGCTGCTGATCGTCGCGGTGGGTTCCAACTACGCGCTGTTCTTCGACCAGTTGCAGGCCACCGGCCGTGCCGACGAGGACACGCTGGCCTCGCTGATGCTGGCCAACCTGACGACCGTGGTGTCCTTCGGGTTGATCGCGATCTCCGACATACCGGCCTTGTCGGCGATCGGGCGTGTCGTGGCGCCCGGTGCGTTGCTGGCGCTGCTGCTGTCCGCGGCCTTCATGCGCCGCCCGGCGCGCTGAACGGACGTCACCATGCCCAGGCGCGCCGCCAAGTCCTCCGTCTTTCCGATGTCGCGGGTCACGGCGGTGTTCCTCGCGAGCGCCGCACTGCATGCGGCGGCGCTGGTCGTGGCGCTGTCGGTGACCGGCGCCTGGCCCTGGGCATTGGCCGCCGTCGTGCTCAACCATGCGCTGATCACGGTGGCCGGACTGCTGCCGCGCAGCCGCGTGCTCGGCCCCAACGTGACGCGCCTGCCCCGTGCCGCGGCGCTGCGCCGCGAGGTTGCGCTGACCATCGACGACGGCCCCGATCCCGAAGTCACGCCGCGGGTGCTCGACATGCTCGACGTCGCCGGCCATCGCGCGACCTTCTTCTGCATCGCGGACCGCGTGGTCGCGCATCCGGCATTGGCGCGCGAGATCGTGGCGCGCGGCCACAGCATCCAGAATCACACGGCACGTCACCGGCACAACTTCTCGCTGCTCGGACCGCGTGGCTACGCCGCCGAAATCGCCCGTGCGCAGCAGGTGCTTGCCGATGTCGCGGGCGAACTGCCGGTCTGTTTCCGGGCGCCGGCGGGGCTGCGCAATCCCTTCCTCGAACCTGTGCTGCATCGCCTGGGCCTGACGCTCGTGAGCTGGACGCGGCGTGGCTTCGACACCCGCGAGACCAACGCGGCCAAGGTGCTCGCGCGGCTGACCCGTGGCCTGGCCGCCGGCGACATCCTGCTGCTGCACGACGGCAATGCCGCCCGCACGGTGGCCGACCGGCCCGTGATACTCGACGTGCTGCCGCCGCTGCTGCGCGCCTTCAGCGCCGCGGGACTGCAAGCCGTGACACTGCCCGAGGCCTTCGACGAATGACCGTTCTCCACGACATCCGCCACCACGCCGCCTGGCGCCAACTGCATGACCTGGCGAGTGCGCCATATCGGCGCGCCGGCCGCTTCGCCTGGCATTTCGCGCGCGGGAAGCTGGGCTACGACCCGGTGTTCCGCGGCCTGATCCAGCGCGGACTCATCGGCCGGGAACGCCGACGGGTGCTCGACATCGGCTGTGGCCAGGGGATCTTCGCGAGCCTGCTGGCATCGATGGCGGCCATGCAGGCGCAGGGCCGCTGGCCAGCGGCCTGGGCCGGCACACCCGCCGGCGCGCACTACACCGGGATCGAGCTGATGTCGCGCGACGTCGACCGTGCACGCGCCCTGGTCGGTGCGCTGCAGCCGGCACCGAACTTCGTCTGCGGCGACATGTGCAGCGCCGAGTTGCCGGCGAGCGACCTCGTCGTGATCCTCGACGTGCTGCACTACGTGGACCTCGACGCGCAGGAAGCCGTGCTGCGCCGCGTGCATGCCGCGTTGCCGCCGGGCACGGGCCGGCTGTTGCTGCGTGTCGGCGACGCCGACAACCGACGCGGTTTTGCGATCAGCCAGTGGGTGGACCATGCCGTGACGCGCGTGCGCGGCCACCGCGTGTCTCCAACCTGGGGTCGGCCGCTGCGCGAATGGACGATGCTGCTCGAGCGGCTCGGCTTCTCGGTGCAGAGCATTCCGATGAGTGCGGGCACACCCTTTGCCAACGTGCTGCTGGTGGCCGATCGGCCATCCTTGCCATGACATCTTCCCTGCAGCCAAAAACGCTCGACGCCGCTGGCATTGCGGCGCGCATTCCGCATGCGGGCCGCATGTGCCTGCTCGACCGGCTCGTCGACTGGGACGCGGACACCGTCCATTGCACCGCCACCAGTCACGGACTTCCCGGCAATCCGCTGCGGACCGCGGTCGGCCTGCTGGCGCCTGCCGCCATCGAATACGCGGCGCAGGCGATGGCCCTGCACGGTGGGCTGCTTGCGAGCGATGGCGAGCCGCCGTCCGCCGGGTTCCTCGCCAGCGCCCGCAACGTGCGGTTCGGCATCGTGCGGCTCGACGAAGTGGCCGGTGCGCTGCAGGTGCGCGCGCGGCGGCTGTCGGGCGATGCACGCCAGGTGCTCTACGAATTCGATGTCCGTGACGCGACCGATGCCGTGCTGGCCGCGGGCCGCGCCGTGGTCGTGCTCAACACGCCTTTGCCTGAGGAGAGATCTGCCCCATGAGCCTGTCCGGAAAACGTGCGTTGGTCACGGGCGCCAGTGGCGCGCTGGGCGCCGCCATTGCGCGTCGCCTCGCGCGCGACGGCGCCCACCTGTTGCTGCATGCGAGCTCCCGGCCGGAGGCCGTGGATGCCCTGGCCGCCGAGATCGTCGCGGCTGGTGGTTCCGCCGAATGCCATGTCTTCGACCTGCGCAGCGACGACGCCTGCGCCGCGGCCTGTGCCGCGATGCTGCTGGGCGGCCCGGTGCAGGTCATCGTCAACAACGCCGGTGTGCACGACGACGCCGTGCTGCCCGGCATGCGTGCCGACCAGTGGCACAAGGTGGTGGACGTTTCGCTCAACGGCTTCTTCCGCGTCACGCAGCCGCTGCTGCTGCCGATGCTGCGTACGCGCTGGGGCCGCATCCTGAACATCTCGTCGGTGGCCGCGCTCACCGGCAATCGCGGGCAGGTCAACTATGCAGCCGCCAAGGGTGCGCTCAACAGCGCGACCAAGGCGCTGTCGCTGGAGGTGGCCTCGCGTGGCGTGACGGTCAATGCCATTGCGCCCGGGATCATCGCGTCGCCGATGGCGGACGCGGCCTTCGACGAGGCGATGGTGCGGCAATTGGTGCCGGTCAAACGCGCAGGCAGGCCGGACGAGGTGGCCGCACTCGCGGGCTTTCTGGCGAGCGACGACGCGGCCTACATCACGGGGCAGATCATTTCGGTGAACGGCGGGATGGTCTGACAGCCGGTCGTTGCGACTGAGGCATTGGCGTCGAGCGGCGAAATCGGTGCGCCGAGACGCCTTCTTCCACCGTTCGTTACCTCGCCTCGCGACAGGTCGCAGGTTGCATCAAGCTCCCGGCGCGCAGCCACCCCTTCCGGGTGGCCTCGCGCGGCAGGGAGCCCCGACAACAGCTGATGCGCCTGCGCGATGTCCGCGCGCATCCCCCTTACGGCAAAGCGGCGCGTGCATGTTTTCCGGATTCCTTCCTGCCTTTGTTCGGTCAAGCCAATGAACTCAGGGGAATCCATGAAAAAGCAAATCATCGTTCAGCTCTTCTGTCTGCTCACGATCGGCGCCCTCCACGGCTGCGGGGGAGGTTCCGGCGCAGAGGCCGCGTCCAGTTCCGCGTCCAGCGCGCCGATCAGCCTGGACATCTCGGGCGGTTCGAACACATCGAACACGACGGCGCCACAGGTGGCCGATGTGGCGGTCGTCGCCGATGGGAGTGACGCCGCCGTCCGACCGCAGCCGACCATCCGGCGCGCGCTCGACACGGTCAATCCTGTCGCGGCCAGTGGCGATCTCGACATCGAGTTGTCGACGTACCTTGCCACGGCAGAAACCATCGCCTACACGCTGGAGGACGCGAGCGGAACCGTGGCCGTGCCGCTGTCACCGCGGACGGCGGCATCGGGCACCTACTTCCCGAACACGCCCACGCTCGTCAGGCTGGCCGTGCCCGCGACCATCGCACCGGGCACGTACACGCTGAAGGCAAAAGGCCGGCTGGCGGCCGGTGCATCCGCGCCCCGGGACATGCCGGAAGCGACGCTGACCATCGCAGTGAACGCGCTGCTGGTGAAGATGGCAACGCTGACCGGCACGCACGGCAGCCAGACGATGAGTCTGAAGTTCGAGACGGCAATGCAAGGCCGGTTGTACGTCTACCCGTTGAACCGGGCATCCGAAACCTGCCGCCGTTTGACGGGCGGGGAACTCGCCTCGGTCGCGAACGCAGGCATGTTCACGGTGCCTTCGATGTTCCTGGCGAACGAGGTTGCCGAGACTGCGGATCATGGTCGCTACCTGGATTCGGACACCGTCTGCGCACAGTTCATTCGCAGCGGCGACTCCGTGGCCGAAGCGCCCTATACCTTCAACCTGCGCTGGCTCGCGCGACCTTCGGGCGACGCCGTCTTCTCGTTGGAAGCCGACCCGCTGTCCGTCGCCGCGGGCAGTCTGAGCCTGATGTCCGTGCCGTCCCTGGATTGGGCCGATCGCCGGCAGATCTATACGGCTGGCGACGTGCATCAGCAAACCACGTCCAGCAGTGACCGGATCAGCCTGGTCCAGTCCAGCGGCAGTTGGGCATACCGGCTCACGGGCATATTGCCCACGGACGAACCGGCGTACATCGTGCAGGCCGAAGGCAAGCCGCCGATCGTCTACACGCTGAATTGATATCAGCGGGCTTCAGGCGTTCGGCAGCGCTGCGTCCTCGAATATCGCCACCGCCCGCGTCCACCCCGCCGACGCCGCGCGGATCTTGTGCGGGAAGCAGCTGATCGTGAAGCCGTCGGGTGGCAGCGACTCCAGGTTGTGCAGCTTCTCCAGGTGGCAGTAGCCGATGTCGCGGCCGGCCTTGTGGCCTTCCCAGAGCAGGCTGCGGTCGCCGGTTTCGGCGAACTTCTTCGCGGTGTACGAGAAGGGCGCGTCCCAGCTCCAGGCGTCGGTGCCGGTGACGCGGACGCCGCGCTCCAGCAGGTACATCGTCGCCTCGTAGCCCATGCCGGCGCCGGCGCTCACGTAGTCGCCGTGGCCGTAACGCGATCCGGCGCGGGTGTTGACGACCACGATCTCCATGGGCGCCAGCGTGTGCCCGATGCGGGCCAGTTCGGCCTCGACGTCGGCCGCCGTCGCCACGTAGCCATCGGGGAAGTGGCGGAAGTCCAGCTTCACGCCGGGCTGGAAGCACCAGTCGAGCGGCACCTCGTCGATCGTCATCGACGGCCGGCTGCCGCCGAGCTTGCCGTCCATGGTGGAGTGGAAGTGCCAGGGCGCGTCCAGGTGCGTGCCGTTGTGCGTGGTCAGCGTGACGCGCTCCACGGCTGCGGCCTCGCCGTCGGGGAAATCCTCCGGCCGCGTGCCGGGCAGCATCTGGACGAACTCGTGCACGGTGTCGGCATGCGTCTCGTAGACGATGTGCGGCGCGAGCGGTGGCGGGTCGGAAAGCACGTCGTTCTCCAGGTAGATCGACAGGTCGACGAAGCGGCGGGGCATGGTGGGGTCTTTCTTCGGATCGGATCAGCGGTTCTGGAAGCGCAGGAAGCGGCGTTCCGCGAGCGCCAGCAGCGCATTGCTCGCGAAGCCGATGGCGCCGAGCAGGATCACGCCGGCGAACAGTTCGCTGGCGCGAAAGGAGCGCGCCGCCAGCAGGATGGCCTGGCCCAGGCCGGGCTGGGAGGCGAGCATCTCGCCGACCACCGAGATGATCAGCGCGACGGTCATCGCCAGCCGCATGCCGGCGACGATGTCGGGCAGCGCGTTGGGCAGGCCGACCTTCCAGACGAAGGCGGCGCGCGACAGCTGCAGCGCCTGTGCCACTTCGCGCAGCCGCTCATGCACCGACGCGAAGCCGTGCACGGTCGCGAGCAGCACCGGCCACATCGCGCCGAACGCGACCACCGTCAGCACCATCGTCGGACCGAGGCCGAACAGCGAGATGGCGAGCGGCATCACGGCGGAAGCCGGCAGCGGGCGCACGAATTCCAGCGTGGGCTGCAGCCAGGCGCGCGCGGCGGCCGAGCTGCCGATCAGCGCACCGAGCGCGACGCCGGCGAGCGACGCGAGCAGCCAGCCGACCAGCATGCGTCCGGCCGTCGCGAGCGTGAAGCTGGCAAGTTCGCCGCCGAGCCAGCCGTCGCGCAGGCTGTGCACGGCGGCCATCGGCGTCGGCAGAAAGACCGCGCTGACCCAGCCGCCATGGCTCGCGACGCTCCACGTGGCCAGCAGAGCAGCGAGCACGGCCAGCGACGAGGCCGCGGCGCCCCAGGGAATACGGCGCGCGCTCATCCCCGCACCTCGCCCATGGCGCGTGCGGCTGCGCGCTGCGCCCCTTGCGCGGCAGCGTTGACCGCTACGCCGACGACACCGATCCAACCGAGCCAGGCCAGCATCAGCGCCGGGTCCAGGCTTTGCTGCGCAATGATCAGCGCGTAGCCCATGCCGTGCGGGTTGGCGGCGATCTCGACCGTCACGGCCACCACCAGCGCGACCGCGACCGACAGCCGCAAGGCGACGAAGAGCCGGGGCAGCGCGGCCGGCAGCACGATCTTGCGGATGCGTGCCGCGGGCGTGAGTTCGAGCGCGCGCGCCACTTCCAGCAGCCGCGGCTCGACCTGCCGCACGGCTGCCTGCGACAGGATCAGCATCGGCCAGAACACCGCGAATGCGATCACGCCGATCTCCATGCGGAAGCCGAAGCCGAACACCAGCATCGCGAGCGGAATCAGCGCGACCGACGGGATCGGCCGCAGCACCTCGATCGTCAGGAAGCCGGCCTGCGCGGCGCGGCGCGACAGGCCCAGCAGCAGGCCGATCGCAACACCGGCCAGCGTGCCCAGCAACAGCCCCGCGGCCGCGCTGCCCAGCGTGAAGGCGGTGGCGCGCAGCAGCCCGTCGGGCGCCATCGACGGCAGGAGCTGTGCGAAGGACGCGGCGGCTGCACTCGGCGCCGCCAGCGCTTCGCTGCCGCGGCCGGCCGTGCGTGCGTACAACTCGAGCGCGGCCAGCAGCAGCGCGGGGAAGGCCCAGGGCCGCAGCCAGCGGCAGGCCGCGCGGGGCAGGGCGGCGGCGCTAGCCATGGCGCTGGCCCCCATGGCCGAGGAAGCCGTAGAGCTCGCGCCGCAGCCGCAGGAATTCCGGATGCTCGCGGGTGTCGAGCTGTTGCCGGGGCCGCGGGATCGGCACGTCGACGATCGCCGCCAGGCTGGGCCAATCGGGCGTCGGATGTGCGCGCAGCGCGATCACGCGGTCGCTCAGGTAGATGGCTTCTTCCAGGTCGTGCGTGACGAAGAGGACGGTCAGCCCGCGCTCGCGGACCAGCCGCGAGACCTCGTCCTGCAGGCTCTCCCGCGTCATCGCGTCGAGCGCGCCGAAGGGCTCGTCCATCATCAGCAGATCGGGCTCCTGCGCCAGGCAGCGTGCAATCTGCACGCGCTGCTGCATGCCGCCGGACAGCTCCGCCGGGTACTTGCGTGCATGCGCGCCCAGGCCGACCGTGTCGAGCACGCGCGCGATGCGCGCCGGCCGCTCGGCCGCCGGCACGCCGGCGGCCTCCAGCGCCAGCGCGACGTTGCCTTCCACCGTGCGCCAGGGCAGCAGCGCGCGGCCATAGTCCTGGAACACGAAAGCCGCCTCGCGCGAGGGCCGATCGACGCGCCGGCCGTGATGCAGCGCCTGCCCGGCGCTCGGCGCCACGAAGCCCGCCGCCGCGCGCAGCAGCGTGGTCTTGCCGCAGCCGGACGGGCCGATGATGCAGACGAACTCGCCGCGCTCGATCGCCAGGCTGGTCGGCGAGAGGATCTCGCGGCCGCCGAGCCGGATCGACAGCGCATCGAATTCCAGGATCGTGTCGACCCCCATCCTCAGCCCAGCTTCACGCCGGTGCGCTGCACCACCGGAATCCACTTGGCCTGCTCGGCCTTCACGAAGCCGTCGAAGTCGGCTGCGCTGCTGCCGGTCGGCGCACCGCCCAGGCTGCGGTAGCGCTCGACGGCCTCGGGCGACTTCGCGATCTGTGCGCAGGCCGTGGCGATGCGGTCGATGAAGCCGCGCGGCGTGGCGGCCGGCGCCATCAGGCCGAACCAGGTGAAGGGCTCGAAGTTGGCGATGCCCTGTTCGGCATAGGTCGGCACGTCCGGTATCAGCGGCTGGCGCGCCTTGCCGGTGATGGCCAGCGCCTTGAGCTTGCCGGCCTGGATGTTGGTCATCGAGGCCGGCAGCGCGTCGAAGATGACCTGGGTGTCGCCCGCCAGCACGCTCGCGAACGGGCTCGACGTGTTGTAGGGGATGAAGTCGATCGGCGCACCGGTGGTCGCCACGAACCATTCGCCCACCATGTGCGAGAAGCTGCCGATGCCTTGCGTCGCGGCACGCACGGTGCCCGGCTGCGCCTTGGCCAGCGCAACCAGTTCGGCGGCGTTCTTCACCGGCAGCTTCGGGTTGGCGACCAGCGCGCCTTCGAGCACGGCCAGCAGGCTGACGGCGGTGAAGTCGCTGAGCTTGTAGGGCAGCTTGCTGAACAGCGTGGGCACGTACGACAGCGCGCTGGTCGAGCCCATGTAGAGCGTGTAGCCGTCCGGTGCGGCCTTGGCCGCGTAGTCGGTGCCGATGGTGCCGGTGGCGCCGGGGCGGTTCTCGATGTAGACGGTCTGGCCGAGCTCGATCGACAGCCGTGCCGCGAAGAAGCGCGAGTCGACGTCGAGCCCCGTGCCCGCCGGGAACGGCACGATGATGCGGATCGGCTTGTTCGGGTAGTCCTGCGCGAAGGCGCGGCCGACGCCGGTGCCCAGCAGCAGGCTGGCACCCAGGGCGAGCGATTGGCGGCGATTGAGGGTCATGGTTGTCTCCGGGGTTCTTGTGGTTTCTGATGGAAAGAGGGGCAGCCTCAGACGACGTCGAGGCTCAGGTTGGCCTTGCGGATCACGCTGGCGTAGCGCGCGATCTCGCTGCGCGTGAATTCGCCGAACTGGGCGGGCGAGGTCGGCGGCAGGGCCGCGGTGCCGAGCGACGCAAGGCGCTCCTGCACGTCGGGCTGGTTCATCGCCCAGATCGTCTCGGCGTTGAGGCGCTGGACGATCGGCGCGGGCGTGTTCGCCGGCGCATACAGGCCATACCAGCTCGTGACCTCGAAGCCCGGCAGGCCGGATTCCGCCACGGTCGGCAGGTCGGGCAGCGCGCTGCTGCGCACGAGGCCGGTCTGCGCCAGCATGCGCAGCTTCTTGTCCTTGACGAAGCCCTGCACCGCGAGCGGGCTGTTGAACATCATCTGGATCTGGTTGCCGACCAGGTCGTTGAGGATCGGCGCCGCGCCCTTGTACGGCACGTGCAGCAGCTTCACGCCGCCCATCTGCGCGAGCATCTCGCCGGCCAGGTGCAGGCCGTTGCCGATGCCGGCCGAGCCGTAGGACACGGTGTCCGGGTGCGCCTTCGCGTAGGCCAGCAGTTCGGGGATGCTGTTGACCGGCAGCGACGGGTTGACCACGACCACGAACACGCCGGGCGCGACCACCGGCGCCACCGGCGTGAAGTCGCGCAGCGTGTCGAAGGGCAGCTTCTTGTACAGGCTCGCGTTGATCGCATGCGCCGAGCTGTGCAGCAGCAGCGTGTAGCCGTCGGGCGCCGCCTTGGCGACGCCGTCCGCGCCGATGATGCCGTTGGCGCCCGCGCGCGCGTCGACCACCACCGGCTGGCCGAGCCGTTCGGTCAGCTTGTTGGCCAGCAGCCGCGCCACCACGTCGGCGGTGCCGCCGGAGGCGAAGGGAATCACGATCCGGATCGGCTTCTCCGGATAGCCGGCTGCGTGCGAGACATGGGGCAGCAGCGCGGCGAAGGGTAGCGTGGCGCCCGCGGCGAGCAGGCGGCGGCGCGAGGCCGAGTGGGGTGTGGAAGGGGTCATGGTCTTGTCTCTCTTGTTTCGTTGGTCCTGCGAGGACTTGGTCCGTGATCTCAGCGGATCTCGGCGATCCGGCTATCCCGCTTGCGCGGCGGCCGAGGTCGGCACCGCCGTGGCGCGCAGCGCGTTGCGCACCAGCGCCTCGGTGCTGCCGTCATGCCGGAAGCCGAGCGCGAGCGCCGTCGGCGTGTCCAGCGGCGGATAACGGCCGAAGGTCGCTTCCACCGCTTCGACCGGCGCCCACCGCACCATCGCGCGGCGGTCTTCGCCATAGAGCCCGGCCATCGCATCCACCAGCGTCTGCAGCGACAGGTGCAGCACCGGCAGTTGCCAGACGCGCGTCGAACCCAACCGGTCGGCCGGCAGCCGGGCCGCGTGCAGCAGGTTGTCGACGCAGCAATCGACCGACATCCACCAGGCCGTCGCGTGGGGCGACACCGGGCAGGTGAAGGGCTTGCCGTCGCGCAACAGATGGAACAGGTCGCTCATGAACGCCGACACGTGGCCGTTGGCCTGCGGCGGCCGCGCGACGATGCCGGGCAGGCGCAGGCAGCGGCCGTCGATGAGTCCGCGCCGGCTCAGGTCGTTCAGCAGCAGCTCGCCCATCAGCTTGTGCGTGCCGTAGCTCATCACCGGCCGCAGCGGCGTGCGCTCGTCGACCCGTGGCGGCAACTCGGCGCCATAGACCGCCACCGTGCTCGTGAACACCACGACCGGCGGCCGCTCGCTGCGCGACAGCAGGCCGAACAGCGATTCGGTGGCCTGCAGGTTGGCCGCGTAGCCGAGCGCGTAGTCCTTCTCGGCCGCACCGCCGGGCACGCTGGCCAGGTGGAACACCACGTCGAGCGTCTGCGGTGCCAGGCTCTGCAGAAAGACCGGACTGGCGATGTCGCCCGCCCGATAGCGCAGGCGCGGATCGTCGGCGACCTCGCTGAACTTCTGGTCGACCAGGATCAACTGATCGATCGGACGGCCGAGCGTTTCGGCATCGGCCAGCAGCCGTTGCACGAGCGCCGAACCGACGAAGCCGCTCGCCCCGGTGACCAGGACTTTCATGCCGGCGCCTGCTCGCTCGCCGGCGTGGCGCGCACGAAGACGTTGTCGATCGCGCCGAAGACCGACCGGCCGTCGGCGTCGAGCACTTCGAAGCGCAGTCGCTCGCCGAAGTTCAGGAAGCCGGTGGTCGACGCGCCGTGGTCGATCATCTCGACCGCGCGCCGTTCGGCCAGGCAGGCCGAGCCGACGCTGCGGTGCGCCGTGTTCGACACCGTGCCCGAGCCGAGCACGAAGCCCGCGCCGAGCCGCCGGTTGTAGGCCGTGTGGGCGATCAGCTCGCCGAAGCCCCAGTCCATCTCGCCGCCGTTCGGGTGGCCGAACCATTCGCCGTTGCGCGACACGCGCATGTCCAGGTGCACGCGGCCGTCCTTCCAGGCGTCGCCGAGTTCGTCGGGCGTGACGGCCACCGGCGCGAACACGGTGGCCGGCTTGGCCTGCACCAGGCCGAAGCCCATGCCGAGTTCGCGGAACAGGTGGCCGCGCATGCTGACGTCGTTGAGGATGGTGACCAGCCTGACGTGCGACAGCGCCTGCGCGGCCGTCACGCCCATCGGCACGTCGTCGGTGATGACCGCGAACTCGCCTTCGAAGTCGCACTGGTCGGCTTCGGTCGGGAACTCGTAGTCGTCGTGCGCGCCGCGAAAGTCGTCGCCCTGGCGCGGCACCAGGATCGGGATGCCGGCGGTCTTCTTCACGGTCAGCTTGTAGGCCTCTTCCATGATGTTGCCGTGGTTCAGGAAGGCCGATGCGTCGACGAACTGGTGGCTGCGCGGCAGGGGCGCCAGGGCCTGCAGCGGGTCGAAGGCGAAGGCGCCTTCGGCGTCGCCGGCATTGAGCCGGGCATAGAGCGCGCGCAGTGCGGGCTCGGCACGCGCCCAGTCTTCGAGCGCGGCGCGCATCGTGGGCGCGATGTGTGCGGCGTCGGCGGCGCGGGCGAGATCGCGCGACACGACCACGAGGCGGCCGTCGCGGCAGCTGGATTTGAGGCTGGCGAGTTTCATGGGGTTCTCCGGTTTGTCTCTGGGAAGGTGTCGGATGCGTCGGCGGCTCGGCGCTTCAATGCAGCGGCCGTCCGCCGTCGACGGGAATCACGGCGCCGGTGCTGAAGGTGAGGTGGACCGCCGCGGCCAGCACGGCACCGGCCACTTCGGCCGGTTGCGCAAGGCGGCGCAGCGGCGTGCGGCCGGCCTGCTCGTCGCGCCAGCCGGCGTCCATCTGCTTGACGAAGTCGGTATCGGCCAGGCCGGGCGACACCGACAGCACGCGGATCTCCGGCGCCAGCGCACGGGCCAGCGATCGCGTCATGTTGTCGACCGCGGCCTTCGACGCGCAGTAGGCGACGTTGCTGCCCATCGCGGTCACGGCCGCGATGGACGAGATGTTGACGACCAGCCCGGCGCCCGAGGCACGCAGCAGCGGCGCGAGCGCACGCACAGCGGCGAACGGGCCGCGCACGTTGGTCTGCAGGATCTGGTCGAACAGCGCGTCGTCCAGGCCGTCCAGGTCGGCGTGCGGCACGAAGCGCGTGGTGCCGGCGCAGTTGACCAGGATGTCGCAGCGGCCCCATCGCGCCTGCACGTCGGCTGCGAGCGTCGCCAGCGCGGCGCTGTCGGTCACCGGTGCGCGCAGCGCGGCATGGCGCTGGCCCGCGGCGGCCGGCAGGCGCGCGGCCAGCGACTCGGCTGCGTCGCGCGACCCGTTGTAGCCGGCCGCCACCGTGGCGCCGGCCGCGGCCAGGCCCTCGCAGATCGCGGCGCCGATGCCGCCGGCCGCGCCGGTGACCACCGCCACCCGGCCGGCCAGCGGTGCGGCGGCCGATGGCGCAGCGGCCGGTCGCGGGGATGCGAGCGTGTTCATGCGGCAGTCGCGGCGAGCCGGCGCACGCGGATGTCGGCCTGCTCCTTGTGGCCGGAGAGCTGCTCCATCGCGCACAGGCGCGAGCAGTACTCGCCGATCAGCACCGAGGCCTCGTCGGTCAGCACGCGCTGGTAGGTGTGCGTCTTGATGAACTTGCCGACCCAGAGTCCGCCGGTGTAGCGGCCCGCGCCCATCGTGGGCAGCGTGTGGTTCGTGCCGATCACCTTGTCGCCGTAGCTCACGTTGGTTCGGTGGCCGAGGAACAGCGCGCCGTAGTTGGTCATGCGCGCGAGGTACCAGTCCGGGTCCTTCGTCATCACCTGCACGTGCTCCGAGCACAGGCGCTGTGCTTCCTGCAGCGCTTCCTCGTCGCTGTCGCAGAGGATCAGCTCGCCATGGTCGCGCCAGGCGGCGCCCGCCACGGCGGCGGTGTCGAGCCGGGCCAGCACGCGTTCGATGGCCGCCGGCAGCTCGGCCGCGATCGTCGGGCTGGTGGTGATGCAGTAGGCCGGCGAGGTCGGGCCGTGCTCGGCCTGGCCCATCAGGTCGACCGCGACCAGTTCCGCGTCGACCGTGTCGTCGCAGATCACCAGCGTTTCGGTCGGGCCGGCGAACAGGTCGATGCCGACGCGGCCGAACAGCTGGCGCTTGGCTTCCGCGACGTAGGCGTTGCCGGGGCCGACGATCATGTCGACGCCGGGCATGCTCTCGGTGCCCAGCGCCATGGCGGCCACGGCCTGGACGCCGCCCAGGCAGTAGATCTCGTCGGCGCCGGCCAGCGCCATGGCGGCGACGATGGCGGGCGATGGGCGGCCTTCGAACGGGGGCGCGCAGGCGATCACGCGCTTCACGCCGGCCACCTTGGCCGTCAGCACGCTCATGTGCGCCGAGGCGATCAGCGGGTACTTGCCGCCGGGGATGTAGCAGCCGACCGAGTTCATCGGGATGTTGCGGTGGCCCAGCACCACGCCCGGCAGCGTCTCGATCTCGACGTCATGCATCGAGCTTTTCTGGATCTGCGCGAAGCGCCGGATCTGCGCCTGCGCGAAGCGGATGTCGGCGAGTTGCTGCGGCGTGAGCTCGGCGATGCAGGCGTCGATCTCGGCCTGCGACAGCCGGAAGCTCTCGGGGCTCCAGCGGTCGAACTTCTGCGAGTAGTCGCGCACGGCGGCGTCGCCACGCGCCTCGATGTCGGCGAGGATGCCCTCGACCGTGGCCCGGACCTGGGCGTTGTTGCTGGCCTTGTTCTGGGCCGACTGGCCGGTTTTCAGATGCTGTATCACGAGAGGCTCCAAAGGTTTCGAATGGGGTTGCGGCGGCTCACTTGAAGATCAGCCGCTTCGCGTCGACGCTGTTCTTCAGCATGTCCTGGCTCTTCATCGCGTCGATCCAGAAGCGCATGTGGTCTTCGGTCGCCACGCTGGCCTGTTGCGGCACGACCAGCGTCTTGAAGACGTCCGGTGGCGCCTTGACGTACTTCGCCATGTCGGCGCGGGCGGCGGCCTCGTTCTTCGCGTGGAAGGCGTTGGCCTCTTCGAGCGCCTCGCGGAAGCCGCGTGCGGCCGCGGTGTTCTTCTGCAGCCAGTCGCGCGTGACGCCATAGGCGATCGGCATCACGCCGGCTGCCGGAAAGTCGTCCGACAGGTACGCGAACACGGTGCCCGCGCCGGACTGCACGATGCGGCTCATGAAGGGCTCGGCCGGCACCACCGCATCGACCGAGCCGCCCTTGAGCACGTCGCTCATCTGCGGCAGCGCGACCTCGACGAAGTTGATCTTCTTCGGGTCGACGCCGTGGTCGGCGAACCACTTGCGTGCCAGCACGTGCAGCGTGGCGCCCAGGCCGGCGACACCGACCTTCTTCCCGACGAAGTCCTGCGGCGTCTTCAGCGCGACGCCGCTGCGCAGCACGATGCCGGGCGTCTTGCTGGCCGGCGTGAGCACGCTGCCGCCGGCGATCACGACCAGGTCCATGCCGCTGTCGGCCGCCTGCATCAGGACCGAAGGCGTGACCGTTCCGACCTGGATCGAGTCCGATTGCAGCGCCGGCGGGATCGTCGGGTTGATCGGGATCGCCTGCAGCGTGACGTCGAGGCCGCGCTTCGCGAAAAAGCCCTGCTCCTTCGCGACGTAGAGCGGCATCAGGTCGGCGATCGGCACGAAGCCGACCGTGACCTTCGTGTCGGCCAGCGCGGCGCCGGCGGCGCTCAGGGCGATCGTGCCGGCCGCCAGCAGGCGGGCCAGTCGTTGGAATGCGTGCATGTCTGTCTCCTTTTCTTCTTGTCGATCGGTCGCGCTCAGTTGCCGTCGCCGATGGTCGTGCCGCCATCCACGACCAGGTTGTGCCCGGTGGTGAAGGCGCCGGCCGGCGACGCCAGGAACAGCGCGGCGCCTGCGATCTCGTGCGGCTCGGCAACGCGCCGCAGCGGCGTGAGCGCGGTGCGCTTGTGCAGCCGCTCGGCGTCGTCCATGAGCGGCCGGGCGAACTCGGTGCGGACCATGCCGGGCGAGATCGCATTGACGCGCACGCCCGACGGTCCCCATTCGACGGCCAGGTTGCGCGCGAGCGCCGCCAGTGCCGCCTTCGACAGGCTGTACAGGCCGATCGCCTTGTTGCCCCGGATGCTCGCGATGCTGGCCATCAGCACCACGCTGCCGGCACGCCGCTCGGCCATGCCGGGAATCACGCGGGACGTGAGCCACAGCGCGCTGCGCAGGTTCACGGTCAGGGTCGCGTCGTAGTCGGCGGCGCTGGCGCTGGCCAGCGGGCCGAGATGCGGCGCGATGCCGGCGTTGCAGACCAGCACGTCGATGCGGCCGCGCCAGGCCTGTGCCTGTTCGGCGAGCGTGTCGACCTGCGCTTCGGACGATGCGTCGCAGGCGATGCCGCGGGCGTCGAGCCCCTCGTCGCGCAGCTGCCGGGCGACGGCCTCGCAATCGGCGGCGTTCTCGCTCGAGACGACGACGGCGGCGCCGGCTTCGCCGAGCGCGCGCGCCACCGCCAGGCCGATGCCGCGCGTGGCGCCGGTGACCAGCGCGACCTGGCCGCGCAGGTCGAACAGCGCGTGTACCTTGGGCATCGTGTGCGCCTGTGGCGTGGGCAGGGCGCTCATCGCTCGTTCCAGTGCACCAGCGGCAGCCCGGCGACGGGCGACTGGAAGTACGGGATCGTCGTGCCGCGCAGGCTGCCGAGGTAGACGGTCTTCAAGTCCGGACCGCCGAAGGTCAGGCTCGCCATCCACGGGGCGAGCGTGCCGTGCGTGGCGGCCATCATCTCGGGCGTCAGCGTGCGTGCCGCGTAGTGGCGGTTGAGTTCGGCCGTGGCCGCCGGGTTCGAGTCGTCCAGCAGCGTGAGCAGTTCGCCATCGGGCGTGATGGCCACGAGCTGGTCGCTCATGATCAGCGTGACCCACAGGTTGCCGTAAGTGTCGAACGCGAAGCCGTCCGGAAAGCCGGGCAGGTGGTAGGGGCCGTAGACCTCGCGGTCGCCCAGCGAGCCGTCGGGCCGGATGCGCAGGCGCGAGATGCGGCGCGCGTTGCTTTCCACCACGTAGAGCCATTCCTCGTTGGCGTCGAGCCGCACTTCGTTCGTGCCGCCGAAGCCGTCCGCCACGATGCGGATGCCGCGCTCGTCGATCAGGGCGACGTAGCCGTCGAGCACGCCGGCGTTGATCGAGCCGGTCCAGGGCTGCATGCGCGTGGTCACGGTGAGCCAGATGCGGCCCTTCGAGTCGCGGGCGACGAAATTGGTCTTGCCCATCGGGCGGCCGTCGATCTCGGTGAACAGCGTGCGCAGCTGGCCGTCGCGCGACATCACCTCGACATGGTCGGTGCCCCAGTTGGCGATCAGGATATCGCCGTCGGCCAGGAAGCACATGCCGTTGGGCAGCGATCCCTGGGCCTGCACGTAGCGGTCGTCGAAGGACGCGTTGACGGCCTCGGTCTGCTGGCGCTCGACGCGTGGCGTGATCAGCGTCTGCGTGCCGTCCGGTGCGATGCGCATCGCGCCGCCGCGTGCGTCGGCGGCCCACAGCGTGCCGTCGCGTTCGGCCAGGATGCATTCGGGGCGCTGCAGGTCGTGGCCGACGTGCCGGATGGCGTCGCGGTCGACCTGCCAGTCGCGCAGGGGGTTGGAGGCTCGGGTCATGGTGTGTCGTTGGTGGCGGGAACGGAAAGGCCAAGCAGCGCGGCGGCGTTGAGGCCCAGGATGCGGGCGCGGTCGTCGTCGCTCAGCGAAGCGGTCGCGGCCAGCAGGCCGTGCGGGTCGTAGGAGCCCATGTCGAAGGGGTAGTCGGTGCCGATCAGCAGTTGCGACACGCCGACCACCTCGACCAGATGCGCCAGGATCTCGGGCTCGTAGACCAGCGTGTCGAACCAGATGCGGCGCAGGTAGTCGCGCGGCGCGTGCTGCATCTGCGCGGCCTCGGGGCGCACGCGGTGGGCGTGGTCGCTGCGGCCGAAATAGGCCGGCAGGTAGCCGCCGCCGTGCGCCGCGACGAGGCGCAGGCCCGGGTAGCGGTCGAGCACGCCACCGAAGATCAGCTCCGACAGCGCGACCGTGGTTTCGAGCGGCTGGCCGATCGTGTTGGCGAGATAGTGGCGGCGCGTGCGTTCGCCCAGCGAGCTGCCCAGCGGATGGATGAACACCAGCGCGCCCAGTTCCTCGGCCTTGGCCCAGACCGGCTCGAAGGCCGCGTCCGCCAGCTCGAGTCCATTCACGCTCGACGACACCTCGATGCCGCGCAAGCCCAGCGTGCGCACCAGGTGGTCGAGCTGCTGCACGGCCAGCGCCGGATGCTGCAGCGCCACCGTGCCCAGGCCGGCCAGCCGCTGCGGATGCAGCGCGCATTGCGCGGCGATGTGCTCGTTCTGCAGCCGCACCACCGACTGCGCGAGATCGGGGTCGGCCCAGTAGTAGTACTGGGTCGGCGAGGGGCTCAGCACCTGCACGTCGACGCCCATCGCGTCCATGTCCTGCAGGCGTTCTTCCAGCGTGGTCATCTTGCGGAATGCGGGCGGCAGCATGTGCGCCAGGTTGTGGGCCACCGAGGCCTCGCCCTGCGTGCGCCGCATCATCTCGGGCTCCGCCTGCTTCTGCGGCCGGTCGGCGACCAGCGCCTCGACGGCCGGTGTCAGCGTGTGGGCATGCAGGTCGACCGTGAACGGGCGGCGGCCGGCGTTCAGCGGGCGCAGCGTCGCCCCGCGGCCTGGAGCGCAGGCCGCCGTGCAAGTGTGGAGCATGGTCAGGCGCTCCGCGTTTCGGCTTCGGCCGTAGCTTCGTCCACGCAGACGTTGCGCTGCACGCCGAGCCCGGTAATCGCGCCTTCGACCACGTCACCGGCGCGCAGGAAGCGCTTGTAGTGCGTGCCGTTGCCTGCCGGCGAGCCGGTGCAGATCAGGTCGCCCGGCAGCAGCTGGATGCGGCTGGAGATGTGTTCGATCTGCCGCGCGACGTCGAAGATCATGTCCGACGTGCTTTCGTCCTGCATCACCTGGCCGTTCAGCTTGAGCTGGATGCGCAGGTCCTGCGGGTTCTTCACGAAGGCGGCCGGCACCAGGTACGGGCCCATCGGCAGGAAGGTCGGCGCGCTCTTGGCCGAGACCCAGTCGGTGCCGAGCGCCTTCGGCTCCTTCACGTAGACCAGGTCGCGTGCCGTCACGTCGTTGACCACGGTGTAGCCGGCGATGTATGACAGCGCGTCCTCCCGCCGCACGTTGCGCGCGGCGCGGCCGATGACCACGCCGAGTTCCAGCTCCCAGTCGGGCTTCTGCGCGATCGCGGGCAGCACGATCGGGTCGAATGGGCCGGTCACCGCCGAGATCGCCTTGGCGAAGGCGTAGGGCGTGCCGGTCTGCGAGCGCTCGGTCATCACGGCGTAGGCATGGGCGCGCAGTTGCTCGGGGTCGAGGCCTTCGGTGTCCGGGTTGGCGCCCGGCCCCTGGTCGACGATCAGGTCGACCACGTGCTTGAAGTAGTTGGCGCCGGTGCACATGATCTGGCGCGGCAGGTCGACCGGGGGATGCATCCGCAGGCCGCCGGCGGGTTGCCAGTGTGCGCGGAGCGCGTCCACGGCGGCGGCGTCTTCGGCGTGAAGATGAAGGGCCGCGTCCAGCGCAGCGAAGCTGGCGGGCCAGTCTTCGAGCAGGCCGAGCACGGAGTCCAGGCGCAACGCCCGTGCCGGCAGCGGCCGGCCGAGCCGTTCGCACAGCGGTGCCAGGTGGCGCACGGCGATGGCTGAATCGCCGACCACCACGGCCGCGAAGCGCTCGCCGCCCGCGGACGAAAAAGTACCCAGCGCGAACGGCGCCGTCATCTCGAAATCTGTCATGTCTCCTCCAGGTCGCCGGTTGCCCGGTCTGGTGTCATTGCTCGATGGGAGGGATCGTAGGCAGCGACCATGCATCTGTAAAATCGATTTTTACGATTCCATGAATCTGTTTCGTGGATGGTTCAATGGCGGATCGCGATGCGTTTCAACAAGCTCGACCTGAACCTGCTGGTGGCGCTGGACGCGCTGCTGGCCGAGAAGAACATCACCCGCGCCGCCCGGCGCATCAACCTGAGCCAGTCGGCGACCAGCGGCGTGCTGGCGCGGCTGCGCGACTATTTCGGGGACGAGCTGCTGATCCAAGTCGGCCGCACGATGGTCGCGACGCCGATGGCGCGTGGACTGGAAGGCGCGGTGCGCGACGTGCTGCTGCGCATCCAGTCGACGATCGCGGTGCAGCCGCAGTTCGATCCGGCGACGTCGACGCGGCATTTCCGGATCATGGCGTCCGACTACCCGATCAGCGTGCTGATCGCCGAGGCATCGCGGCGCGCCTACCGCATCGCGCCGGGGATCACGCTGGAGATCGTCGTGCCGGGCGACGAGGTGGAAGAGTCGGTGGACCGCGGCGAGATCGACATCCTGATCATGCCGACGCAATACACCTCGGCGCACCATCCACGCACGCCGCTCTACGAAGAGACCTACAGCTGCGTGGTGTGGAACGAGAACGCGCTGGTCGGCGATGCGCTGACCCTCGACCAGTACATGGCGCTCGGCCACGTGACCACGCAGTTCGGCCACCGCCGGCACCCGAGCCTGGAGCAGTGGTTCCTGCAGACCAGCGCACTGTCGCGACGGATCGAGGTGACGACCAACAACTTCAACACGCTGCCGCTGCTGGTGATCGGCACCGACCGCGTGGCGACGATGCACACGCGGCTGGCGAACATGTTCGCGGCCTACCTGCCGCTGCGGATCCTGCCGCTGCCGGTCGAATTCCCGAGCATGGTCTGGTGCATGCAGTGGCCGTCGCACCTGGGCAGCGACCAGGCGCACCTGTGGCTGCGCTCGCTGCTGCAGGCGTCGGCGTAGGCCTCAGTCGCCGCGCTGGAACAGCAGCACGGAATTCGTTCCGCCGAAGGCGAACGAGCTGCTGATGGCGGCATTCAGATGGGGCGCTTCGATGCCGCCTTCCGGCACGAGATTCAGTGCGCAGGCCGGGTCGGCGCTGCGGCCATGCGCGTTCGGCGGCAACTGGCGCCGGTGCAACGCCAGCACGGTGATCACCGCCTCGAGCGCGCCGGCGGCGCCCAGCAGGTGGCCGTGCAGCGCCTTGGTGGAGCTCACCCGCAGACTGTCGAGCGCGTCGCCCCAGACGGCGGCGAGCGCATCGCGTTCGACCGCGTCGCCGATGCGCGTCGCGGTGCCGTGGGCGTTGCAGTAGCCGATGTCCTGCGGCTGCAGGCCGGCCTGGCGTAGCGCCTGGCGCAAGGCGCGCGCCTGGCCTTCGACGTCGGGCTTGGTGAGATGGGTCGCGTCGCAGCTGCTGCCCCAGCCGGCGAGGGTGGCGTAGCTGCGGGCGCCGCGATCACGCGCACGATCGGCCGATTCGAGCACCAGAAAAGCCGCTCCTTCACCGAGTGCGAAGCCGCTGCGGTCGCTGGCGAAAGGGCGCACGGACGTCGCCGCTTCGCCGGGCGCGAAGCTGGCGAGCGTCTGCATCGCCTGCCAGGCCAGCACGACGCCGGGCACGATCAGCGCTTCACTGCCGCCCGCGATGGCGATGTCGACATCGCCGCGCTGCACCGCCTTGGCCGCCTCCGCGATGGCCAGCGACGAGGAGGCGCAGGCCACCGAATAGGTGAGCACCGGCCCGTGCGCGCCCTGGCGCATCGCGACGTGCGAGGCGGGTGCGTTGGGCATGAAGGCCGGAATGGTCAGCGGCGGCACGCGGCCACCGCCGCGGTAGGCCGCCTCCAGCGCACCCGCGCCGCCCATGCCGCAGCCGACGAAGATGCCGATGCGTTCCGGGTCGACGGCGCTGCGTGCGTGGCCGTCCGCAAAGCCCGCATCGCGCAGCGCGAGATCGGCGGCGGCCACGGCCAGCTGGCTGACGCGATCGACGCCGGCGAGCTGCAGCTTGGTGAACCAGGGTGCGGGATCGAAGTCGACGATCGCCGCCGCGGCCGGCTTCGGCAGTTCGGGGAAAACGGGCTGGATGGCGGAATCGCCGCGCATCAGCGCATCGAACAGCGCACCGGGACTGTGGCCGTGCGGGGCGATCACGCCGAGTCCGGTGACGTTCACGCCGCGCTGATCCTGCATGTCCCGCATCTCCCGCATCCCCCACATGTCCCGCTGGCTCAGGCGACCTTGGCCAGGCGTGCCTTGTCCACCAGCGTCGCGAGGTCGGCCAAGGTGTCGATGTTCGGGTTGTCGTCGGGCACTTCGATCTTGAAGTGGTCCTCGATCGCGAAGACGAATTCGGCCAGGGCCAGAGAGTCCATGCCCTTCTCGCGCATCGACGCCTGCGGGTCGAGTTCTTCGGGCGCGATGCCGTACTTCTGGTGGATCAGATCCTGTAATTCTGTGAGCGTGCTCATGGCGCAATGTCCTCCTTCTTGGGTCCCTCGGTCGATGATATCTGCTGTGTAAAGGGCCAGAGCTCGGTGCCGCTGCGGGGCCGCCAGCGCAGCGATGGCAACGCAAAAGCGATGCCAAGCAGCGCGCCGGCCAGCGCATCGAGCACCACGTGCTGCTTGACCGCCAGCGTCGACCAGGCGATGGCCGCGAACCACAGCAGGTTGAGCAGCCGAAGCACCATCGGCGTGCGGGCGTCGCGCAGCACCTGTTCCACGCGGATCACCGTGAACATCGCGGCCGCCACGTGCATCGACGGACAGGCGTTGCCCGCCGCGTCCACGCCCTGCAGCATCGCGAAGCCGGCATAGCCGGACACGTCGATCAGCAGCGGCGGCACCGCCGTGGGCCAGACATAGAAGATGCCCAGGCCGGCCAGGCACATGGCGCTGATCCAGAGGCCATAGACGACGAGCTCGCGAAAGGTCAGCGACAGCCCGGGACCGACGCCGATGTACAGCCACAGCGACAGGTAGGCGAACAGCGCGCCCGGCTGAAACGGGATCAGCCGGTCGAGCGCGGTCAGCGGCATCACCATGACCGGATGCGCCGGGTGGCGCAGCAGGTGGAAATAGGCGACGAAGAAGAGGCTGGTGAAGGCGGTCGTGCCGATCACCTTCAGCAGAAAGAATCGGCGCATGCGCAGGCCGATCTCGGCGGTCCAGCGCGGTGTAGGGACGACGGCCATCTGTGGCTGTCAGCGCTGAAAGGGCGGAAGCCGCCGCGCGCGCCGCCAGGCCAGGCCGGGCAGCCGCAGGACGAATTCGACCATCAGCCGGGTGTGCATCCAGCTCAGCAACACGTTGTCCCGGCCGTACCGGAAGTGCGAAACGCCGCCTTCTTCCGCGCTCAGGTACTTGACCGGCGCGTCGATGTTGACGGGCTTCACGCCGCGCCAGGCCAGTCGCACGACGGCTTCGGTGTCGAAGTCGAAGCGGCGCATCCAGGGCTGGGCGGCCATCACGGCGATCAGGCCGTCGATCGGGTACACGCGGAAGCCGTAGAGCGAATCGCCGATGCCGGCGAACAGCGTTTCGAGCTGGGTCCAGCCGTTGGAAACGCGCCGGCCGCGCACCCGCAGCAGCGGTGCGCTGGCATCGAACACCGGCCGGCCGAGCACCATCGTGTCCGGCCGCGCGATCGACGCCTGCATGAAGTCGGGAATCAGGTCGGCCGGATGCTGGCCGTCCGAATCCATCGTCAGCGCGTGCGTGAAGCCGGCGTCGCGCGCCATTCGCAGGCCGTGCAGCACGGCGGCGCCCTTGCCCTGGTTCTGCGGCAGCACGAAGACGCGCAGGCCGGGGTCGTGCGCGGCCATCTGCTGCAAGCGCTCGCCGGTGCCGTCGGTGCTGCCGTCGATCACGACCCAGACGGGGGTCCACATGGCGCGCGCCGCCGCGACGGTGGAAAACACGCGCTCGCCCGTGTTGTAGCTGGGGATCAGGACAAGGTGGGTGCGCGAGTCGACTGGCATGCGGGCTGCGCGTCGGGTGCGCGCTGTTCCATCTGGTGGCGAAAGTACTGTTCGAGCTGGCGCAGCAACGCATCGCTGTCCTGCGAGGGCGCGAAGCGCTGGCCCAGCCGCAGCCGGAACACCAGCGGCAGCGCCGGCACGCGCCAGAGTGGCCAGCCCTTGCTCAGGTACTGCGTGTCGGTGTCGATGAAGACGGTCTGGATCGGCGCCTGCGCACGCTTGGCGATCAGCGTGACGCCGGGCCGGAAGGCGTTGATCGGCTTGCTGACCGTGCGTGTTCCCTCCGGGAACAGCACCAGCTGACCGCCGTTCTGCAGGTCGTCGACCGCGTTCTTGATCATGGTGCGCGGCGAATCGTTGGCGATGTAGCGCGCCAGCCGCGCGCCGCCGCCGAGGAAGACGTTGCGCATCAGGTCGGCCTTCATGATGCAGGCGCTGCGCGGCAGCCGTGCCACGAGCAGCAGGGCGTCGAGCATGGTCGGGTGGTTGGCGATCAGGATCAGGCCGCGCTCGTCGCGCAGGGCGTCCAGGCAGCCGTCGTCGATGCGCATGGCGCCCGTGGCGCAGGCCACCGCCCAGAAGCAGCGATAGGCGCCGGAGATCACGTGCCGCCCGAGCGCGCGGCCGAAGCGGGCGGGAAGCAGCGGGCGCAGCAGCACGGCCAGCAGGTTCCAGCCCAGCGACACCAGCCCGAGTCCCAGCAACAGGCCGTAGACAGGCACGGCGAGCACGATCGCCATGAGCAGCTTCGGTGCGCGGCGCGTGGCGCTGCGAGCCGTCATGCGTCCAGCCTGCCCGGCGCCACGGCGTGCGCTTCGATCTCGACCAGCAGATCCTGCCGGCACACGTCGGCTTCGAGGAAGACGGCCTGGCGCAGCGTGTGCGACTCGGCGCCGAGTTCGGCCTCCAGCACGCGGCGCACGGCGGGTGCGTCGGCCGCGTGCCTGACATACACCACGGCATCGAGTGCCGTGACGTCGAATGGCGCATTGGTGCGCTGGCGCGCGGCATCGATCACGGCGGCGAGGTTGCGCAGCGTTTCCTGTGTCTGTAACGTGACGTCGCCGACATGCACGCTCTCATGGCCGACGATGCTCGCCGTGCCGGAAATGAACAGGGCGATGTTGCCTTCGCCCAGCTCGGCCAGGGCGGCGCGCGAGAAAGTGGGCGCGCGCGGTCCGTAGGCGGACGGATAGCGGTAGGCCGAGACCTGCCGCGGGTTCTCGATCGGCACCGGCGCGCGCGGGCCCGCCAGAAAGCGGATGCCGAGGGCGCCCTGGCGGATGCCGAGCGCGCAGGCGGCAGGCGCACCGTCGAAGGCGGCCTGGCCCGCCTCCAGAAAAGCTTTCTGCCGCCCGAGGTTGAACTGCCGATAGCGCTCCAGCCCGCCGCCGTCGGCATTGATGCGAGGCAGGTAGTTCCAGATGCGCAGCAGGTGAGGGCAGCCGGTGCTTTCCAGCGCCCGGAACAAGTCCCGGTAGGCTTGATGCGACAGTTCTTCGAGCGGTCTGCCGTGTTCGCCTTCGTCGAGGTCGATGCAGCCGATCAGCCAGTGCCCGTCGGTGCGCCAGCGTGCGACGCCGGTGACGCCGGCCGTGACGCTGGCACCCCCGTGCCAGATGTCGGCGACCGGTTTGCCGGGCGACAGCACCTGGGCGTCCACTGCCGACAGCCATCCCTTGGCGGCAGCGATGCCGTAGCCCAATGCGCCAAACGGCTCGATCTCGAGGGGCTGCAAGCTGTCCGGCAGCGGCATGCGCTCCACGCGCAACGCCGGTGGCGGCAGCCGGTCGCGCGCTGTCACCGGATTCGGGCCGTGGGGCCGGCCGGGTATCGGGAGGAGGAGGAGGCAGCGCCTTGTTTCTGCGCCGATGGTGACTGGGTGGCTGCGAGGTTCATTCTGGACGGCTGATATTCCGGGAAGAGGCGCTGCCAATGCATATGTGTACTTGATGAATTATCACCAACTGCCACATCCGGCCTTGTAGGCGAAGCTCGGTCGTCGGCCCGCCGGAAGTAAACTCCATGGAGTTAGACAACATACGACAGCGAGATGGAAAGCCATGGCCGGACATAGCAAATGGGCGAATATTCAACACAGGAAGGGCCGGCAGGACGAGAAGCGCGGCAAGCTCTGGACGCGCGCAATCCGTGAAATCATGGTCGCGGCCCGCGCAGGCGGCGGCGACCTCGGTGCCAACCCGCGGCTGCGGCTGGCGGTGGAAAAGGCCAAGGCCGTCAACCTGCCGATTGACACCATCAAGCGCAACATCGACAAGGCGACCGGCAACCTCGAAGGCGTGAACTATGAGGAAATCCGTTACGAAGGCTACGGCATCGGCGGCGCGGCGATCATCGTCGACACCATGACCGACAACCGCGTGCGCACGGTCGCCGAAGTTCGGCACGCGTTCTCCAAGCACGGCGGCAACATGGGCACCGAGGGCTCCGTGTCGTTCCAGTTCAAGCATTGCGGACAGCTCGTCTTCGCGCCCGGCACGAATGAGGACAAGGTCATGGAAGTCGCGCTCGAAGCCGGTGCAGAAGACGTTCTGACCGACGACGACGGCGCGATCGAAGTGCTGACGGCCCCCGTCGATTTCGAGGCCGTGAAGAACGCGCTCGAAGCGGCCGGCCTGAAACCCGATGCCGCCGAGGTCACGATGCGGGCTGAAAACACCATCGAACTGGGCGGCGACGAGGGCGCCAGGATGCAGCGCCTGCTCGACGTGCTCGAGGACCTGGACGACGTGCAGGACGTGTTCCACAACGCGGCGATACAAGAATGAAGGTACTCGTCATCGGCGGCGGCGGCCGCGAGCATGCATTGGCCTGGCGCCTGGTCCAGTCGGACCGCGTGTCCAAGCTCTACGTCGCGACCGGCAACGGCGGCACCGCGATCGACCGGCGGTTCGAGAACGTCGACATCAGCGAACCGAAGGCGCTGCGCGAATGGGCGCAGAACGAGAAGATCGCGCTGACCGTGGTCGGCCCCGAGGCCCCACTGGCGGCCGGCGTGGTCGACGAGTTCCGCGCGCATGGCCTGCGCATCTTCGGGCCGACCAAGGCCGCCGCGCAGCTCGAAAGCTCCAAGGCCTTTTCCAAGGCCTTCATGAAGCGCCACAAGATTCCGACGGCCGAATACGAAGCTTTCACCGATGCGGCCGCTGCGCACGCGTACGTCGACGCCAAGGGCGCGCCGATCGTGGTCAAGGCCGACGGCCTGGCCGCCGGCAAGGGTGTGGTGGTCGCGATGACCGCCGCCGAAGCCCACGAGGCGATCGACTTCATGCTGGTCGACAACAAGTTCGGCGTGTCGCACAACGCGGGCGGCGCACGCGTCGTGATCGAGGAATTCCTGCAGGGCGAGGAAGCCAGCTTCATCGTGCTGTGCGATGGCAAGAACGTGACGGCGCTGGCCACCAGCCAGGACCACAAGCGTCTGCTCGACAACGACCAAGGCCCGAACACCGGCGGCATGGGCGCGTACTCGCCGGCACCGGTGGTCACGGCCGAGGTGCATGCGCGTGCGATGCGCGAGATCATCCTGCCGACGGTGCGTGGCATGGAAAAAGACGGGATTCCGTACACCGGCTTCCTGTATGCCGGTCTGATGATCGATGCGGCCGGCCAGCCCAAGACGCTGGAATTCAACTGCCGGATGGGCGACCCCGAAACGCAGCCGATCATGATGCGCCTGAAGTCCGACCCGTTCGAGCTGTTCTGGCACGCCACCGACGGCACGCTCGACCAGGTCGAACTGCAATGGGATCGCCGTGTGGCGCTGGGCGTGGTGCTCGCTGCGCATGGCTACCCGCTGGCGCCGCGCAAGGGCGACCGTATTGCCGGTCTGCCGCCGGAAGCGCCCGATGCCGTGGTGTTCCATGCCGGTACCGCACTGGAAAACGGTGAACTCAAGACGACCGGCGGCCGCGTGCTGTGCGTGACCGTGCTCGCCGACAGCGTGAAGCTGGCTCAGCAGCGCGCCTATGAGGTCGCGGCGCGGGTGCAGTTCGACGGCGTGCAGTACCGCAAGGACATCGGTTTCCGCGCAGTGCAGGGGCGCGGCGGCTGATGGATCTGCGCCAGTCCGCGGTCGGCGACTACCTGCGCGGGCTGCAGTCGCGCATCGTGGACACGATCGAGGCCGCCGATGGCGGCCGGTTCGTGCGCGACGCCTGGCAGAAAGGCGCCGGCGAAACGCTCCAGGGCGGCGGCCTGACCTGCATCCTCGAAGGCGGCGCACTGTTCGAGCGCGCCGGCTGCGGTTTCTCCCAGGTCAGCGGTCCGCGGCTGCCGCCGTCCGCGACGCAGCACCGGCCCGAACTGGCCGGTGCCGCCTTCGAGGCGATGGGCGTTTCGCTGGTCTTCCACCCGCGCAATCCGTACGTGCCGACCGTGCACATGAACGTCCGCATGCTGGCCGCGTTGCCGGCAAACGGCGAACCGGTCTGCTGGTTCGGCGGCGGCATGGACCTGACGCCGTTCTACGGGTTCGAGGACGACGCAACCCACTTCCATCGCGCCTGCCGTGACGCGCTCAAGCCTTATGGCGCCGACAAATACCCGCGCTTCAAGACGTGGTGCGACGACTATTTCTTCCTGAAGCATCGCAACGAGCAGCGCGGTGTCGGCGGCATCTTCTTCGACGATTTCTCCGAGTTCGAATTCGGGAAGAGCTTCTCGATGCTGAAGTCCGTGGGCGATGCCTTCCTGCCGGCGTACATGCCGATCGTCGAACGTCGGCGCGACATGCCGCATGGCGAACGCGAGCGCGCGTTCCAGCTCTACCGGCGCGGTCGCTATGTCGAGTTCAACCTGGTCTGGGACCGCGGCACGCATTTCGGGCTGCAGTCGGGCGGGCGCACCGAGTCGATCCTGCTGTCGATGCCGCCGCTCGCAAGCTGGGCCTACCAGGCGCAGCCCGAACCAGGCACGCCCGAAGCCGCGCTCTACAGTGACTTCATCGTGCGGCGCGAATGGCTCTGATGGCCCCGCCGGGTTCGCCCATGCGCATTGGCGTGTTCGGCGGCGCCTTCGACCCGCCGCACGTCGCCCACGTGGCGCTCGCCGAGGCGGCCCTCGCACAGTTGTCGCTGGACGAACTGCGCATCTTCCCGACCGGCCAAGCCTGGCACAAGACGCGCGGACTGACCGCGCCCGAGCACCGCCTTGCGATGGCCGAGCGCGCATTCGGCCCCTTGCCGCGTGTGGTGGTCGACCCGCGCGAAGTGCAGCGGCCGGGACCGACCTACACGCTCGACACATTGCATGAACTGCAGAACGAAAACCCATCCGCCCAGCTGGTGCTGATCATGGGTGCGGACCAGGCGGCGGCGCTTCCGCGCTGGCATGGCTGGCTCGAGATTCTGTCCATTGCTATCATTTCAATAGCTTATCGGCTAGAATCCGCGGTTAGCTCCGCGCGATTCGATCCTCAAACGCTGCCTGGTCTTCCGGCTGGCGCGCGTTTCGAGATGCTCGACCTTCCGCCGATGGACACCAGCGCGACCGACATTCGCGCTCGCGCTGCCCGAGGCGACGACATCACCCGGCTGGTTCCCCCAGCCGTTGCGCGCTATATTGACCAACACCACCTCTACCGTTCCGCCTGATGACCTCTGAAGCCGCCGCCAAGAAAGACACCCAGAAACTCCAGCGAGCCATCGTCGACGGGCTCGAAGACGTCAAGGCGCAGGACATCCAGGTTTTCGACACCGAGCATCTTTCGCCGCTGTTCGAGCGCGTGATCGTCGCGTCGGGCACGTCCAACCGGCAGACCAAGGCGCTCGCGGCCAGCGTGCGAGACGCCGTCCGCGAAGCCGGCTTCGGCAAGCCGCGGATCGAGGGCGAGACCAATGGCGAGTGGATCATCGTCGACTGCGGCGCGGCGGTGGCGCACATCATGCAGCCGGCGATCCGGCAGTACTACCACCTCGAAGACATCTGGGGCGACAAGCCGGTTCGCCTGAAGCTGGGAGCGGCCAAGCCCGCCGCAGCGCCGGTCGCCGACAAGGAGCCGGCCAAGAAGACGGCGGTCAAGACGTCGCTGCGCCGCGCGAGCGCAGCCAAGACCGCCATCAAGGAAGCCGAGCAGGCCGCCAGGGCCGAGAAGGAGCAGGCCAGGCCCGCCCGCTCGCGCCGCGCGCCGGTCAAGAGTTCGGCCGCACCCGCTAAGAAGGTAGCGGCAAAGAAGGCACCCGCCAAGACCGCGGCCAAGCCGACGATCGTGAAGGTCGGCAAGCCGCCGGCGAAGAAGGTCGCCGCCAAGAAGACGGCTGCCCGCAAGACGCCCGCGCGCGGCCAATGAAGCTCCTGGTGGTCGCGGTCGGGCAGCGCATGCCCGATTGGGCGCAGACCGCCTGGGACGATTACGCAAAGCGATTCCCGCCCGAACTCAAGCTCGAACTGCGTGCCGTCAAGACGGAGCCGCGCGGTTCCAAGACGATCGAGACGCTCTACGCCGCCGAACGCGAACGCATCGAAGGTGCGATTGCCAGGGGCATGCGCATCGTCGTGCTCGACGAGCGCGGCACCAACCTCACGACAAAAGCCTTGGCTGCGCGGCTGCAGGCATGGCAGGGCGAGGGCGATGACGTCGCGCTGGTGATCGGCGGGCCCGACGGGCTCGATCCGGCCTTCAAGGCTGCTGCGCACGAACGCATTCGCCTGTCCGACCTGACCTTGCCCCACGCGATGGCGCGCGTGCTTCTGGTGGAGCAGCTCTATCGCGCCTGGTCCGTCAATGCCGGCCATCCTTATCACCGCGAATGACGAAGCCCTTCATCTACCTGGCATCGCAGAGTCCGCGCCGGGCGCAACTGCTGGATCAACTGGGCGTCGCGCATCGCCTTCTGCTTGCAGGACCGGACGAAGATGCCGAGTCGCTGGAGCAGGTGCGCGCTGGTGAATCGCCATCCGTCTATGTGCAGCGGGTGACCGCGCTCAAGCTCGATGCGGCCGTTGCGCGTCATGCGCGGCAATGTTTGCCGCCGGCGCCGATCCTGTGCGCCGACACGACCGTCGCCTTCGGTCGCGAGATTCTCGGCAAACCCCATGACGCCAACGATGCGCAGCGCATGCTGGCGCTGCTGGCCGGCCGTACGCACCGCGTGCTGACGGCCGTCGCCGTGCAGGCTGGCGATCAGCGACACGCTGCGCTGAGCGTGTCGCGCGTGCGTTTTGCCGCCCTGGACGATGCCCGCATCGCGGCCTATGTCGCCGGTGGCGAGCCTTTCGGCAAGGCCGGCGCCTATGGCATCCAGGGCGCGGCCGCCGCATTCATCGAGCACATCAGCGGCTCCTACTCGGGCATCATGGGACTTCCGATGTTCGAAACCGCGCAACTGCTGGAGCGCAGCGGCATCTGAAGGAGACACGCATGCAAGACATCCTGATCAACTGGTCGCCGCAGGAGACCCGCGTCGCGGTGGTGGAGCACGGCTCCGTCCAGGAGCTGCACGTCGAACGCACGCTGGAACGCGGCTTGGTCGGCAACGTCTACCTCGGCAAGGTGTCGCGCGTGCTGCCCGGCATGCAGTCGGCGTTCATCGACATCGGCCTGGAGCGCACGGCCTTCCTGCATGTCGCGGACATCGTGGCGCCCTTCACGCCGGGCTCGCGGCCGAATGCCGCGCAGCCCGACCGCGACCATCGGCACGGCGGGACGCAGGTGCCGATCGAGAAGCAGGTGTTCGAAGGCCAGGCGTTGCTGGTTCAGGTGATCAAGGACCCGATCGGCACCAAGGGCGCGCGGCTGTCGACGCAGATCAGCATCGCGGGACGGCTGCTCGTCTTTCTGCCGCAGGACAACCATATCGGCGTGTCGCAGAAGATCCCGCCGGATCTGCGCGACGCGTTGCGCAACCGCATGCAGGCGCTGATCGATGCGGCAGCGGCCGCCGATTCGGGCGGTGTGGTCCCGGCCAATACCGGTGGCTTCATCCTGCGCACGAACGGCGAGGACGCGAGCGACGCCGAACTGGCCGAGGACATCGCCTACCTGCGCAAGACCTGGTCGCGCATCCGCGACCAGTCGTCGCGGTTGCCGCCGATGTCGCTGCTGCACCAGGACCTGAGCCTGCTGCAGCGCGTGCTGCGCGACATGACGACCGAGCAGACCCAGGCGATCCGCATCGACTCGCGTGAGCAGTTCGAGGTGCTGCTGAAGTTCGGACAGGAGTTCATGCCGCAGGCGGCCGGCAAGCTGCAGCACTACAAGGGCGAACGGCCGATCTTCGACCTGTGTTCGGTCGACGAGGAGATCGTCAAGGCCCTCGGGCGCCGCGTCGACCTGAAGTCGGGCGGCTATCTGGTGGTCGACCAGACCGAAGCGTTGACGACCATCGACGTGAACACCGGCGGCTTCGTCGGTGCGCGCAATTTCGACGACACCATCTTCAAGACCAACCTCGAGGCCGCACAGGCGATCGCGCGTCAGTTGCGGCTGCGGAATCTGGGCGGAATCATCATCGTCGACTTCATCGACATGGGTAAGGAAGAGCACCGTGAGCAGGTGCTGGCCGAGTTTCGCAAGCAACTGGGCCGTGATCGCGTGAAGACGAGTGCTGGCGGCTTCTCGCCACTCGGCCTGGTCGAGATGACGCGCAAGCGCACGCGCGAGTCGCTGGCGCACATGCTGTGCGAACCCTGCGTTGCCTGTGGCGGCCAGGGCATCGTGAAGACGGCCCGCACGGCAGCCTATGACGTGATGCGCGAGATCCTGCGCGAGGCCCGGCAGTTCACGCCGCGCGAGTTCCGGATCGTCTCGACACCACAGGTGATCGAGTTGCTGCTGGACGAGGAAAGCCAGCACCTGGCCGGCCTCAGCGATTTCATCGGCAAGCCGATCTCGCTGCAGTCGGAACCGTCGATGGGGCAGGGCCAGTACGACATCGTCCTGCTCTGACGGGCCGCTCTGCCAGAGCCCTTCCTGCCTGCGCCGTTGACTTGCTAGATGCTGGGTTCGTGCTCGGGGCGGGCTGTGCGCACGGCGTTGCTTTGCAGGCGTGCGTAAAGGCCGTCCAGCGCCATCAGTTCGCCATGCGTGCCGTTTTCTGCCACGCGGCCATGGTCCATCACGACGATGCGGTCCGCATGCTGGATGGTCGACAGCCGATGCGCGACGATCAGCGTCGTACGGCCTTTCATGAGGCGATTCAGTGCCTCCTGCACGAGCCGTTCGGATTCATTGTCCAGGGCCGATGTTGCTTCGTCGAGCAACAGGATCGGCGCGTCCTTGTAGAGCGCGCGAGCGATTGCCAGGCGTTGCCGCTGGCCGCCCGACAGTTGCGTGGCGTTGTGACCTAGCACGGTGTCGATGCCCTGCGGCAAGCCCTGCACGTGTTCCCCCAGGTTTGCCGCGGCAACGCACTGAAGCACGCGCTCGCGGTCGACGTCGGCGCCGAGCGCCACGTTGGCGGCGAGTGTGTCGTTGAGCATCACCACGTCCTGGCTGACCATGGCGAACTGTGCGCGCAGGCTGGACAAGGTCCAGTCGGCGATGTCGTGATCGTCCAGCAGGATCTGGCCGGCCGTCGGCGCCACGAAGCGCGGCAGCAGGTTCACCAGCGTGGTCTTCCCGGAACCTGACGAGCCGACGAAAGCCACGATCTCGCCGGGCCGGATGGTCAGATTCACGTGATCGAGCGCGCGCGCTTCGTCCTCGCCGCGATAGCTGACCTGCACGTCGCGCAATTCGATCTTGCCTTGCGCGTGCCCAACCGAAAACGCTCCCTGCGACTCCGGCGCGACCTCGTCGATGAGCGACATGCCGCGTTCGAGCGCGGCCAGGCCACGCGTGATGGGGTTCGCCATGTCGGCGAGCCGACGGATCGGCGCGATCAGCATCAGCATGGCCGTGATGTAGGCGACGAAACCGCCGACCGTCAGACCCTGCTCGCCGCTTTGCCACAACGCAATCATCACCACCACCGACAGCGCGACTGCCGCCAGCAGCTGCGTCGCGGGTGTCATCGCGGCCGAGGCGATGGTCGATTTGACTGCCAGGCGGTTGAGCGTCTGGCTGAGGCGGTCGAAGCGCTCGGCCTGTCCGGCCTCGGCGCCGTGCAGGCGGACCATGCGGTAGGCCAGCACGTTCTCCTCGACCACGTAGGCCAGGTCATCGGTCGCTTTCTGGCCGAGCCGTGTCAGGTGATAGAGCCGCTTCGACAGCACCTTCATGATCCAGGCCACGCCAGGCGCCAGCACACCGATGATGAGCGTGAGCTTCCAGTTGAGGAAGAGCAGGTAGAAGAGCAGGGCGACCAGCGTGAACCCGTCGCGCGACAGGCCCAGCACGGCCTGCACCAGCAGCATGGCGCCGGTCTGGACTTCATAGACGACGGTGTTCGACAACGTGCTCGCCGATTGCCGCGAGAACAGCCCCAGTTCGGCGCCCAGCAGACGCTGGAACAGCACGCTGCGCAGGTGCTGCATGCCTTCGTTCGCGATGCGCGCCAGCGCGTACTGCGACACGAACTGGGCGAGGCCGCGAACGGCGAACAGCAGGATGATCGCCACCGGCACCATCCAGAGCGCGAGCTGCCCTTTGGTGAAGCCCCGGTCGAGCAGAGGCTTGAGCAAGGCCGGCATCAGCGGCTCGGTGAGTGCTGCGATGAGGGCGGTGACGACGCCGAGTACCCACCAGCGTCGTGATCCACCGAACCAGACCATCAGGCGAGAAAGACGACGGGTCAGGGGCGGACGCGTGGTCTCGTCTGCGGAGGAAGGCTGCATGGCGGCGGATTCTACGGGGCGCTCCGGCTGCAACCCGGACGGCGTGAAGGGCGCTCACCTTTTGTGACGAGGGCTTGCGGCCGATGTGTAACATGTAGCCCTCGTCAAGCCCGGTGAAACTTTTGTCCCGGAAACCTCTCCGAACTGCATGAACAAGCCGTTGACCGATTCCTCCCCAACTCCTTCTTCATACTTCTCTGCCCGCCGCACGCTCGTTGCGGCAATCGCTTCCTCTCCCATGCTTTCGGCGCTGGCCCAGTTCAGGGTCGAGGTGTCGGGCGTTGGGCTGACGCAGTTGCCGATCGCGCTCGCGCCTTTCAAGGGGCAGGAGTCGTCGCCGCAGAAGATCTCCGATATCGTGCAAGCCGATCTCGAACGCAGCGGTCAGTTCCGTGGCGTCGACGCGTCGGGCCAGTCGCTCGACGAAGCCTCGCGACCCGATCTGAGCCTGTGGCGACAACGCACGGCGGATTCGCTCGTGGTTGGCAGCGTGGCCCGGCTTGCGGATGGCCGGTTCGATGTGCGCTTCCGTCTCTGGGACGTCGTGCGCGGACAGGATCTCGGTGGCCAGAGCTACACCGTGCCCCAAGGCGACCTGCGCCTTGCGTCGCACCGGATCGCCGACTATGTGTATGAGAAGCTCACCGGCGACAAGGGCATCTTCTCGACGCGCATCGCCTACGTGACCAAGGCCGGCAGCCGCTTCACTCTGTGGGTGGCGGACGCCGATGGGGAGAACGCGCAAGCTGCGCTCGCAAGCCCCGAGCCGATCATTTCGCCTGTCTGGTCGTCGAATGGTTCGCAGCTTGCCTACGTTTCCTTCGAGTCGCGCAAGCCGGTTGTCTACGTGCACAACGTGGCGAGCGGACAGCGCCGCCTGTTGGCGAACTTCCGGGGCTCCAACAGTGCGCCGGCCTGGGCGCCCGATGGCAATTCGCTCGCCGTGACGCTCAGCCGCGATGGCGGGTCGCAGCTGTACACGATCCCTGCCGGGGGCGGCGAGCCGACGCGGCTCACGCAAAGCAACAGCATCGACACCGAGCCGGTGTTCTCCTCCGATGGCGGCACGATCTACTTCGTCAGTGACCGTGGTGGTGCGCCTCAGATCTACAAGATGCCTGCGAGCGGCGGTGCGCCCGCGCGCGTGACATTCAGCGGCTCCTACAACATCTCGCCGTCCATCAGCGCCGATGGGCGGTGGTTGGCCTACATCTCGCGTGTCGGCGGCGCATTCAAATTACACGTTATGGAGCTTGCGACGGGCAACGTCTCGGCTATCACTGACACAAGCGCGGACGAAAATCCCAGCTTTGCTCCCAACAGCAAGCTGATCGTCTACGCCACGCAACTGCAAGGCCGCGAGGCCCTCATGACCACCACGCTCGATGGAAAGATCAAGGCGCGGTTGGCGGGGCAGGCGGGGGATATCAGGGAGCCGGACTGGGGTCCGTTTCAAAAGCAATGATTCACTTGAGGAGTATGGAAATGTTGAAGCGTACGATTTATTCACTGGCCATCGTGGCCCTGATCGCCGGTTGTTCGTCGGGCACGAAGCTCAACGACACACCGGTGGTCGACCGCACCGCGGGCACCGCCGGCCAGATGGGCGGTTCCGGTGGCGCGGCCAGTGGCGTGGCACCGGTCACGATCGACCCGAATGCGCAGAATGCGGCTGGTCCTGTCGGTGTCGCACGCATCATCTATTTCGACTATGACAGCTACACGGTCAAGCCTGACTTCCAGTCGCTGATCGAAGGTCATGCCCGCTTCCTGAAGGCCAACCCGCAGCGCCGTGTCTCGATCGAAGGTCATACCGACGATCGCGGTGGCCGCGAGTACAACCTGGCGCTGGGCCAGAAGCGTTCGGAAGCCGTGCGCCGCGCTCTGACGCTGCTTGGCGTGCGCGATGCACAGATCGAGGCCGTGAGCTTTGGCAAGGAAAAGCCCGCAGCCACTGGCTCCGGTGAGTCCGTGTGGGCGCAAAACCGTCGCGCCGAGATTTCCTACCGTTGATGGCACGCGGTCTTTCTCTGCGGGGGGCGGCTCTGGCAGCTGCCTTGCTGTGCGCATCTCTGGGTGCGAACGCCGCGCTGTTCGAGGATGACGAGGCGCGTCGCGCGATCCTCGATCTTCGCCAGCGAGTCGAGACGATGCGCACGCAGTCGGAGCAGCGTATCACCGACGAGAACGGTCAACTCCGTCGCAGCCTGCTCGATCTGCAAAATCAGATCGAATCGATGCGTGGTGAATTGGCGCGAATGACAGGTCAGAACGAGCAGCTCACGCGCACGCTGTCTGACCAGCAGAAGCGTCAGACTGATCTTGAAGACCGGCTGAAGAAGAACGAGCCGGCGAAGGTAGCTGTCGATGGGCGCGAGTTCACTGCCAATCCGCAGGAGAAGGCCGATTTCGATGCGGCGCTGGGCATCTTCCGCAGCGGGCAGTTTGCGCAGGCACAGACGGCGTTTGCCGATTTCGTGAAGCGTTACCCTGCCAGCGGCTACAACCCGTCGGCGCTGTTCTGGCTGGGTAATGCGCAATACGCAACGCGCAACTACACAGAGGCCATCGCGAACTTCCGTTCGATGCTCTCATTGGCTCCGGACCATGCCAAGGCACCCGAGGCCGTGTTGTCGATCGCGAATTGCCAGATCGAGTTGAAGGACACGCGCGCCGCTCGTCGCACGCTGGATGATCTGGCCAAGGCGTATCCGCAATCCGAAGCGGCGCAGGCCGGTCGTGAGCGGCTGTCGCGTCTCAACTGACAAGTATCGATTTGCGCGCGTGTGAACGACATCGTTGAGGAGGCCGCCGACCTGGAGCGCCGCTTCGGTGGGCTGGAGCGCCTTTATGGCGTGATAGGGGCCGGGCGCATCCGGCGCGCGCACGTACTCGTCGCAGGTATTGGCGGCGTTGGTTCCTGGGCTGTCGAGGCGCTGGCCCGCAGCGGCATCGCCAGTTTGACGTTGGTGGACCTCGATCACATCGCTGAATCGAATATCAATCGTCAGATTCACGCGCTCAACGACACGATAGGGCAAGCCAAGGTCTTGGCGATGCGTGATCGCATCTCGCAGATCAATCCCGCGTGCCGCGTGTTGACGATCGACGACTTCGTGGAGCCAGGCAACTGGTTGACCATCGTTGCGGCAGCGGAGCGGGAAAATGGACCGCTGACAGCGGTCGTGGACGCCTGTGATCAAGCCAGTGCCAAGCTTGCAATGGCTGCGTGGGCTCGCGAATCGCATCGCTCTTTCGTGACTGTGGGCGCCGCCGGAGGCAAACGGCACGCGCATCGGGTTGAGATCGAAGACCTTGCTTCCGTCACGCATGATCCCTTGTTGGCCGGGGTGCGCCAGAAACTGCGCAAGTTTCACGGGGCGCCTCGTGACGGGAAGAAGATGGGCGTCGCGTGTGTGTTCAGCCGGGAAAGCGTTGCGCCGCCAGACGCATCGTGCGCGATCGATGGCGATGGCTCACTCAACTGCCACGGTTATGGCTCGGTTGTCGCGGTGACTGCAACTTTTGGGCAATGCGCATCTGGATGGGTCTTGGACCGAATTTCTACAGATAGCACGCTATAATCAAAGGCTTTGCAGGATTCGACGCCTGCAAGATCGAAGAAAAAAGATGGGACGTTAGCTCAGTTGGTAGAGCAGCGGACTTTTAATCCGTTTGTCGTGGGTTCGACCCCCGCACGTCCCACCAAAATTTAGTTGTAAATCAAGCACTTAGCGCAGAAATGCCTAAGTGCTTTTTTTCATACTAGAGTCTCATTGCCAGATCGTTGCCAGAATTTGACTGAGTTGCGTATTGGCAAGGAAACAACCCAAACTGAGCATGATGAGTTGCACGGTTAGATGTAAGTTGGCGCTCTGCCATCGCTAGGATCAACGCTGGCAGGTGAAGGTAGTGCGGATGATCCCGATTCGGCGCCGCGGCTCACCTACCGTGCCGCGTGGCCCTTTCGGAGAAAGAGCGACCGTTTGCAGGAGATCGAGTCGAGGTTACCCACTTGTGCACCTGGAGGGAGGGTGTTGAGCTGTGCATGACCCAGCCACCAGGCCGCCAAGGCCAGCGGCAGGCTCAGCGGAAAGATTGACCGCCAGCCAGCCGCCCAGCGGCGGCCCGACCGCCGCCAAGGTTGCCGATGGCATGGCCGCGGGCCTCGTTGGAAAGCGCGGCGCCCAGGATGGCCAGCGAATTGGGCATCAGCAGCGCAGCACCCACCCCTGTAGTCCGTGAGAGGCTAGCAGCGCCGGCCGGCGAGGCGCCAGGGCATAAGCCACCGATGCGAGCGCGATGATGGCTATGCCCCAAGATGCGCCGCAGTCCTTAATGGTCGGTCGCCTGCGGCGCCGCCGAAGAGCAGCAAGGCGGCGGCAGATAGGCGTCGATGGTCCACTACAGCGCCACGGCGTCAGCGTGCAGCCCGCGGCGATGTCGGGCAGCACTACGTGACAACGAGCCATTAACGAACGCCGGGCTCGAGTCTCGCGTGGTCGTGACCAGGGGGAGCCTTGGATGGCGAGGCTGTGCGGAGGCGGGGGCGGTATCCAGGGCAAGCTTATCGTGCGCGACGCGCTGAATCAGTCGAACTTGACCCGATCCTTGAAGATCAGCCGCCTATGACATCTACTACTGTATTCGCGACTACCCGGTGGGGTTGAGGCGCTTGCGGAGGACTGCCGGCCCTTGTTGGCGCATGACTCTGGCATGGTGGGATACAGCTTCATCGCCAACAAGTTCGAAACGGTTGATAGTTTCGGCTCCACCTGTGTACGAAAATTCGAGAAGACTTGGGCGAGCGCAGCCTGGATCAGTGGCAATAAGACGTGTTTGGGTAGGTAGACGCCTGGCTGAGCCTTTGGAACTGAGAGGGTGACAGTGGTTTTAACCACACAGATCCGCAAATTGAGCATTCATCGTTTCAGAGGCATCCAGTCTCTGACATGGCTACCTGCGGAGGGCATGAATGTCATCCTTGGGGGCGGTGACGTTGGAAAAACTACCGTCCTCGAAGCGATTGCGCTGTTGCTTTCGCCGTCGAACACGGCGGTCATCTCCGAGGCCGACTACTGGGCCCGGGACAGTGCGCAGGAGTTCGTCATTGAGGCTGTGATGACGCTTCCCGACCCAACCGGCATAGGTTCTCAGAATACCTTTGCCTGGCCGTGGGCCTGGAACGGGAAAGACGCTGTTGCGCCATCGGCCGACGTGGAGGGCGATCAGCCGGCGCCCGGCGAGCCGGTGTATCGCGTGCGTGTACGGGGGACCACGGAGCTGGAGCTGGCTTGGGAGGTCATGCAACCCAACGACGAGTTCGACCATTTCTCCACGGCCGTTCGCCGGCGTATAGGCCTGGTCCGAATGAGCGCTGATGAGCGCAACGACCGCGATCTGCGCCTTGTCTATGGATCCGCGCTGGATCGGCTGTTGGCAGACAACGCCTTGCGGGCGCGTATTGGCAAGGAGGTTGCAGGGCTCAATTTGCATGACTCGCTCAATGACAAAGGCAAGGAAGCGATCAAATCGCTGGATGTGCGCATGGCTGGTGCTGCGCTTCCCAGCGATTTGAAACTTGGTCTCACGACCAGCCAGGGGTTGTCCATCGGCGCGCTCATCGGCCTGATGGCGACCAAGAATGGGGTGGCATTGCCATTGAGCAGTTGGGGCGCGGGTACCAGACGGATGGCCGCGCTCGAAATTGCATCAGCAACGGACAAGGAGGCAAGTGTCACGCTCATCGATGAGATCGAGCGCGGGTTGGAGCCTTACCGTTTGCGCAAGCTCATCAACATCCTGGCCGGTCAACACGGGCAGATCTTCCTCACGACGCACAGCCCTGTTGCAATCTCCTGCGCGGAGGACGCACACCTTTGGTATCTGGACAGCCTGGGCTCCATCGGTGCACTTCCTCGGGAAAAGATCGGGCCGCAGCAAAAGCGAGATCCTGAGACGTTCCTGGCGCGCGTGGCCGTCATTGCTGAAGGGCCCACCGAGGTTGGCTTTTTGCAGTACCTGCTGGAAAAAGCTTTCGGGGGGAACCCGCTCGACCACGGGGTGCGAGTCTGCGATGGTCAGGGTAACGGTGCGACCTTGGATCTTCTCGAGACGCTCGCATCTTCCGGCTTGCTGTTTGCAGGCCTGGCAGACGACGAGGGCACAGCCCCGGAGCGTTGGAAGAAGCTGAAGGAAAAGCTCAAAGGGCGGCTGCACCAGTGGCCGAAGGGCTGCACTGAAGATCATGTGATCGGGGCAGTTCCCGAAGCAAATCTTCTCGAACTGCTCAAGGATGCAGAAGGCTAACTGGGCTTCCCCCGGTTTCCCGGACGCTTTGCCTAGCCCTTTAAGCGCTGCCGCTCCTCGAATTGAACCGGGCTGAGGTAGTTCAATTTTGAGTGTTTCCTCAACGGGTTGTAGAACCGCTCGATGTAGTCGAAGACATCGGCTCTGGCCTGCTCCCTGGTCCGGTAGACCGTGCGAGCGCAGCGCTCGGTCTTCAGCGTCGAGAAGAAGCTTTCCATCGCCGCGTTGTCCCAGCATTCACCGCGCCGGCTCATGCTGCAGATGATGTTTTGGCTCTTCAACAACTGCTGGAACTCGTCGCTGGTGTACTGGCTGCCCTGGTCCGAATGGTGCATCAGCGCAGCCGGTTTGCCTCTTCGCCACAAGGCCATCAGCAGCGCATCGCTCACCATTCGAGCCTGCATGGTGTCGCTCATCGACCAGCCCACAATGCGGCGCGAGTACAGGTCCATCACCGCTGCGGCATAGAGCCAGCCCTCTGCCGTCCAGATGTAAGTGAAGTCTGCAACCCACTTCTGGTTGGGCTTCAGCGCCCCGAACTCGCGCTGCAGGTGGTTCGGCGCAATGTGGTTCTCCAGCCTGCTCGCGGTGTCTCCAGGAAGCCTGCGGCGCTTGCGCCTGGCTTGCAGGTTTGCTGCCTTCATCAGGCGTGCGACGCGGTTGACTCCACAGTGTTCGCCCGCAGCCTTCAGGTCGTGCCATATACGCGGGCTGCCGTAGGTGCGGTCGCTGAGCTCGAAGCTCTCCCGAATGCTGCGTGTGAGCCTCGCATCGGTCTGGCTGTGCTCGCTGGCGGCACGACCGAACCATTCATAGAACCCGCTGGCCGAAACGTTCATTGCCCGGCACATGACCCGCGTGGGCCACACGTCGCGATGGCGAACGATAAAGGCGTACTTCACTGCGGGTCCCTTGCAAAGTAGCCGAGCGCTTTTTTTAGGATGTCGCGCTCCGTGGTGACCCGACGGAGCTCCCGTTGAAGGCGCTCGACCTCAGATGCCGACTCGCTGCGCAATGGCTTGTTGGGTCGCATGTCGAGCACACCTCCATGCTCCTGGCTGACCCACCGACGCAGCACGCTCTGCTCGATGCCGAGGTCCCGCGCAATGTGCGTGACCTTCGCTCCGGGATGCTTGACCAGCTTCACAGCTTCCCGCTTGAACTCGTCCGTAAACGTTCTTCTCGTCCTTGGCATGTCTGCCTCCTAAACACATCATGTCATTCCATGTGTCCGGGAAACCGGGGGAAGCCCACTACCTCCGCGCGCAGTCGTTCAACTTCTTCACGCAACGCACGGTTCGAGCTGGCGCTGTCCGTGTCCGGCAGCTCTGAATTCTGCTTGCCAGCCTTCATAGAATGCGCCTTTCTGCTGCCCTCGAGTGCCGCGGCACCGCCGCCATCGAAGGCGCGCCGCCATACGACAACCTGGTTCGGATTGCGAATATCGTAGATCGCAGCAACCTGCCGGCTGGAGAGCCTCTGCCCGGCGTCAACTATTCTGAGCGGTCAGCGTCAACTATCTTGATCGGTGCGGTCGAGTGTGGTCATTGAGTAGT